>NZ_JARVSL010000020.1:0-385765 GCF_030209215.1 Pseudomonas sp. efr-133-TYG-23 | reverse complement strand
AGCTCAACCTCAATGGCCGTGTGATCAGCGATTTCGAGCGCGACGCACTGCACGAGGAAGTGCTGCGCACCCAGGGCGCCCTGCACACCCGCACCCGCTACGACCGCAATGGCCGTCTCAGCCAAAAGGCGCTGCACTACCAGCAGGTTGCCCGCGAAGTGTTGCCGTTGTTGCAGAAAGACTACCAGTACGACGCCAGCGACAACCTGATCATCGAGCGTCTGACCCAGCAAATACGTATTCGCATGCGCAAACGTGCTTTTTGACAGCAAATTCCACCTGTAAAAAAATATTTCACACGGTCCAAAACAACTTTCTACACTCACCATAAATGCCTTGATTGCTTCCTCAGAATGCTCAGGCAGGATCGCACCACACCGCAAGTCAGTTGCTTTTCCCGCAAGAGAGGACAAGGGTCATGCCATCAACCAAGGGTGTTTCACAGCTTATATTTGTGTTCTGGCCGAAACGGCGGCTGCGCGCCCTCACGGATGAAGAGGCACGTTTGATTGAACACTTCCGCACGCTGTCAGAAACCGACCGCGTGGCCATGTGCTATTTGACCTGCGCCTTCAAGGAAGTGTCCCGTTTTTGACAGGCTTACGCCCTCCCACCGGCAACCCGACGATTGATGCCTGTGGGCGGGCTCCCCACTCAATCGTGCCTCGATTCAGTCGACCTTGAAAGACCACTCCTACACCTCTACCAAGCACTTCCGACGGCCCATTCCGAAAAACCTAACAGTCACGAAAAATGACGAGCCCATCTCTCCGATAAACGTTATTTATTTAGATGTTCTGGGCAAGCAGCCCATGCCTCCATTCACCTCATGAAAGGCTAGAATCATGCTAAATACTTCGTTTATCTCCTCACTGGGTACCGACGTCGGTACATCCCTACGGCCCCGCCAACTCAATCGAGAGGAAGAGCAACTGATCCGCTACTACCGCTTATTGTCAGAACAAGACCGTGAAGCGGTGCGCTGTCTGATGTTTGCGGTCAAGGAAACCAGCCGGCCCGAACGCCCTCGCCAATGAAAAGTGACGCAGTCACCTGTCAGCGAACGATGAAGTACCTGCGAGGTTTGGACACGTTGCCGGGAACCCGCCGACACCGCCTGGCCGATGGAGTTTTCCTACCCAGCCGAGGCATGTCTGCCGCCCCCAAAAGCATCTCCATTGCGAGCGTGATTGTGACCGCGACTTCGTCGCCGAAATATTTTGCCCTGCTAGAGTACGAAGTCCTTTCACGATGGAGGATCTGCGTAGCCCCATGCCCGCCTTCGTCACCCTCCAGCCACGATTCCCCTTCGGCGGCCTGACCTTTTCCAGCCGTGTGGACGCCCTGATCCGACAGGATCTGCTCGATCCTCTACCCTATGTGCGCCGGCACATCTGCGGCGACTGGGGCGATGTGCGCGCAGAGCATCGACGCTACAACGACGCGGCTCTGGAACTCGGCGGCTACCTGCTGTCGTCCTACACCATCTGTGATGGACTGGACCTCTGCATCTTCACCGAAGCAGACCGGGGCCTTACTGCGGTGTTCCTGCTGGATGAGTACTGACAGCCACAAAACCGGCACGTTCCTGATGCGGTTTAACTGACGCCAACTGCCCCTCGCCCGATCACGCTGCCCCCATGTTCGCTGGCGTCGCCGACAACGTCCCAGGCGGTCAAAGCCTTCAAGACTGCGGTGCGCCAACGGCGCATTGGCCGCTTCCTACCTTAACCTTCCGTCATCCCAAGGGACACCCACCCTTGCGGTTGGGGAGTCCCGCTGTTGCTAGGCGACCCCGAGAGTTTGTAACAGAGTTCTACTATGTTCTATAAAGGCTTATAAAACATCAGCTTAAAGCATCTGCAATCCATGGACGTCCGTCCAATTTCAAGGGGTTCCGCGGCTCAATGAACAGCGCACCTTCGCCTACGTAGCCGAGATGGTCTTGGCGGCAGGGCCAGACGATAAAGCCGTTCGCCGAACAGAGTGCGCAGACTTAAGCTTAAGATCCCGCGAATTGGCCCAGCAATTAAATGCTGGGCCAGGAGGGTGAGTTAAAGCAATGCAGTGGAAAGCATACCCAAGGCTCCCAGGATGAAGCCGATAAGTGCCCCCCGCCCTGGCGCTTCATGGAACAGAGACCAGTAGTGTCCAGTTAACGACCGACATCAGGCGTTCAAATCAACCGCTAAACACCGTGCGCTGCGATGAACATGGCGACGGCCGACCGGCAATAGGATTCGACTTCATTG
Source organism: Pseudomonas sp. efr-133-TYG-23 (assembly GCF_030209215.1). NCBI lineage: Bacteria > Pseudomonadati > Pseudomonadota > Gammaproteobacteria > Pseudomonadales > Pseudomonadaceae > Pseudomonas > Pseudomonas sp. efr-133-TYG-23. The sequence continues at coordinate 383,513 of NZ_JARVSL010000020.1, read as the reverse complement.
TCGTCCTTTGCCTTCGCCTCATCGAAGCGGGCGATCATCAGAAGATCGGACCCTTTGATAAGCGCGGCAAACAAACGGGCAGACTCCAAAGGGTCGGGCACATTTAGCATCGCCTCCGCGTGTAAGTGCCGCAACAGGGCCTCGATTTGGGCAATGACATAGGCGGGACCGGCTTCGTAATGGAGCTTGCTCAACGACTTTTGCTTCGCCTTGTCGACCATGATCATGGCCTCAACATTGCGCACTTCCGGACTCAACAGTGTGCGCAGCAGGAATGTCCCCACCGCCATGAGCTGATCTGCAGCCGAGCCGTCGACGCCTTCAACAATGGCCTGCGGTGCAAACTGATGGCAGTGGGCCGCGATGGCCGCGCTGAACAGCGCCTCCTTGTTCTCGAAGTGCCGGTAGATGCTTAGCTTGGATATTTTTGCCCGCTGGGCGACCTTGTCCATCGTTGTCGCTTGAAACCCCAACTCCATAAAAAGTTCGGCGGCGGCGTCGACAATCGTTTGGCTGAGCGCCTCGTTGGCTGGCCGGCCGCGCCGGGTCTGGCAAATTTCGGTCATGAGAATTCCAGTACTTGACAGTATCTTAACTATGGAATTATGGTACTCGTAAGTACTGTAAAAGTAAAATTCAAGTCCCTTCAGCCACAACGCGGAGCCTATCACCATGAATGACGTCATCATTATCGGCGGCAGTTTCGCGGGTCTTGCCGCCGCTCTACAGCTTGGTCGTGCGCGCCGAAAAGTCACCGTTCTCGATACGGGTCTTCCGCGTAATCGCTTCGCCAAGCACTCGCATGGTTTGCTTGGCCACGATCACAAGCCACCGCAAGAGATTCTGGCCGAAGCGCGGCAACAGCTTGCGCGCTACCCTACGGTCAGTCTTGTCACTGCCCGGGCCGAGAATATCTCTGGAACCATTGACGATTTCTCCATCCTCACTGGCGATGGCGAAAGCCACAGGGCGCGCCGGCTGATCCTGAGTTATGGCGTCGTCGACCAGATGCCTGAACTTCCCGGCTTTGCCGAAGGCTGGGGAACCTCCATCGTACCCTGCCCCTATTGCGACGGCTTTGAAGTTGCGGGCCGGCATTGGGGCCTCGTCTGGTCCGGTCCGCCGTCGCACAACTACGTCAAGCTATACCATGACTGGACCGACACATTGACGGTCTTTGCCAATGGTCACGACATTCCACCCGACATCCGCGCCGATCTGGCGCGCCGCGGCAACCCTGTCGTTGATAGCCGAATCACCGAAATCGAGCATAACGAGAGCCACAACACCACCGTCAGGCTCGACGCCGGCCCCTCTGTTGCGGTCGACATCCTATTCGCGCATCCGCGCAACAAGCCCTCCGCACGTCTGCATGAATCACTGGGCCTCGCCACGGTCGATACGCCCCTGGGTACCGCGCTCAAGGTCGACGAGCGCCGCGAAACCACTGTGCCCGGCGTCTACGCTGCCGGCGACCTTGCCAACCCTCTCATGGCATCTGTCAGCACGGCTTCATGGCAAGGCGTGATGGCGGGCATCTTCGCCCAGCAGTCGATGCTGGTTTGAGATCAAGCAGCACCGAGCACACTAACTTCAATTTCAATAGACGCGAGCGCCACCATGGAAGTCCTAAAAAAATTCAAGCCGCTAGACGATAAATTCCCGTTTGAGCGCCAACTCGGCATCTCGGCTGCGCCAATCGTACTTATCAATATATTTACGGTCGGTTCCACCGACGAAGCGGGCTTCCTGGACGCCTTCAAGGCTGCAGGCGAAACCCTGAAGAAGCAGCCGGGCTTCATCTCCACCCAACTGCACCGAGCGATCGGTGATAGCCCGACCTTCCTGAACTATGTGGTGTGGGAGTCCACCGAGACGCTCCGCGATGCCTTCGCCCGTCCCGAATTCGTCGCGAAGGTATCGGCCTATCCGTCATCCGTCGTTGCCACCCCGCACCTGTTCCAGAAGGTCGCCGTCCCCGGCTTCTGCACCGCCTGACTCCGGAAATATAACAAGCCGCGATGGCCGGCATCTTCGACCAGCAGTCGATGCTGGCTTGGGAGCACCGATTAGAGATGAGTTTGGAGGCGCGCGCGTCCAAGACCGCGGGGCCGTTCAACTTCGCAGCCCTCACCAGCGATGTGCTCGCGCTGATCGACCGCTGCATCCTCCTCCCCGCGCAGGTCGACGACCGACATCGGTTCGCCGCCCCGCACGCGATGGAGGTCATCCCCGGTGTGGGTCATTTCCTGCACATTGAGGCCCCTGGGGCGATCGCGGAACGGATCACGGCGTGGGCCAAGTAACGCCCTCCCCTCCTTGCCTCGATCAAAGGCTAGCTGGTTAAACACTAATCAAAACGAGAAGATGTCATGACAGAGCAAAAAACCTATCAGGGCGCCGACTGGAATGGCCAAAGCGGAGAGTACTGGGTCGCCAACCAGGCCCGGCTTGACGCCATGTTTGCGGTATTTGGCCAGGCCGCGATAGAAGCCGCAGCGCCCGCCACGGGTGAGCGCGTGCTTGACGTCGGTTGCGGCGCAGGCGCGTCCAGTCTGGCTTTGGCTGCCCGCGTCGGCGCGGGCGGACATGTGCTGGGAGTGGACATATCCGAACCGCTGATTGGACGAGCGCGCGAGCTTGCGCCGCAGGATACGCCGGTGCTGTTCCAGGTGGCCGACGCCAGTCACGCCGAGCTGCCCGAGGGCGCGTTTGACATGCTTTTCTCGCGTTTCGGGGTGATGTTCTTCGACGATCCGACAGGGGCGTTCACCCATATGCGACGCGCGCTCCGGCCGGGCGGTCGGGTCGCTTTCATCTGCTGGCGCGGCGTGGCCGAGAACGATTGGGTGCGCCTTCCGATGGGCGCGATCCAGGGCATCGTCCCGCTGACCGCACCGCCTAATCCTGAAGCACCCGGACCATTCTCGTTCGCTGACCGGGGACGGGTGACACGTATCCTGACGGCCGCTGGCTTTACCGATGTCACTTTTGCGCCGTTCGGTGTTTCCATCCCGTTCGGTGAAGGCGAGACTCGGGATGCGGCTATCGACGACGCGGTAAGGATGGCATTCGAGGGCGGCCCGCTGTCGCTTGTGCTCGCGCAGCAAAGCGATGACATCCGCACCCAAGCTTCAGCGGCGGTTCGCGCCGCTTTCGCCGGCCTCCCCGGCGAGCGGTCGGTGATGATCGACGGCGCGGCGTGGATCGTCACGGCACGTAATCCGGCAGCCAGCGCCTGTTAGCAGGGATGACGCCCTCCTATGCTCAGTAAAGCAGGGCGACTTAGATTGATGTCCCTTGGTTTGGTGATCCCTCCCTGGCAAAGTGATAGCGTCCGCTTTTTTGGCAGGTAGTTGCCGCTTGCCCACATCCGCTTCTGGCCGATTATGTTGGAAAGTCGGCTTCGACTTGCACAGCAAAAAAGTACGCGCCTGAGATTGAAATCTGGATTTTGCGCAGAAGGTTCAGGTGTCTTTCACGTAGTAGCGTGCAAACAAGATGTTTTCACCTTCACTATTCGCGCGTTTGGGCGAGCAGGCTTTTTCAACGGCATCGGCCAGAAGCGGTCACTGAAAGCCCATCAGCGAATGTGTAATGAGCTTCCCATAGCCGGCTCCTTTAGAGCAGGCTGGTACGGGATCAGTGACCGCAAAACTCTACTCCGCCATCCGTAACCGCAACCAGCTTCGATGGGATAAGCCTGCTTGCAAGGCAAATGCAACTATCACGGTAGATGGCGCGGAAAAGCTGCTCAGGCCGCCGCGGGAGAACATCAACGCAAGGCCCAATGCGGTGGCGCCAAACCAGGCCGTCAAGCCCACAGGGTTAAATGCGACCACCCGTTCGAGCTGTGCCATGTCGCTGCGTCCGTAGACAATCTGCGCCAACGCCACACCCACCCAGGCCACCACGAAAATCCCCTGGTAAGCCAAGGCTTTGAGTAGATACGCGAACACATCGGCGAGCATCAGGCCATATACGATCACCCCGACCACCAATGCCCATACCAGGTACGAACCACGCAGGCCAAACCGTGCAAAAAACGCCTGCATGTTCAGGGTCGCCAAGTAATAGTTGGCGGTGTTGATCCGGGTTTGCGTGGCCCAGACAAACAGCAATCCCCACAAGCCCATCAACTGCAAAATCGCCATCACCACCGAGACTTCGTTCAGGGCCCCTTCGTGGGGAATGCTGCTGACCAGGTAAATGCCCGCCGCGCCGTTGAGCAGAAACGTCACTGCGTAGAACGGCATGCCGAAGTTCCAGCGACCGTGGTACTCGGCGTCTTCAAGCTTGCCGAAACGCGCATAGTCGAAGGTGAACAGCATCAATACCCAGACGCCCATGTAGGCGACAAAACAATCCCACCAGCCGAATGCGCTAGGCGTTGCCGGGCCGAAATCCAGCCATTGCGGCTGGTAGCCATAACGGCTGATCGATAGTCCCACGGCCACCAGCAAACCACCGAGATACACCGGCAACAACACACCGTTGAGCTTGTCCAGCCAGTGCTGCACGCTGCCCAGGATCATCGGCACGCTGTAGAGCACCACCGCCAATGCCGCCAGCGGATAGACCAGTTCCGGGTACAGGTGATTGAACGCGACGGCGATCACCGAACCCTCGAACACCGCGTAATAGATCGCGGTCGAGAAGAAAATCAGCGTCGCCAGGCATGCCCCGGTGCTGCCGAACAACAGTCGTGAGAACAACGCCACCGACAAACCGCTGCGAATCGCAAAGCGGCTGAGAACGCTGTTGACCAGTCCATAACTGATCACCGACAGGACCATGCCGATCAGCGCATTGCGCGCACCGAACGACAATGCCAATGAAGCACCCACTACGATGTAAAACATCGCACTGCACACCGCCCACCACGCCATGGTCAGAGACAGTCGCCCCATGCGCGCTTCGGTGGAAACAGGATAATGCGCCGGGTCTTGCCCGGTTTGACTCGATTGCGATAAAGCAGCCATATGCGTGAACTCCAAAACCAGTCAATGGTTGAAGCGCGGGCAGCCGTCACCGCACCGAAGTGCGGCGTTGGCGTACCGTTTGGCATGGCCCGCGCTAAACGGCGGGCAGAATCAGGAAGGGAACAGCTTGCTCAGGCAGCTAAGTTTTTTCTTATAGGTACGTCGCGCTTCCAGCGCCTCTTCGAGGGTTACCGCAACAAAGCGGGCCTTCTGGTTGGGTTGCATCTGGCCGATCAAATCGAGGTCGGCGCTGATCACCGTGCCAATCATCGCGTAGCCGCCACCGGACACCGCATCTCGGTGCAGCACGATGGGTTCGAGCCCGGCGGGCACCTGGATCGAGCCGATCGGGTAGCAACTGTCGACGATATTCGACGGATCGGAACCGGCGCCGAACGGCTGCTCTCGGGGCTGAAAGCTCAGCGCGCTGCCGCCCTTGAAGCGATAGCCGATGCGATCGGCTTCCGAACCGACCGTCCACGGCTCGGCGAAAAAGCTTTTCGCGGCCGATTCGGTCAAGCGGTGGTAGTACAAACCGGGCACCACTCGCAGGGTGATTTCGCCACCCAATGATTGCCGTAACGTCATGGGCAAACTGGCTCCGGCGCGGCTCTTGCCACTGGCGATGCCCACCGGCAACTCGTCGCCTGCAATCAGGCGTCGCCCCTGAAAACCGCCGAGCGCGCCGAGCGCATAGGTGGAACGACTGTTGAGCACCACCGGCACATCAATGCCGCCGGCCACCGCCACATAAGCGCGGGCACCAGCCTTGGGAAAATCAAAGCGCAACACTTGCCCGGCCTTCACGGTGAACGCGGTGTCGTGGTGCATTTCCACGCCATCGACCCAAGGCGTCATGTGCGCGCCGCTGACCGCCACCAATGCATCCTGCTGAAACTCCAACTCAGGCCCGAGCAACGTGCATTCCAACCCCGCCAAACCGGCCGGGTTGCCGACCAATTGGTTGGCCGCGCTCAAGGCGTATTGATCGAGTGCGCCGGACGGCGGAATGCCCAAGTGGTAATAGCCTTCGCGGCCCAGGTCTTGTACCGAAGTGGCGAGGCCGGGTTTAAGAACCTTAATCATGCCAACACCTCCTGCAGCGACTTGGGATAGCCAACGGGATCGGCGAGGAACGCGTCCAGCGAAAACTCCACCGGCCGAATCCGCAGATCAAAGCAACCGGCGTCCACTTCGGCCACCGCGTGGTCGTAAGCCTCACGGTCCATCGGTTTGAACTGCACGATGTCGCCTGGACGGAAAAACACCATGTGTTCTTTCAGGTACGCGAGGTTCTGTTGCGGGTCGTAGATCGGCGCGGGGGTCACGCCAAACATCTGATAACCGCCGGCGCCGCGCACCGAGTAAATGCAACCAAAGCAACCGCCATGGCCCAAGGTCAATTTCGGCGTGTCGGTGCGTGGGCGCAGGTACTTGGGCACCTGCAACTGACGCTCGCGCTCAACCATCTGGAACATGAACGGCAACCCCGCAACGAAGCCGACCATCGAGACAAACCACGGCGCGCCACTGTGGGCCGCGATGAACGCATCGACGTCGGCCAAACCATTGATGCGTGCGGCGTATTCCAGGTCCGTGGCGCTCGGGTCTTGGTGGCGGTCGCGAAAACGCATCAGGGTTTCGTGAGTCCAGGGATCGTTGTAGAGCACCGGAATTTCGATAATCCGCGTCTGTAAGGTGCGCTCGGCGACGGCTCCGGCCTCGGCGGTTTTTACCGCTTCAAGCAAGGTGTGCGGGGCGATGCGATCCGGGTCGAAACGAATCTGGAACGACGCGTTGGCCAGGCAGATATCGAGCACGCCATCCAGCGCCAGCCGTTCCACGGCGCGGGTGACGGCCAGTCCTTTGAAAAACGCGTCCAGGGACATGCTGTCGCTGACTTCGGCAAATAAATGCTCATCGGCGCCAAAGCTGTAGCGGATGGGCGTACTCATGCTTCACCTCCGCTGCGGCGCTCGACCAGCCAGGTTTCCAGGGTGCCGGTGTGAAAGTCGGCGCTGTGCAGCCACGGTTGTTCCAGCAATTCACCGTGCAACGCCAAGGTGTTGGCCATACCGGTGAGCGTGGTGTTCGCCACCGCCATTCGCGCTCGGGCCAGAGCTTCGGCGCGATCCGCACCGTGAATAATCAGTTTGGCCAGCAGCGAGTCATAGTACGGCGGCACCCGGTAGCATTGAAACAGATGCGTATCGACACGAACGCCCTCCCCTTGCGGCCAGATCAGTTGCTCGACCAGGCCTGGACTCGGGAAGAAGTTCCGTGCCGGGTCTTCAGCATTCAGGCGCATTTGCAGGGCCGCGCCGTTGAGTCGAATGTCGCTTTGCTTGAAGCCCAGCGGCTCGCCGCCAGCGATGCGCAACATGGCCTGGACCAGGTCGATGCCCGTGATCAGTTCGCTGACCGGGTGCTCTACCTGAATCCGGGTGTTCATCTCGATAAAGAAAAACTCACCAGTAGTATCGTCATACAGGTATTCCAGGGTGCCGGCGCCCTTGTAACCCAGGGATTCAGTCAGGCGTACCGCGCTGGCGCACAGCGTTTCCCGTTGCTGCTGGCTGAGGACTGGCGATGGCGCTTCTTCGAAGATTTTCTGCCGCCGCCGTTGCAGCGAACACTCGCGCTCAAACAAATGCACGGCGTGCTGACCGTCGCCCAGCACTTGCACTTCAATATGCCGGGCCCGGCTGATAAACCGCTCCAAGTACACCGCACCATTGCCAAACGCCGCTTGGGCTTCGCGCTGGGAACGAGGGAATTCTTCGCTCAGCTGCTCGGCGTTTTCCGCCAGCCGAATACCGCGCCCGCCGCCACCGGCCGAGGCTTTGATCAACAGCGGGAAGCCAACGGATTCGGCAGCCTTGAGCGCCGATTCAACGTCGAACAGTTCATCCGGCGAACCCGGCACTACCGGCACGCCGGCGGCTTGCGCCGTGCGCCGCGCCTCGGCTTTATCGCCCATGCGCCGGATCGTCTCCGCGCTCGGGCCGACAAAAATGGCGCCGGCAGCCACCACTGCTTCGGCGAAGTCGGCGTTCTCCGACAGAAAGCCGTAACCGGGATGCACCGCGTTGGCGCCCGTTGCGTTCAAGGCGCCGAGCAAGGCCTCGACATTCAGGTAACTTTTGTCGGCGCGGGCCGGGCCGAGAATATGCACCTCATCGGCCATGCGCGCAGCCTGGGAGTCGACGTCCGCCTCGCTGCACGCAGCAACGGTAGGAATGCCCAGTTCCTTGGCCGCGCGGATGATCCGCACGGCGATCTCGCCACGGTTGGCAATCAGCAATTTATGAATGGCGTGAGTCATGATCGTGCCCTCACTCGCCATCGAGTGTTGCGACGACTTGACCCGGTTCCACCGGATCACCGTCTTCTACCAAAAAGGCATTGAGGCGACCGGCCGTCCCGGCGGTCAGTTCGGAGAACTGCTTCATGACCTCGATCAGGCCAATCACCGTGTCGGCGCTGACCTGCGCGCCGACCTCGACGAAGTTCGCCGATTCCGGGGTAGCTTTGCGGTAGAAGGTCCCCGGCAACGGGGTGATTACAGTGCGTTCGGCCATGTCTGTTCCTCTTGGAATAGTTGTAGAAAGGCAGGCAAAAAGTAAATCGGTGAGTCAACCCTGGCGTCTGTGTGCCAGGTGTTTTCATTCGGTCTCAGCGCGGTGCTCGGACCTTTATGCCCGCGCCATCAAGTGCACGACGCGTGGCTTCGACCAACGCCAGGGCACCCGGCGTGTCGCTGTGCAAACAGATGGAGTCGAACTCAATCGCCAGGTCCTCGCCCTCGACGGTGCGCACCACGCCTTGTTGGCAAGCACGTAGCACTCGCTTGGCGACGATGGCCGGGTCGTAAGCTCGCACGTTGCGGGTGAAAACGATGGAGCCGCTGAGGTCGTATTCGCGGTCGGCGTAGAACTCGCGGACCACCGGTTGCCCCAGTTCCGTGGCAACCCGCCAGATCACCGACTTGGGCATGCAATACAGCAGCAACTCCGGTTCCAGACGTTGGAGGTTCTGCACCAGCAAACGGGCAGCCTCTTCGTCCCGGGCCAGATGCATGTAGAGCGCGCCGTGGGGTTTAATGTGTTGCAGGGCCACGCCTTGAGCCCGGGCGAGTTCACGCAAGGCGCCCAACTGATAGAGCATGTCGTCGACCAGTTCTTGGGCCGGTGCATTGATGTGCCGACGGCCAAAACCCACCAAGTCGCGAAACCCCGGATGCGCGCCGATGGCCACGCCCAGGCGCTTGGCCTGCTCGACGGTGCGGCGCATGGTGCCGGGATCACCGGCATGAAAACCGGTGGCAATGTTGGCCGAACTGATAAAGCCCATCAGCTCATTGTCGACACCATCGCCGATGGTCCAGGGGCCAAAGCCTTCACCCATGTCCGAGTTGAAATCTACTGCCTGCATGACGCTTGCTCCCGACGCTTGTGACTTCATACAGGCCAAGTTAAATTCCTGCCTACCCCTTGGGAAGATCTATTATCAGATAGGCCATCTTCTGAAAAACAGATACCTCATCGTCCGGAGTGCTAATGTCCCTGACCCTGCGCCAAGTACGCTATTTCGTCGCTACCGCCGAGATCGGGCAAATCTCTCAAGCCGCAATTCATCTGAATATTTCCCAATCCGCAGTGACCACGGCGATCAAGGAACTGGAAGGCATTCTCGGCACGCTGTTGTTCCAGCGCTCGGCCCAGGGCATGAGCCTGACCGACGCCGGGCGGCACTTTTTGAACCGGGCCTACGTGATTTTGCGCAGCGTCGATGACGCGTTGAACAGCCCGTTGCCGGATATCCGCGCCAGTGGCGTGTTGCGCTTAGCGGCAAGCTACACGGTGATCGGCTATTTCCTGCCGCACCATCTGCAGCGCCTAGAACACTGGCATCCGGACGTGGCGATTGAAGTCCATGAACAGGAACGGCAAGCGATTGAACAAGGCTTGTTGGAAGGTCGTTTTGATATGGCCGTGGTGCTCACCGCCAACCTCACGCACCCGGACATCGTTTCGGAGATTCTCTTCAACTCCGAACGGCGGTTATGGCTGCCCAGCCACCATCCGCTGTGCGAGCGCTCGGCGGTCAGTCTCGCCGACGTTGCGAAAGAACCCTACATCCTGCTGACCGTCGACGAAGCCGAACAAAGCGCTATGCGCTACTGGGAACATGCGCATCAGCAGCCAAACGTGCGGGTGCGTACCAGCTCAGTCGAAGCGGTGCGCAGCATGGTCGCCAATGGCAGCGGCGTGGCAATCCTCTCAGACTTGGTGCACCGCCCCTGGTCATTGGAAGGAAAACGCATCGAAACCCTGACAGTCACCGATAAGGTGACGCCGATGAGTGTCGGATTGGCGTGGCATCGCGAGCGCGAATTCAGCCCGGCAATGCAGGCTTTTCGTAACTATTTCCACGATGCATTTTTGGCACCGCAACAGCTGTCTGCGCGCCGCTGAAACAGCAGACATACCCTATGCGTGGCCCGAGCCCCTAGCGGCCTCGGGCCAAGTTTTCATTCAATCAGAACGGTTTGGTAGGCAGGTACTTACCGTCCAGCGTGATGACGGCACGCGAACCGCCGTCTGGGTCGTCCACTTTTTTGACATCCAGTTTGAAGTTGATCGCGCTGATAATGCCGTCGCCAAACTTCTCGTGGACCAGCGCCTTAAGCGTGGTGCCATACACCTGAATCATCTCGTAGAAACGGTAGATGGTCGGATCGGTCGGCACGCCATTACCGATGCTGCCGCGTACCGGGATGGTTTGCAGCAGCAGCACGGAATCCGCATCGAGGCCCAGGGTGTCGGCGACGACTTGGGCGGCGTTAGCCGGCAGCGGGTGCTGGCCAAGCAAGGCGGCGGTGACGAAGGCTTCGTGCAGGCCGGTGCCTTCGGCGATCTGGGCGAACGATAGGTCTTTACGAGCTTTGGCCAAGAGGATGACGTCGGTCAGGGCAAGGCGAGTGGTTTGGCTGATTTGCGACTGGATCATGGGGATTTCTCCGTGAGTAAAAAAGGCGCGTAGGCTTGCCTGCGATGCAGGTACCTGGGTACTTCAGTTGGAGCGAGGTATTGCAGGGATGCCGGCGCTCACTGGGTAGTCGGCCAAGGCCACGAACGTGCCGGTACGGCTGTCGAAAGCCTGGATGCAGCCGCTTTCGATGTCGTAGACCCAGCCATGCAGCGTCACGCGTTTTTCTTCAAGGGCCAGGCGCACAGACGGGTGCGTCTGGAGATTGGCCAACTGTGCGATCACGTTTTCGCGCACCATGGATGCGACTTTGGCGGGCTGATCGACGTGCTGGCGGGCTTCGTTGACCACTCGGCCGGAATCGGCGTAGCGCAACCAGCCGGCCACCGCAGGCATATGGTCCAGGCAGGTGCAGGTGGCGATGGCCGTCATGGCGCCGCAATCGGAGTGGCCGCAGATCACGATGTCGCTGACTTGCAAGGCAGCGACGGCGTATTCCACCGAGGCCGACACGCCGCCCGGCTCAGGGCCATAGGACGGCACGATATTGCCGGCATTACGGATCACAAACAGATCGCCCGGCTCACGCTGGGTGACCAGCTCCGGCACCAGGCGGCTGTCGGAGCAGGAGATGAACAACGCACGAGGGTTTTGCTGATTGGCCAGGTCTTTGAACAGACCGGCCCGCTTGGGAAAGGCATTGCGCTGAAACTTCAGAAAACCATCGATGATGTCTTGCATGGGATAACTCCTTGGCTCGCATTGCGATGAACCAAGATTACGGCGCCCTTAAAATAAGGTAAAAGTCTTATATATGATCAACTGCATCAGATAATCTTATGGAAACAAACAAGCTCGCTCGCCACCTTCAGTACTTTCTCGCCGTCGCGGAACATCAAGGTTTCACTAAAGCGGCAGCGGCCCTGCATGTCTCGCAACCAGCGCTGTCACAGCAAGTTCGACAACTGGAAGAAAGTCTGGGCGCTCAGTTATTTGATCGTTCAGGGCGCAAAACCCGCCTCACCGACGCCGGAGAGGTCTACTTGCGTCATGCGTTGCGGGCGGTGCAGGAGCTACAGCAAGGCAAACGGGCCATCCACGATGTGGGCGATTTGAGCCGGGGCACCTTGCGCATCGCCGTCACACCCACCTTCACCACGTACCTCGTCGGGCCGTTGGTGGACGCCTTTCACAGTCGCTATCCCAACATCACGTTGACCGTGCGTGAAGTTGCCCAGGAACAGATGGAGAACCAACTGCTGGCTGACGAGCTGGATGTAGGCATCGCCTTTGACGAGGTACACGCGCCCGACATCGACGCTTACCCCTTGCTGGTGGAAACCCTGGCGCTCGTGGTGAGCAGCCAACACCCGTTGGCAGGCCAGTCGTCCATCGGGCTGGAAGCGCTGAACAGCGAATCACTGATTGTGCTGAGCAAAGAGTTCGCCACCCGCGACCAGATCGACCGCTATTGCAACCAGCACGGTATCCGCCCGCGTGTAGTCATGGAGGCCAATGTGATCGGCGCCTTGATTGAGGTGGTGCGCAGGACTGCCTTGTCGACACTCTTGCCGGCTGCGATTGCACGGGCCCATCCCGAGTTGGTGGCGATTGAGCTGGCCCCGCAGCGCTTGCAGCGCACGGCGGTGTTGATGCAGCGCAAAGGGGTGTACCCCTCGGCGGCGGCGCGGGCGTTTATCGACGTGGCCAAAGCCGTGGCCGTAGCCCTGAATGATCATGAACGGGCAAACGCAGCCGATTGAGGCGCGTGGGCTGGCCTGCGAGCGCGCTGCGGGCTCCTCACTCCTCGTCCCTGGCCGTACCCGTACGACGCGTTTCATCAGACCCAAGCCTTTAACCACTTGGTCGCAAGCAAAAACGGCATGATATGCCAATGATCGAAGATACGGCTTACCGAAAAATGGAGTTCATTGGGGCAACGAGAAACGTTGTGCTCACCGCTCACCAGGAACAAGTTATCCATGACTTTGATCAGTCTGGCAGCTATCAAAATGCAAGCGAAGTGATGCGAGAAGGTTTACGTTTATTGGAGCAGCGCGTCGGCCAAGACACCGCTAAAATTGAGGCCCTGCGTCAACCGACTCTGTGGGCATATTTTAGATTTTTTGAGCTGAAAATATTTTCCTAGAGCCCTGTCAAAATGTTCTTCGGCGACACGAGAGTTAGTAACAGAGTTCTACCATGCTCTATAAAGGCTTATAAAACATCAGCTTACAGCATCTTGACTCCATGGACGCCCGTCCAATTCCAAGGGGTTCCGCGGCTCAATGAACAGCACACCTTCGCCTACGTAGCCGAGATGGTCTTGGCGGCAGGACCAAACGATAAAACCGTTCGCCGAACAGAGTGCGCAGACTTAAGCTAAAGATCCCGCGAATTGGCCCAGCAATTAAATGCTGGGCCAGGAGAGTGAGTTAAAGCAATGCAGTGGAAAGCATGCCCAAGGCTCCCAGGATGAAGCCGATAAGTGCCCCCCGCCCTGGCGCTTCATGGAACAGAGACCAGACAACAACAGGCTCGAGAAGCAACAGAGACGTGACTGATACCACGGTGACGATCCAGATATCACCGACCGCAACGTAACCAAGCCAGTATGCTGCCAGTAGACAAATTCCTGCAAAACACATTAGCACCACGGGAAGCACTAGTGTTTCCCATGAAGCGCTACCTGTTTGGGCAAGCTTGGCGACTACCACCTCACTGTAGATTGCACAGAACTCACCGATCACCATCAAGCTTAGAGCAGAAACTCCGAGTAGTTCTTTGGACATATCAAAAACTCCTTCGTATTTAGAGCAATATTTTTCAGCTCCCAGCTGGTGATGCAGCTGACCAGAAGCTCGTTGCTGGAATACGAAGCAGCCTTGAATAAGCCTGAATTACCGAAATACCTTCCCATGCTCTTGTCCTTCAAAGGGTGTGAGTCTCAGCGTCAAACTAAGACACCGATCAGATCATACGGTCCCAGAACCATCCTGGACAACTAGCGCCACTGCAGCTGTCGTTAACTGCCCGACCCTCTCTATGAGAGCGCATTGGAGTGTGAACTGCGTACAGCCAGCCCACGCGAGAGCAAAGGCAGACAAACATCATGCGGTTCACACTCCGATGCGATCATGCAATCAACGTTGAAGAAAATTTGAATTAGCCAGTTGTCCGTCAGGTCAAGAATTATGAACGCAGTAAATCTGGCGAGGTAACAGCAGTGACTATCCAAGCAGAGACGCTCGTGCAACTGACTGAAGCACTCCGTGAGCGCGGGCTGAAATTGGTATCTGATGTCCACTTCATCCGTGCCCCGTATCGGAAAAATCACCGCTGGATCTGCTCGGTGGAGTAACGATCCATTTTGCTGACGGCCTGGCTCGTTAGCTGGCCGTTGGCCGAACTCAAGCGCATCGAGTCAAACAGCGTTTCTCGGACCTGCGCCGCAACATGGAAGCCGCCAATATCAAGTCGTTCAAGCGTCCGCTCTTCACCATCACACTGGCCATGAGCAGCGAACGGGTGATCGTGGACCACGAAGATCACAACCGGGCTGGTGAACGCCAATACCACCGGTATGCTGCTGAAGTCGTGTTGCTCCGGCACGCTAGCGGTTGAGGATAACGACGCACCGATTCGACTTCGACCAGATCGAGAAAGCCTACGATGTCTTCAAGCATGGGGCCGCTGAGAAGGCGATGAAGATCATCATCGACTATTGATCCTGGCGGGTGTGCGCCGTGCCCAGAAGGCACGGCGAGTGATGGAGCGAACTGGTTAAGTTCAAGACCTGAACTTAACCAGTTCGCTGCGATTGGGGTTGCTCACGCCATCAGCGGATAGTCTGTGTAACCTTCTTCTGCACCGCTGTAGTACTTAGAAGCATCCGCTGTCGCCAATGGCGCGTCTTGGCGCAAGCGTTCAGGCAGGTCAGGATTACTGATGAACAGCGTGCCAAATGAGACTGCATCAGCCAGCCCACTTTCCAGCACCTGCTCCGCAGACTTGCGGTCGTAGCCAACATTCAACACGAAAATCCCTGAGAATCGCTCGCGGGCCCCCGGCGCTAAAGGTTTAACACCTTCCGGCAGGGTCGACGGTTCCATGAAATGCAGAATACCAACGTGTTTCTTTTCCAGCGCTTGCACCGCGTACATGTAGGTCTGCTCGAGATTGGAGTCGCCCATGTCGTTGTACGGAATGCGCGGCGACAGCCTGACCGAGACACGTTCCGGCCCGAAGATCTTTATCGCGGCATCAGTGGCCTCCAGCAGGAACCTTGCCCGCTTCTCAACGGTGCCGCCATACTCGTCGGTTCGCTTGTTTGATCCATCTTCGAGAAACTGCGCCGGCAGGTAACCATTTGCACCGTGTACCTCAACGCCATCAAAACCCGCATCCTTTGCAGCCTGCGCAGCCTTTTCATAATCTGCGATGGTGGCTTTGATTTCATCAAGGGTCATTTCGCGTGGGGTCACAGAAGGCTTGATGCCTTCCGGCGTGAAGGCTTGGCTATTGAACGGGACGGCCGATGGCGCCACCGGCAGTTCTCCACCATGGAAGTCCGGGTGAGATGCCCTCCCCGTATGCCAAAGTTGCGCAAAAATCAAACCGCCCGCTTCATGAACTGCCCGAGTTACCTTCTTCCACCCTGCAATTTGCTCGGGAGTATAGATTCCTGGGGTATTCGTCCAACCGACCGCCTGGGCGCTGATCTGGGTGCCTTCCGTGAAAATCAGTCCTGCTGATGCACGCTGCGCGTAATACGTTGCGGTCAATTCGTTGGCGACCTGATCCTTAGATCGACCTCTGGTCATTGGCGCCATAAAGACTCGATTCTTGAAGTTAAGCGCTCTATTGCTCAGGGGGGTCAACAGCTTCAGGTTTTCCATATGCTCTCCATCTATAGCGTTTATTGATGTCCAGCGCGCGCTTGATGTTTAGTCAGGCGCGGATTCACCGAAAAGGTGCTTCCTGTCGTATGAACAATTGGCGGACTGCAGCTCGCCGGCAAGCGCAACGAAGCAGAGTGAAGGCTCGGCGCGCATGCCTCGACAGGGAGGACTATGAAAATGGTATATGGAATAAACCTGGTGTCTATTAGGCACCTTGTGTCGCCCTAGTAGGTTTGAGGAAACCTACTGCCTGAGAACATTCAGTGGCGCTGGGGGTTGAACCATCGATAGATGGTCTTGCGCATATGAGTCGCGGTAGCACTTCGAACATAGAATGGCCGATCCACGACAGTGGACGCCGCGCTCATGACATCGAGTCAAGCATCCTTCCGTCCGGGCTCCCCGCGCTGCTGGCGGCGTCGAACGATCGCCGGGCCGCATCGACCTCGGGCAGCTTGGCGACAGTCCACTCGTGCAGTGCCCGAAAAGGCGCTTGCAGCGTGCGACCCAACGGGGTGATCTGATACTGCACCGCAACCGGCGAGAGCGAAATGACCTCTCGCGAGACCAAGCCGTTGCGTTCCAGCTTGCGCAGGCATTGGGTAAGCGCTTTCTGGGTCACGCCTTGCAACCGGCGACGAATCGCGTTGAAGCGTTGCGGACCGTCATCAAGCACCGCCAGCACCATCATCGACCACTTATCAGCAATCTGATCGAACAAGGCCCGGCTAGGACAGTCGGACGAAAAGCAGAGCGGTTCGATTTCAAGCATGGCGGTTTCCTTACAGGTATTCAGACGATCTAGGCGCTTATGAATACTAAGTTTACAAGGCATACCACCAATGTCTAATGAGCTTGGCTGCCAGCGTAGACAGCGTGCTGCGCAGGGGGCCGTCCAAATTCACCATCCGCATGCTCTGGGCGCCAAGGCAAAGGTTCTGCTGCAGCCTCCGCGCCACGAGCCTCGTATCCCCACCATGACAGCGAAGAGCGCGCGGCTTGACGATCAGCTTGATCCAGGCGGAATTCCGTCCTTGTTGAAGTCCTTCAAGCGTTCACGCTCTTGCTCGGTGGAGTGCGCCGGGGTTTCCTGCTCGGGCTCTTTCTTCTTTTCGTCAGTCATCGCTATGTCCTCGGGTGGTAGCTGTTTTCGGCACCTGGCGGAATCAGCAGTTCAAATCAATTTACTCCAACGCCGGACATGGCACGGCAGGGAATGCCGTATGACTAATGAAACCCTGATGGGTCGACCAATAGTGAGGTCTTGGAGCGGCTTTTAGCCGCTGCACGCAGCACCATTTGATCGTTGCTCATGAGGTGACCAATATCGGTTCCGACCGCGATCAGCTCAGCTCAATAACTAAGCAGGCACGCGAGGCCATGGCATCGGTTACTTTGTCGGTGGTGGCTGACCGAGGCTATTTTAAAGGTGAGGAAATACTGGCCGGGCGCACGAGGCTTCATGAAGGAAGCGCCTCAACGAGCGCCGCAAGCAGCAAGCAGACGCTCGCCACAAGGGTAAGCCGTAATCGCATCGGCATGTACCAAGCGGGCAAGCTTATAACCCGCAACAGCTTCCTGTCCTGCCGAAGGTGGACGAATAAGCCTATGACCAACAGCAAGCAGCCCAAGGGCATTGGCAGTAACGTGGCGATCCAAGCGATAAGAGCAGGTATAACACTCCAGATGAACCGGTCGCTGCGCTGCTTGGCACTCATATCTGGCATGGTCATGGCGAAGCCCCAGTGCAAGGCTCCGACGAAGCTCAGGATGACTGCGCCATAGTTGACAAGTGCAATCGCAAACAGCGTCCGATAGTCGAGAGAGAACGGAATCAGCAGTGCCAGAACAATAAACGGCAACAGACCGCCATAACCCAGCAGGGTGACGTGCTTTGGCGCAGGGGTTGGAGGGAACCCATTCATTTGTATTCCTTGCAGTGAGCGACACTCAAGACTGTAGGCCCAAAAAAGCTCTGTCTGAGCGAAATATTGATGGCGAGGTGGGTTACATGACTGCAGCCCTGACCTGTTTCAAACTTAGTGAATCTGTTACGCAAGCGTGTACGCCTTCGCATAGCTTGCCGCCACCAAACTGGATATCGAGATCGAAAGCACGGGGCGATTTGCTCACGAAAGCAAACATGACCGTCCATAGCAGAGCGAAAAATAGTGCCCATTGTCAGCCTGTTTCTTTCAGCATATCTTGCACAAGAGTTATACAAAAGTGTCGACCATGTACAGGAAAATGAATTGGCCACTGACGCTGTACTTTGACGGTGAATGCCCTCTGTGTGCGCGCGAAATCAAGCTCCTGCGCGGGCATGCCGTAAAGGATCATCTGCTTTTCGTGGACATCAGCAACAGTGAATTCGACGCAAATGCACTCGGGTTCACGTTCGAGCAGATGCAGTCCTCCCTGCACGCCCGCTTCGCTGATGGACGCTGGATAACCGGCCTGGATGCCACCCTGTGGAGCTGGCGAGCCGCCGGCTTGGGCTTTTGGGCAACGCCACTGACTTGGAATGTACTCCGCCCGCTGCTTGAATTCGGCTATCGCCTTTTTTGCCGTATACGCCCCCATTTGGCGTGGTTACCTCACCCAGATAGCGGCAGCCGCTGTGTCGATAACCGTTGCGCAGTGCCTGCGTCAAAACCCGCATCAGACGAGCAGTCCACTTTGAAAAATAAGCAGACCTAGACAGCTTCGCCTTGTCATGTCGCAGACGCATAAGCTGGGTCATAGCTGATCCGGCGAAGCCTGTGTCATCTGCGTCAGATAGTGCGCACTAGATACTCTCCTACCGCCAAGGATTGCCGACCCATAAAGCGCAGCGTCGCTGCTGGGATTCAAGATGAACCCATCATCAGTCGAACATTATCGTGAAATTCTCCTCGGCGTAGGTGAGAACCCAGAGCGTGAAGGACTGCTGGATACCCCCACAGCGCGAAACCAAAGCGATGCAGTACCTGTGCAATGGCTACACAATGAGTCTGGAGGAATTGATCAATGGCGCATTGTTCGAATCGCAAAATGAAGAAATGGTCATCGTGCGCGACATCGAACAGTGTTCATTGTGCGAGCATCACATGCAGCCCTTCATCGGCAATGTTCATGGAGCGTATATCCCCACTCGAAGGGTGCTGGGCGAAGATAGCCCGAGTGGTAGATGGCTTGCGAGTTATCATTCACTTAACCTCGCTGCAAGCAATCGGAAGGCAGTGTGAATGAGAGCTAGACGGAAGATTCGAAGAGCACCGCAGCCGCTTCCCTCAGAAAAATTTCAATAGTTTTTGGCCCTATCCCTTCGAATTCAGACAAGCGTTTTTCGAACGCGCGACGATCAGCGCTCGCCGCAACAATGTTGCTGACCTTGCCGCCGTATTCAGTATTCACTTTGTTCGCTAATGCGAGTAACCGCGACGACGTAGTCTCGTCGTAACGCACGTAGTGAGCCTCTCCAAGCATCGTGACCAACTGGCGGTGAGTGCAGCTCGCCAGTTTGTGCGGCGTATCCCGATGGTGTTTCTCGACGATCACCTGGTACGCGTTAGCCGCAATCTGCCCCTGGATTCTTTTGCCCATCAGGAAACTGGCAAGCAGCCATTTGAACAACCCGGCTTCGTTCGCACCTTGAAAGTCGATTTGTAAGTCATGTGCGCTGATGATTTTGCTCACTGGTTCACCCTTTAAGCAACGATCTCTATCTAGACCAGGCGCTATCGCGAATGAGCAGCCAGGAGACGATCGGCACCGGTTGCTCTCGCCTTACCCGCATTTATGAAAAGAAACCTCAATCCGCTAACGCCGTGCGCTTAAGCGATTCGTTCGGTTTGATTCGAGCAATCGTGTAACAGAACGACTAGGGTGACTGGCTGGCACGCCATGCGGGATGCTCAGTCGCGATCAGAACAGATGATAGACACTCAGCGATGTGGCGCTCCCCATTGTGGGCAGGCATGACAACGCCGATCCTCCGACTACCTAAGTTCCAGACTTCAGCAGTCGACCCTCTTGCGCTCCATTAGGTTTAAAAAAATTACGAGCGTGCTTCATACGCAACCGCTAGTCATCTACGCCTTCATCAATCTGAACTTACTTTCTTTGATTCACCTCTCCCACTTACCATCCAGCTGAAGCAGGTATGAAGTCATGAGAGCACTCACCTATCATGGCGCGCACAGCGTCAAAGTCGACACGGTTCCTGATCCGGTTATCGAGGAAAGTGATGACATCATTCTTCGAGTTACCGCGACGGCGATATGCGGTTCTGACCTCCATCTCTATCGAGGAAAGATTCCGACTGTCGAGCATGGCGATATCTTTGGCCATGAGTTTATGGGGATCGTTGAGGACACAGGCTCAGCGGTGACCGCAGTGCAACCCGGCGACCGTGTGGTAATTCCTTTTGTAATCGCCTGCGGCAGCTGTTTCTTCTGCGCAATGGATCTGTTTGCGGCCTGCGAGACAACAAATACGGGGCGCGGAGCGATCATAAATAAAAAGGCGATACCACCAGGAGCCGCGCTGTTCGGTTTCAGTCATATGTATGGTGGTGTTCCAGGCGGGCAAGCCGAATACGTACGCGTTCCGAAAGCCAACACCGGCCCATTCAAAGTACCGGGGACGCTGTCGGATGAAAAGGTTCTTTTCCTATCAGACATCCTTCCAACCGCTTATCAGGCTGTAACTAACGCAGGGATTGGTAACGGTTCAAGCATCGCCATCTATGGTGCAGGCCCGGTCGGATTGTTGAGCGCGGCGTGTGCAAGAATGCTCGGTGCCGACCAAATTTTTATGGTCGATCACCATCCTTACCGTTTGGCATACGCGCAGAAAACATACGGTGTAATTCCGATCAACTTCGATGAAGACGACGATCCTGCAGATACGATCATTCGGCAAACCAAAGGGATGCGGGGAGTTGACGGGGTCGTGGATGCTGTTGGATTTGAAGCGAAGGGTAGTACAACGGAAACCGTTCTCGCGACGCTCAAGCTTGAAGGTAGCAGCGGCAAAGCGCTACGCCAGTGTATAGCGGCAGTAAGACGGGGGGGCGTTGTGAGCGTTCCTGGAGTCTATTCAGGTTTCATTCATGGATTTCTTTTCGGAGACGCCTTTGACAAAGGCCTGACCTTCAAAATGGGGCAGACTCATGTCCATCGGTTCCTACCTGAACTCCTGGATCACATTGAGACAGGCCGTCTCTCACCTGAAGTTATCATCAGCCATCGCATGTCACTGGAACAGGCGGCCGAAGGATATAAAATCTTTGATAAGAAAGAAGAGGACTGCAGAAAAGTCATTTTGACACCTGGCGATAGCCACATCGCTTTGCCGGAATCCGACGGAAGCTCCAGCGTGTTGACTGCCTCGATATAATAATCGGAGAGGACAAGATGGTTCGGTCTTTCACCGAAAATCGTAGTCCTCTTCTCAGATCCCGCTGTGGGCAACGCTAAAGCCCCACTGAAATTTGAGTTGCTGGGAGAGAAGCTTGGCGGCATTGGGAATTTGGTCAAGACGCAAATTCCCGGCAAACAGCAGCAGTGGTTTCTGATCAACCATCGGGATGAGTTCGCGCGGTGCCATCTGCGAGCATCCAACCGACAGAATGCAAAAACTAAAAAACCCGCCAGAAGGCAGGTTTTTCAAGGCTTCCACGGAACTCGAAAGCTCTCAGTGGAATGTAAGATGGTGCCCGAAGCCGGAATCGAACCGGCACGCCCTTACGAGCGGGGGATTTTAAGTCCCGGGCCGAAATCAAGCGGGCTGCGGCGTGCACTCCATTTTCCGGTCCGCAATCCATTAATTTTACGCCTAATTTACCTCAATGTATTCAGATAGTTATAGTTCGTTGCGGCCCATTTACCTGGCATAAAATTGCTTTTTCGTTCTCGCGAACAGGACAATCAAGTCTGGCGCTTCTTGCACCGATATGCCAATGGTGCATACCCTCCCCGGCGTCATGCCGGCCGAACCTAAACCAACCCCAAGCCCCACTGCTAAGCTGTTCACACCACCGGAGGAACGCCGATGCCCAACTCAGACCTGCTCCCATCCCTACTATCCAAGCTTTACGAAAACCAGTTGGCCCTCGAAGCCTCCATCATGGAACTATCGACCTGGGTCGAGCAGCGCGGCTCCGTCGATGTAGCTGAAAACGTGCGAGGCGCACTGGACACCCTCAGTCACAATGAGGAATTCATCAAGCTCACATTGGCGGCGTTAATATCGCCAGAGTGATGCCTTACAGCTCGTCGCCTCGAATCGCATCAGTGACAAAGCTCGATTACTGTATACACATACAGCAAAAATAAGCAGTCACTCACATGCCCCCTACAGAACTCAAAAAGGAATGGCTCGCCAAATGGCGGAGAATCCTCGACGACAACGCGTCCCGGATGGGTAACCCGGAGGCTCATCGGACGATGTGCCGGTGGGAGACTCGTGACATGTTGGAGGCAGGGGTAATTGATGAGATGGAACAATTTGAGATGGATGAGCTGGCCGACGCGGCTTACTGGCATGCCGTTGAAGAGTTGGTGACGACGCCCGCTGGGTACACGTATGGCGGCTACTATGACATCATTCAACGAGGGACGGCGGAGTGCGTCGGTTACATCAGAAGCAACACTTATTACTCAGCCATCGGCCCAGGTGCTGATGGGTTTGATGGAAAGGTATTTCGCGATAAGACTGACTTGCGTTTGGTGTTTCGGAGCGACAACCAGGCTTGGGCGATAAATGGGCTGGTGCTTACCGCGCCATCTGGTGAGCTGTACGATTTGGTACAGACCGCGCAGTTTATCTATGGGAAGGTCTACCCAATCATCTGCGATGCCGATACCTATCGTGCGCTGGTAGATTGCGCACAGGTCGCCTTGGAAAGCCGCGATTTTGAGAGCTATCGAAAGGCCCGCCCCCTACTCCTCTCTGCCCAGTTCACCAAGTGCGGTGCCTGCCTGGACCGATTCGGACAGCGCGAAGATTGCAGCAACTGCGCAGGTAACGGCTTTGTCAGTACAGCTGGCACTCAGCCGACGTCGTCCGCATAACCAGCAACAGCCTCCTCGACCAGCTCGCGCCATTCTCCGCTGTCAATCACGCCTCGCTCCAGCATATTGTCGGCCAGTGCCAGGCGCGTTTCATAGCGATACTCGGGTCCGCCTGCCGTGAATTCGGCGTCATTGAGCAGCGCATGCCACGCTTCCATCTCGTTGACCTGCTGTATATCGGTTGTCATGACGAATCTCCGGTGCCGGTGTCTACAGTGTAGAGATCGGCCGGCGCGCGGCTGTTCATCAAGCCCGACGAGCGGAGACAGTCATGTGCGGACGCCTTTCACAGTACAGCGGCATTCATGACTTCGTTGCGGCCCTAAGCATGCCGAATGCCATGGTCAACTCAGTTGGCGAGCTGCCTCTGGAACGATACAACGTCGCCCCCACCACTCAGGTCGCCCTGCTCCATGTACAAGGCGAATTGCTGCTGGCTGATCCGGTGCGCTGGGGATGGCGACCGCATTGGGCCAAGGACCGCGCCGCGCCGATCAACGCTCGTGTCGAGAAGGTGGCCCACGGCCCGTTCTTCCGGGCAATCTGGCCGCACCGAGCAATCACACCGATCAATAACTGGTTTGAATGGGTCGATGAGGGTGGGCCGAAGAAGCAGCCCTACCTGATCCGCCGGCGCGACCGCGCGCCGATCTACTGCGCAGCTATCGGCCAGTTGTCCAACGCTGACGAAGGCCCAGGTGAGCATGACGGCTTCGTGATCATCACCGCCGACAGCGCCGGCGGCATGGTGGACATCCATGACCGGCGGCCCGTTGTGCTGAGTCCTGAACTTGCCCGTGAATGGTTGGACCCGGCCACGCCCAAGGAACGCGCCGAGCAGATGGTACTGCACCAGGGCGAGCCAGCAGATGCCTTTGAATGGTTCAAGGTCGATACGGCCGTTGGGAACGTCCGGAACAAGGGGCCCAACCTGATACTACCTGCACCCTAAAACAGCCCGCCGAGGTCAGAAGGTTTCCAGTTCATGATCACAAGCTCGCCGCTGACCTCGGCTTTTCCTTGTCGCTGATTGGTGGTGCTGTAGCGAATGTCCAGCGTTTCAAAGTGGAACCCTTCAAACACCCGCCGGATATCAGGATGGTCGTTAATACTCACCATGACCTTGCCTTTGCAACGACGCATGAAGTCGGCCATTCGCTCATAGTTTTCGAACGGAAAGTCCACCCCGTAGCCCGCGGTCTGCCAGTAAGGTGGGTCCATGTAGTGGAAGGTGTGGGGCCGGTCGTAGCGCTCGGCGCATTCGAGCCACCCTAAGTTTTCGACATAGGTTCCGGAGAGGCGCTGCCAGGCTGCGGAAAGGTTCTCTTCAATCCGCAACAGATTAATAGCCGGGCCCGTAGTAGCAGTGCCGAAGGTCTGGCCGCTGACCTTCCCGGCGAAGGCATGGTGCTGCAGGTAGAAAAAACGGGCAGCTCGCTGGATATCGGTGAGGGTTTCCGGTCGGGTCATCTTCTGCCACTCAAACACTTGGCGCGAGCTCAGGGCCCATTTGAACTGGCGTACGAACTCCTCCATGTGGTTCTGCACGACCCGGTACAACGTCACCAGATCGCCATTGATATCGTTGAGAACTTCAACCGGGGCGGCCTGAGGGCGCATGAAGTAAAGCGCAGCACCACCAGCAAAAACTTCAACGTAGCATTCGTGCGGTGGGAAAAGAGGAATGAGGCGATCAGCCAAGCGACGCTTGCCGCCCATCCATGGAACGATTGGGTTTGTCATTTTTGCAATCCTTTGCAAAGTGGGTGTTTTTTGGGTCATGCTAATTTTTGCGATTGGGCATGTAGGTCAGGGCGCAATGGCCCTGACATACGCCTGGCACGCCCGCAGCGCGATCAATCCTTGGTCGCCGGCATCGGTGATGGAGATAATTCGATGAGCATGCGCTGGGTCAAGTTGGGCTCGACGGGCTGCATGAACCACGCCGACGGCGCCGGCGGCGGTAGGCACATTGCAGCCACGGGCTGTATCCGCTGCGTCGACAAGGACTGACAGCCGCACATCAGCAGTGGCAAGGCGATCGCGCAGAGCAGCCTGGGTACGTTGAGCATCGGATAATTCTCGTATGTGTTGTTGGTCCTGGATGGCGAGCTGTTGCTCGGTGGCCAGGCGCTTGCTCTGATCGGCGCGGGCCTGGGCGGCAGCGACCATGCTGATCCTGGTCAGATCTTCTTGATGCAGGCCGGCCTGCTCGGACAGCTTCTTGCCCATCCGCCAGTTCTGCACCTGCCAGGTCACGCCCGCGGTACCGGCCATCAGCCCCAGCATCAGCACCAATAGGCCCGCCAGCTTCTGCACCGGCGTCATACCAGCACCTTCAGCGCCTTATCGTATAGCGCCTGGCGGTCGTCCTGGCCGGTGAGCCCGCCATTGATACGCCTGGTGATCTTCGCGAACTGCCCCTGATCAGCGAGTGTATTCAGCCCATTAGTCGACCAGAACCAAGCCGCCGACATCGCGGCGTGTTGCGGTAGCTCCAGCAGTTCCGGATTGCTGATGAGGTCCAGGCCCAACGCCTCGCCGCATGCCGTGTAATTCGCCCGGCCCGTGATCTGGATCAGGCCGCGCCCGCGGTACTTGGAGCCGTCGCCCTTCTGTGTATTGCCCAGGTCCGCGCGGCCTTCGTAGCCGGCCTGCTGCGCGGTGGGGCCCCAGATTTCGCGCACCCATCGCAACTGTCCAGATTCGTGCCCTACTTGGGCGATGAACGCCGCCATCCGCACGGTGCCCACGATGCCGTAACGGCTCATGGCCGTGTTTAAGGCAGGAACAAAAACGCCGGCTTGGCGGCCGGCGTTCGGGAAGATATGCAGCAATTGCTGCTCGGTGATCGGCATAACTATCTCCAGGCAAAAAAATACCCGCTCATGGCGGGTGGCGGTGTTTGGCAAAAACTCAAGACGCTGGTGGAGGGCTCAACCGGTTGATGGTTGCGCGAGCTGCTGCGCGTGCTTCTTTGATGTCGTCCGGAATCGGTGTGCCATCCTCAAGCAGAGCGAAGGCATGCCAGTTGGTCTGGCTCAGGTACGCCCGAGCCTGACCCAGGCTCAATTCATCCGTTATGTCTTGCGCCGTTTTAATCGGTTCAAGCTTGCTCAAGTCCACCATTTTCTTGTCCTTCTCGGATATCAGGAAGTTCAGCTGCAGGGATCACTACAGGCGAGGTGTCGGGAAACTTCACCGGACCACTGCGCGCATCAATAATCATAGGTTCTAGTGGACTACGATATTCATTGGGGCTCTCCATACTTACCGGGAGCTTTAAAGAAAAATGAAGAGTTCTACCTATCCTTTCCACGTAGTCGCTTGAGCCAGTGAGAAAGAATTTATTCTCAACTGCGGATGCTGGTAAGCGGTATCCGTCCGGTATGCCGGACAAATCGATGGCTTCTCCGTTGATCGTAATAACATCCCCGGACACAGAAGCTTCAAGCGGCCAATCGGACAGAAAAGGAAATAATGTAATTTTCATTTCCAGCGACCCCAAACATTAATGGTAGGCACGAAAGCTTGAGCCGTCCCTCCGTTTCTGATAACGAAAGCCGCCGTATTCGCGTCGGACATATATTCTGCAATAACCCCGTAGAAATCGTAAGTTTGTTGTGGCTGAGCATTAGTTGTTGACTTATAGAGGTATCCAAGGCCGCTATTTATTAATGTCACCGGAAGGGCGACAGTAACAACCCTGATTTCACCGGCTGTAAAGTTCGCGGTCATCGGCGCGACACCTCTGATATTCATTTCACCGTTTGCGTATTTGCTTACTAGGTAGTTACCGAATATCGCGGAGGACATCAATCCGCCGCCAGTGCCGCTGGGATCAAGTGTGGCGTTCACTCCGTTGTAAATGTTTGACCATGGCTGCCAGACGCCGTTAATCCTACGACGTTCGGCGCGTCCGCCATGGGTAATACCGAAAGCCTCTTGAGATTCGTACCCGACACCGTGCACGGAAACCCGCAAGAAAAAAGCAGCAGACCCAAACGATGGAGGCCCATTAGTAAAAGTACCGTTCAAGGCGTACAAAAATGCGTTGACTAGCGTATCGCAGTTGGCGCCATTCCCAATCACGATAGCTGCGCCGCCATTCCATCCAGCGTGACCGGTTTTCAAAATACCACTGGGGTAATCCGAAGCCGTTGCAGTTACGGCTGCTGGCACCAAACCTAAACCTGCTTGTGCAGTGGCTTGCGAATTACCGCCAGTCCCACCTTTTGAAACCGGAAGAGGCGCAGTATTTGTGCCAATGCCCTGGTAGAGTTCCGCGGTCATTGCATTTATCTTTGAGTTCGCAACACGCGGCGTGTCGCCTCCAAGACCTAAAGGCGGCGTACCGAGAATAATTTCTTGTCTTGCCATGGCTTTCTCCAGGCGAAAAAACTGCTCGTAGCAGGTTCGGTATTTCGCGCAACTTCAGTTAAATGGAAACGGCAATCCCGCCGTCTTTATCACCAGCGCTGACGGAAACCTATCTGTAGGAAGGCTGTGATAGGAGTATGTTGCCGTCGAGCTTTGCGCTGGCCAATCTTGTGTAGTTGTCCTTCCCGGGGGCGCGAAAAAGAAAGAAATGCCACCCAATCTTCCGAAGGCACCCTCGGCCATTCCGTATGTAGTCGTATATCCAGAGGAAATAGTGTTCGGATCAACTATCCCGCATGACCTATTCCACGGAAGAAACGCGGCGTATTCGACTCCGGCGCCTATATCTATGTTTACCACGCTATGAACAATTGCCGACCCTGCGGTCGATTGAAAAGCGATACGTTCATTACGCCCGCCCACGTAAGTGAACACCGGCCTTCCAAAACGATCCAGCGGACCTGGGCCAGGTGCGCGTATGGATGCAACGACATTCATGGGATTTTGGTTTGAGTTAAACGTTATACCGCCTGACTCTTCGCTCTTCGTTTTTAGCCATGGTCCAGGCAGACCATCATTTCGCATCAAATCAAAACAATAATATTTGGTTGCAGCGTTAGCCCCGGCATACAGATAAGTTTTTGTGCTCCCGGACACGGCGACACCAGTAGCAACCCCCTTACCAACAAGGAAAACGATGGGGGATTGAGGATTATCAAGTGTAAATCCGTACTGATCATCCCCGGGAACACCAGCGTCTCTCCAACTGCTGCCAAGGTTAGGGTCTACGTTTATGCCTCTGAGAACCAACCGCCTCCAGTTTCCATTAAATGCAAGATTTCCGCTCTTCACCAGACCGTAACTTATTTTTCCGGTGTCATAAAGAAGCGCCCCACCCGACTGCCTTACAATTAATCTACCATCAGACATTAATAATACCCGTAGTAAATTCGACAATTAGCTGAGAAAAACCCCCACCCTGCCGTATTGTATGAATATGCCCAGGAAAGAGATGTTCCATTTAGAATCACTCCCGGCCTCTTTCCCTTCTCAACTTGCAAATCCACCAGCGGCGAAACCGTAAAAAACGAGGTTCGGCCAACTGGTGGCGCAGGAATCTGGATTGCTCCGTTTTGGCCGTTGGTGTCAATGCTACCGACCGTCTGACTGATAAAAATAGTCATATCAACTTTAGTTACACCGGTATCTCGATCTCTGATAATCAATCCGACCATTTCAAAGACTCAAGTCAACACCAACGACACCGTTGGAATAAATGAATTTCAACCCATTATTATCAAGCAGCGAAGAGTTGCCATCTTTGCTACCACGTAGCGAGAATTTCCCCGATTTCATATCCAGCTCGATTAACGGATTCCCATTAGAGTCGACCGCTTCAGAACGCAGCGTCATTCCCAATATGATTTGTTGGATGAACGCTGCGCTGATTACAGCCTGATTCAGGACCACCTGATTCCCCTGAACAACAAACATTGGAATGAGCTGTCCGCTAACCTCGTCGACTACTGCAAAACGCTGCGCAAAAATCAGAAACTCCGACTGCTCGCCATCTGAGCCAAACGCGAAGCCGGAGGCGACCGTCTTTCCTCCAGCAGTGGTTTGGGCCTTAAACGTAACCATCGACGAAACCTTCCCGTCAGTGGTGGCCTGGGCCTTGCTAACCACCTGAATTGCCGCCGCGTTCTCGCCGGATGACGCTTGCACGGTTTCAATCTTCTGAGCCAATGCCTTATCAGCGTCTGCTAGCGCGGAGGTTTCCTGCTTGAAAGCTGCCTCGTTACTGCTGACCTTGGCCCCAATGGTGATAACTCGCTCTGCCAGAGCAGACGTAGCACTCGCTGCCGTTTTGGATACATCCAGAATGCTGGCTGTGTTTTCTTGGACCTTGGCTTCGACAATATCCGTACGCTGCGACTGAGCAAAATCCCGCTCAGCAATTGCGGACATCAGCGACCAGGCCCCGGCAGAGGCGGTGTCATCACCCGCACTGCCCTGCTCTGAGCCTGCAGAATCAGATTTCACCAGCGCATAGACGCCTTCCAGGCGTTCAGCAGTGGCCGTGACCTTACCGTCCACTTCCTCGATAGCGGACTTGTTCTGACTGATTTCCAGGGCCATCGCTGCATTCGTTTCGGCGATGGTGCCTAGGTTGAACCAGTAGTTGGCGTTAGGCGGAATGGTGTCGACTGGTACCGCCTTGGTCGCCTGGAATAGCTGCTGGCCCACCCGGACCATATCGCCCTTGGCGTAGGTCTTTGTTGGAACGTAATCCAGTGCATCCACCACTTCAGAGATCAGGTTCTCCAACTCCTGCTTGGCTTTCGCCAAACGGTCGTTGACCGAGCCCGGCCCATCACCAGTAATCAGATCGATTTCTTCTCGCAGGCTCTGGTAAAGCGCACCCTTGCCGATCTTCTCGGCGAAGTACTTGTCGTACTCCGTCTGATCAGAACTGGCCCTGCCATTCACGGCGCCTGGGATCGGCCAGAAAGGTCCGACGTTGCCGGTACGGTCCACCAGGCGAGCCCAGAAGTAGAAGCTCGCCCCCGCCAAGATATTCTGCATTTCGTGCTTGGCTTGCGGGTAGCTGAAGTCGCTTAGCTTCTCCGCAGTGGTTAGGTCCGGCGACGAGCTGTACCAGAGTTCCGTCCTCTGGGTGTCTTCGGCACCTGGTGGGAATCCCCACTGGATACCGATGCCATAAACTAGGCTGGTGGTGGTCAGGAACGACACCGCCGGCGGCAACCCGACCTTTCCTTCCAGATTGGTTAGGTTGGAGTTCTTCCAGATCGAGGAAATTTCGAAGGCGCTGACCGACCGCACGCGCGCCAGGTAGGCGCCCGAGTAGATGCCGGTGACGTCAACGCTCGTTGAGCCCGTGCGCTGCACCTTGATCCAGTTGCCGCTGTCCTTACGCCACTCCACGTCGTAAGCGACCGCGCCCGTGACGGCTGGCCACGAGATGTTCATGGTGCTGATCGCAATACCCTGATTTACGGCGTAGCTGGATGTGAGCGTGACGCTTGCCGGCGCCGGAACGACGGTGATCGGCACAACGCTGATTGGACGCTCTTCCAGCCGGGCACCGGTGTCGATGTGATCGAACTTGCTCGGGTCGTACTGCACAGCCGAGATTTCAAACACGCCAGCCTCAGGCCGAGCCACGCTGACCACGCGATAAAGCGGGATGGCCAGGTCATCAGCATCCAGCGCCCACACCAGTTCGCGCTCAGGCGGCACAGAGTAAGCCACGGTCACGGTGACCTGGCGCCCGCTGACCAGTTGCACGGTACGCCCCTCACATTTCCCGTCGGGCAGGTTGAGGATCAGCCGGTCACCGGGCTTGGCCTGGGTGTCTCGGTCCAGGGTGATGACCTTGCCGTTCACCGCCGAGATGCGCCCGCCCACCGGCCGACCCGCAAGCAATTCGTCCGCGATCGGGATCACGTAGCCAGGCAACGGAATACGCCCGTCCAACCCAACTTTGAAGGTTACCGCCCGGTCCTTGGCGTTCGTCAGCAAAGCCCACTTGCCACGGCGCTGGGCTTCTGACTCGCGAGTGCAGCCGGTGGCGCTGATCTCCAGCGGGTTATCGCCATAGCGCCGCTGCAGTTTCTGGTCGGTCACCGCTGTGACATCAGTGTCGAAGTTGTTCAGCGGGTTGTCGTAGCTGATCAGCGCCCGGGTGTAGCGGGTGCGCTCCGATGCGCTGGAATAGATGAATGGCTGACGACCTTCGGTGATGACGTTTGCGGCGGTATAAGCGAAGTCGTAATCGGTGGCACGCGGCATATCCGCAAGCGTGAACACCTGGCCCTGGGCCCAATAAGTCATGCCCCGGTAAATCGTCGAGATGTCGCGCAGCAGCGACCAAGCGTCAGCCTTGCTCTGAAGATTCAGGTTGCAGATGAAGCGCGGCTCCTGGCCACCCTTACCGTCCGGCACCAGTTGATCGCAATACTGCGAGATGCGGTACAGCTCCCACTTGTCCACCATCCAGGGCTTGATACGACGGCCCAGGCCGAAACGGTCGTTCGTGGTGATGCCGTAAGTGTGCCAAACGGGGTTGTCGGTCCAGGCTTCTTTGAACGTTCCGTCCCAAACGCCTGTGTAGGTGCGCGACCTAGTGTCATAGTTGCTCGGTACTTGCCATTTCCGGCCATCGCATTCGATCGTCACTGCAGGGATGCTGCGGAACTGCTCAGCTGAAAACTCGATGTAAAGCAGCGCGGTATTCGGGTACCGAATCTTCGCGTCGATTACCTCGGTGAAACCGGCAATCTGCATGGTGTCGGAGATTTTGTTGTTGTTCTGGTTTGCAGTCAGTCGAGTAATACGCATCAACCAACCGGACGTCGCCTTCGGAAGGTCAATGCGGCGGGTGCGCTCGTAGACACTGGTGGTCTTCCCATCCACGGCTTCGCTCAGCACCTGCTGATAGGCACCGCCATCAGTAGCCAGCTCAACCTTATATTCGATACGGTACCCATTGATATTGCCGCTGGCATCCACGGACTGCAGCGCGGGCCACGCGAAGCGCACACGAATGGCCGAAAGCTGAGTGTTGCTGATAGCCCGAACCCAGGGCGTACCACTGCGCAGCTCGGTACTGATCGTGGTCTCGTTCTCGATCGACGGAATGCCCTGGATATAGGTCTGATCCACTGCTCCGCTGCGCCATTCCCACTTCACGTTCGGGAAATTCATGTTCCCCTGCGGGTCTTGCAGCGGCGTATTGTCGAGAAAAATGTCCTTGGCAGTGGGCACACCATCAAACTCGCCCTCACCCAGGGCAATAAGCATTTTCGCAATGGCGACAGAGCGCAGGCTGTCAGCGGCCTCGGTGGGGGTTTTAGGCTTCTCGGAACCGCCCTTGGCGCCATAAACATCGATCTTGCGTGCTGCGCCCATGCTTTTCTCCAGACGTAAAAAAACCGCCCGAGGGCGGTTTTATTTGAAAGATTCAACCAGTTATTGTTATCTGTATATTTCGTGTCGCAACACCATACGCATCCGCCAGCTGAGAAATAACAGTCTTCATATCTATTGATTCTTTAAGGGGCTCCGGTCGTGCTAAAACGTTATCCCGCCCTGTAAAAAGATCTTCGAAATCTTGTTTGTTATATTCGTTAAGCCACTTAACCCCTGGCACTTGGACGGAACTTATGTAGCTCTTCTTAACAATTTCAGAAAATCGAAACCCTGCGAAGCTCGGCTCTTCAGCGCTAATTGTAATTTCATCGATTTTTGCAACTGCTCGAATCGAATTACCAACAACAAAAGCAACATACTTAAACTTAGATGGATGATGCTCTAGAAACCCCTCATCAAAATACTGGAAACAAAAACCTTCAAAAACTTTTGAAAGATTTTTTTCGTCATCAAGTTTAATTACCACACCTAACGTCGCCATAAAAACTCCATTTCTTAGCGCTATTCAGAGCGTCAGAATATAGACTACAACTGATCTTCGGCATAGATGGCCGCGCTAATAATTGCGCCCCCCCATCGCCGGCGGCCTGCGCAAAGCGAGACAGGATTGCCGGAGGCCGTGGTGTTCTTGGCGCTGCCGAACGCATAGCCGGGCGTGTTCTCCGGCGCGGCGCTGGTCTTGAGTCCGCCGGCCTGGGGGCTGAGCATCTGGATTACGCCGCCCAGCACCATCGATCCGCCCATCATGATCAGAGCGGACCCGAAGGGCGCACCGGCGCCGAACGTGCCGCCGGTGATGACAAGACCGACAACAATCAGTACAGCGCCGATGATGGTTTGCAGCGCTCCGCCGCGCTTACTACCGGTGATGATCGGGGCAATTCGAATATCGCCGCCGCCCGCAAACCCAAGCTCCTTTTCTGCCAGGTTCGTCTTTCCTCGGAATACGGCAAACTCAATCCCTCGTGATTTGGCGTTCGACAGGAAGCGTTCAAATCCGGGGATCTGCACACACAGCGCCTTTATCGCCTCTGCGGGCGAATTCACAGCCATGCGGAAAGACCGGCCAAACTGTCGAAGTTGACCGTAAAGCAGGATCGTGGTCATGGGCTGATAATTGATGGCTAGTGCTGCCATTGACTTTTCTCCGGACAATAAAAAAGCCCGCCGAAGCGAGCTGATGGAAGTGGTGCGGACTATAGGCAGCCTTGCAGCGCGGCCAATCGCTTATTGGCGATCCAGTTCCCGACTACCACGTAATACTTCGCTTCGGCTCCCGAGCCTTTAGGCTGGATGTCAACGAAATACTGCGACCCTTCGGTGAATACCGTGTATCCGGTGTCGCGGCCAGGCTGAAGGGTTGCGCCAGGCGTGCCGCCGAAGATCGACTGGTTCTGCCATTCGTACTGGACGCATTTAGCCAGCGCGGCGTCCGTTTTTTTGGAAGCGAGAACCTTGTACGGGCCAGACTGGCGAGCCTCGTTCATGGTTGGTGCCATACACCCCGCCAGCACCACTACCGCTACCGCAGCTATCAAAATCCGCATGTCGTTCCCTCTTTGGTTTGGCGGGACTGTAGCACTCAGCCCCAGAAAGAAAAATCCACTCGCAACGGAATGGATTCGAACACGTGCACTAAATATAGCCATTAGCTATCATGCGCTCCTTTTTCACTCCATGGATGCAGAGTAAATAATGAGCAATTCGAATTGGGTAGCAATCGTGTCTGTAGTCGCAACCTCTTTGGCTACTGGATATTCAACATACTCGAACAACAAATCCAATACGGATTTGGAAAATACAAAACAAGAGCACTTACTTTCTGTGGAGAAGCTGAAACAGGATAATTTGATCGCATTAGAGCGTGTAAAATCCGATCAGGAAAAGGATATTTTCTTAAGAACTAGAACTCTCGAAGTTCGCACTCAATATTGCAATGAAGCGAAATCGCTATACAAGGAACTCGGTGATGCTGTAATTACCTCAAAAGACAGGAATATCGAGATTCAGGCCAATGCATCTAGATTAACATCAAAGCTCAAAATCCAAGCGCTTGCATACCTTGATGATGGTATTTACGACAACTATATAAAGCAATCAAAAAACTCAGATGGTTCCGAAAACAGCGCGATTGTGGCTGCCCTTGCAACGCAAGTTAGACGATGCGCAGCTATGAAGCCAAGTGACGCGTAAAGATATTCATCCTCGAATCATGACTCTATCTTATTTCGGTGCCTAAGGATCAATCGTGTACGGTCATGCCAAGGCCCGCCGTAGACGATGATCTCGGACGGCCTGCCGTATAGGTGATGCAGCAGGAACGGGCCCGGGCCGAATGCGCCCGACTCTTCGTTAGGTAGTGCCGGATCAGTGCCCAGGTAAATCCCGGCATGGTTCGGGTGAACGGTGCGGCCAACCTGCATGACGATCATGTCGCCGCGTTGCGGTCGGTCGACGCGTACAAATCCGGCCGCCTCGTAGTTCTGCTCGTACAGGCTCGCGTTCTCCGCGCTCTCCCACCAGCCATCGGTGCGCTGGAAGGCTTCGAATTCCAGGCCCCACTCGCGGGCATACCAATCAGCGCAAACCTGCCAGCAGTCCCAGGCGCCGTGCACGAACGGGCGCTTGAGCAGCGGCGTGCTGCCCGTTGGCGTGATCGTGCGCATGTCGCCTTCGGGCCACGACAAAATGTGCCAGGGCAACGCCGTGGCCTCGCACATGGCCAAGTCATGCGGTGACGGCCTGCTGGTGGCGTCCGGATGCGAGTGAACGATGCCGATCACTTCGCCCAAGTCTTCCGCCGCGGCGTAGTCCTCGGGATCGAGCCTGAACTCTTCGTTCGGATCCGTGGCGATGTTCCGGCACGGGAAATACTTCTGCGCTCTGCCGACGGCCAGCAGCAGGCCGCAGCACTCGCGCGGATATTCCGCCGCCGCGTGCGCCTGGATGGACGCAATGATGTGCTTGCGCATGGTCAGCTCCGGGCTATGAGGGAAACGGCAGGAAATCCACCGAAGGACAGTTCGTTGTTCTCGCCGAAGCGCAATTTGCACGACGACAGACAGCCTTTGCACTGATCCTTGGCCGGGTCATCCGTGGGGTTGTCCTCGTCGTCGAACATGGCCACGCCGGTATAGCCGCAGTCCGGCCCCCGGTAACCATTGGTCATGGCCCAGTGGCAGAACGTGGTCATCTGCCGCCCGGGCAGGCCGTGGTTATCGATCTCGCCCGGGGAGGACAGCTCCCAGACGACGGCCTCGCCGTCCTCACTGGTTTTCTGGTCGATGTACCAGATCTCCAGCGCCTCCTGCGTCGGGTCGGCGGTTGGGTTGCCCTCAGGGAAGTTGGCTGCGTCCAGGTACTGGGCCAGGGTCTCGCGGACTGTGAGCTTGAACTTGAGCATGTCCTCGAAGGCCAGGCACAGCGCGGTGACGCGCCCGTTGACGTTGCCTGCGGCGAACGTCGGCCGAGAGGCAGTTCCGTCGCTGCTCGAGGAAATACCCTCAATCTGCACTGGCCAGGCCGCGTACTCTTCGCCCTGCCACCAGATCGACTTCGCTGGCAATTCATCTTCGGAGTGTTCGTAGAGAAGTAGTTCCTCGGGGGTGTGCGGGATGGCGTGACCGTGGAAGCGCAGGGAATCGGCGCCGTACTCGGTCCCGTCAATTTCGAACAGGCGAATCTCGCCGCCGGGCTCCAGTTTCTGGATGTCCGTGATCAGTGTCATGGGCAGTTATCTCAGGGATGAAAGGTTTGCTGGAAAGTCGCAGTGATGGCGTAGACCTGGCCGCCACGGTGCACTGGCTTGTAGCCGTTGCACTTGTAGAGACCAAGCTCACCCAGGGGCGGCTCCCAGAGGAAGCCCTTCGAGCCTTTGTGTCGGTCGATGAAGTCCATGATTTCCTTAATGCGCGGCTTCAGGCCGGTAAATGTTACCGGCCAGGATTGCGACCGGTTGTTGAGACCATCCTCGACCGACTGCTCGTAGCCATCTCCGAACTTCTTGGAGCGGACGCGCTGGGCAATATCGCCCTCCGCGCCCTTCTCCGTCGCCCATCTGAATCGTTCAATAGCCATCAGCGCCCCTTAATTGCTTTGTTGATGACGCCGCCCTGGCGCATGTCCCTGCTCCGCAGCTCCTGATACTTCTGCTCTACGAACGTCGCCAGCTCCTTGCCGAAGAGGTCATAGCCAGGTGCATCAGCCGAGGAGGTAGCTTTGCCATCGCCATCGATATGCACTTCGACATTGATCTGCGTTCCGCCAGTCCCGCCGCCGCCCATGGCCATAACCCCGAGCTTGCCGCTCGACGTCCGGGTCAGCGGCATGATTGCTTCCTCCCCTGCCTCACCCATGACGCCGGTTTTGCCATTGGCCATCCCGAAAGCCGTGGGCTTGCTGACGATGGAGTTCGTGAACGCACCGCCATCGGCGAACATCTGCACACCGCCCGACCACGCGCCGCCCTTGGCTTGCGGGAAGTAGGTGCTGGAGTAGCCGGCCGAAGAGGCACCGAGGTTTGACGACGTGGCACCGGCAGACCCGGCGGCCATGCCATTGCCGCCGCCGGCCGCGCTGCCACCGAAGTAACTCGCCGCCGCGCCAACCAGACTGCCCAGCAGTGCCGAACTTGCCTGCCGTGTCGCAATGCGCGCCATGTCCGCCAGGATCGATTTGGCGAAGTCCGAGAACGACGCCTTACCGGTCATGGCAAAGTTGACGATGGAATCCTCCATGGAACTGAAGGCGTTGCCGAACAGGCTTTTGGTTTGCCCGGCGATGTTGCGCGCCGAATCCAGGTAGTTATCCCAGGCTGCCGTTGCGCCCTTCGTCCAATCGCCCTCGGCGTTCTCCACATCCGCATAGTTCTGCCGGATCTGGTCCGTCGCGGCCTTGTTCGCGTCTGCGAGCGCCTGCGACTTCCGTTTAAACTCTTCCTCCGACATGTTGCGCGACTGATCAGACTTCTGATTGGCGAGCTCCAGCGACTGCTGAGCAAACCGGTCCTGCTGGCTGTTCAGTTCGCCGCTGAGTGCGTTCTGTCGATCGCCCTGCCCAACGCCGAGCACTGCGCGCTGGCCTGCCAGTTCCAAAGCCCGCTGTTGCTGCCCCAGCGCCTGCACGTACGTGCTGATCGCCCGCTGCTGCTTTGCCAGGCGCCCGGTTTCGTTGGTGGCGAGCACTTCAAGCTGGCTGTTGGCATCCTTCTGCGCTTTAACCAATCCGGCGCGCGCGTCGGCGATCTTCTGGTCCAGCTGGATGCTTTGCGCAGCCGACGTGGACTTCTTGCCCTTGGCGGCCTCAAGCGCCGCAATCTCTGCTTCGTAGGCTGCCGTTGTCTGGTCGAGCTGATTCCCGATCAACGCCTGGCGCCGCAGCAGATAGTCTTCCTCAGACAGTAGGCCAGCCTTCTGGGCCGCCTCCAGTTCCTTCTGGTAGTTTTTGTAGGTGTCGGTGATCGCCGCCAAGTCGTTCTTGGCGTTGTTGAAGCTGGTCAGATCAACTTGGGTGGCGGCGTTTTTCGGGTCCTTGTTTTTATCCTCAATGCCTTTCAAAAGAATGTCGTACGCACCACCGGAAAACTTTTTGCCGTCGTAGCTCACACCGTCAAGCAGTGGCGACTTTTGCCCTGCCTTTTCTGCATTCTCGTAAAGCGCTTTGAACTGGTTGTTCAGCTTCTCCAGTCCCGCTTTGCGCTTATTCAGAGGGTTGACGTTGTCTAGTTGCGCATCCAGCGCTTTCTGAGCCTCGATTGCCTTCTGGTTAGCGTCGGCGTTCTCACCGGTGACAATTGCCAGGTTAGAGCTGGCAGTCTGTCTGGCCTTCAGCTCGGCAAGTTTTTTCTCAAGCGCCTCAGTTGAGTCGTCATGCTCACCGGTGCCCAGACCAAGAGCCGAGTTCAAGGAACTGAGACCGTTAGAGATGGCGCCAGCAATTCCGCCGCTCTTGCGGGTATCAAGAACACGCTGGGTGATCTCGATCTGCTTGGCCAGGTCAGGGAATATCTCCGACCGGACTTCTGCGTACGCGCCCTTGATGGCGTTCTTGATCCTGTCCCAGTCGCGCTCCACGTCGGATAACGATTCGCGATAAGTCTTCAGGCGCGTCAACGCGGCCTGGTTCAAATCTTCGCTGAGCACATCCAAGGCACGCTGGCTGTCGCCATGGTCATCCAGCCCCTTGATCACCTGGTACTGCTCGAGGGTGATCAATCCGTACTGACTGCTGATTTTGCTGGCGGCTTCAGTTGCTGTATCGCCAGCGGTGGCAAAGGACTTGGCGAGTTCGCCCGCCCCCTGACCGGTAACTTCGCTGACTGCCGCTGCAGCTTCAGCCAAATTGCGCATCTGGGTGCCGCTGGTGGCCGCGCCAGACGCAAGCGAAACAACGGCCTCTCGCGCACCGAACAGGTTACCGGTAACACGCCCAACGCCGTCGGCCATATCCTTCAGGCTGGCAATAGCTTGCCCCGCGCCATTCGTGCCGCCGTTGATCGCAGCATTGAACTCTCGCGCCTGCTTCATCGCATCGAAGTAGGCATAGCCAACCGAGCCGAGTACAGCGACCAGCAAGCCGGCCGGAATCAGCATCCCTGCCAGGCTTTTCGCCGATTCACCGGCGCCAGCCCCCAGCTGAGCGATCGCACGCGCCCCACTGCCCAGATCGCCTGCCTGGATGGCGTTAGCCAACTGCATGACGTTTTCTTGAGCTTGACGGGTACCGAGCTTCAGCTTGTCGAAAGCGCTAGCGGCTTCAGTAAGCCCCGACCGGTCCTTCCCGATCTTAGCCAGAGCCTCGTTGTAGCGCTCCGCATCGATCTGACCAGCTTTATGCAGGTTATTGAGCGCATTCTCCTGAGCCTCAAGCTTCGCCAACTTGGCGGTTACCGGGTCAATCCCGTTGACGGTACGCTTCAGCGCCTCAATCTGACGATTTTCCGCTTCGATCAGCTTCTGCTTCTGCGCCAGCTCTTTGGCTTCTGCCTTTTCAATCTTGTCGTAGGCCTTTCCCAGCTGATCCTGATATTTCGCCTGCTCTTCGATGGTGACCAAGCCGCCCTTGCGGGCGCGCTCCAGCAAACCCTCGGCTTGAACCAGCGACTCCATGCTCGAAATATTGCCCGTCATAGCCTTGTCTAGCTGGCTGATGACGGAGATTTCCGCGACTGCGCTGTCAGCTGCCTTGCGACTGGCTCCAGCTTGCCGACCCCTCGCTGCCGTTGATTTATCGATGCTTTGCGCAACATCCGCTTCGGCCTGGGAAACCTTTTTACCGGTGTCGGCCAGGCCTTCGCCCGTTGTGCCCAGATCATCAATGGCCTTCTGGGCGCCTTCAGCGGAATCGACTAGCTTATCAAGATCATCAGCAGCCTTTGCGGCCTGTGACGACTCGACAGCAATACCCAGGGAAGCGAAGTTGGTGCTCATTTGTTTTCTCTCTGTTCCACCATCACCTGCAGGGCTTCAGCCTCCATACGGCGAAAGTCGCTGAAAATGGTTTGTCGCTGGCTGATCGGTACGCCACACATCCGAATAACCCCGGAGAGAACGCTGTAGTCCATGCCTGTCACGCCGCACGCGCCTGTGCGCCACTGTGTGCTCATTGCCTCAAAGACCTTGAAGGCGTCCCAGTTGTCGGGCCAGATGCCGATCTCTGTGGAGTAGTCGGCCGCAGTGAAGCCGAAGGCATCCGTGTCCTCCAGCGTCGGCTCATAGAGCGCGCGTGCAGCGCTTAGGAGTTTCCCAGGCGGGCTTCGTTGAAGGCTTCGGCGTAGGCATTCAGCACGGCCTTGGGGGCCGAGTTAATGGAGTTGACGAGGATGCGTACGTTTTCAGGCGTGAACTTTTCCTCGATATCCCAGCCGACGACGACATCAAGCAATTGGTCGGCCTGCAGATCGATCTGAGCAGCCGTGAATGCCTTGAGGTCCATGTCTCCTAACTGCTTGCTCAGCTCGTCGTGCCGCTCGTTCCAGCCGGTGTACAGCTCGGCGAGCGCGGTGCGATCCAGGTACTTGAACTCGAACTCCACCTTCTCGGCGCTATAACCGGCACGCTGGATCATCACCGCCGCCTTGAAGGTCGGCTTCTGGATCAACTTGAACTTAGCCATGAGCCCTTCCCTTACGACGCGTAGCGAATGAATTTGGCGACGACTGCAAACACTGCGGTGACGGTCATGATGTTGTTCTTGTTGAGGGACGGCACGTTGTCGAACGAGGCGTAGGCGTTGTAAACGATGCAGCCGCCAGCGGCGAGGTTCACCTTCACGGCGCGAGGCTTCTTGTCGTCATCTGCCTCAATCAGCACGTCGTTGTGAGGCAAATCGGGATCGTCAGCCAGAGTGAGCGTGAACGCGATCGCCGACTTGGTCGTCGGGATCTGATGCTCGTCATCCTCTTCAAGAAAGGAGTAGGTTGCGTTCTGCTGATCACCGCCGGACTTCGCGGATTCCGTCACCTGGCTGACGGGCACCCAGTCCGTGATCTTGCGCACAGAGCCAGCGCCGCCGCCCGCAACATAGCGCGCTACGTTGAGAGTGTTTGCCTTTTCAAGAACAAACGCGTCGGCGGTAGCAGTTTTCACGCGCAGCACGCGATTGTTCAGTCGGGCCCAGCCAGACGTCACCTCGACAAAATCGCCAGCCTTGAGGCCGTGAGCCGCCGCCGATACCGAGGCTTCAAGAGCATTGGAGATCGCAGTGACGACGATCGGATTGCCGTAGGCGGATGCGACGACAACGGTAGAGCCATTCGGCAGAAAGACGGCCATGGGTATTTCCTCTTTTCAGAAATGACAAAACCCGCACAGAGGCGGGTTATTGGGTTTGCCCTATGGGCGGTGGAAGTGCTAATCAGGTAAATCTGGAATGGAGCAAAGGGGAAAAACAAGGTGACAGAGGTCTCGCTACTCAACCTGCTTCAAGACATGGAGATCAGCTTGCATCAAGCAAGTGTCCGAAATGACCCTGAGCAACTCAATCGTCTATTGCACAAAGACTTCCATGAAATTGGTAGTTCAGGGGCCTTCTATTCAAAAGCTGATACCGTTGAAAGCTTGCCGCTTCAAAGGTCTCGCGTTGATATCTTGGCGCGAAATTTCAAACTGACCGTGATATCTAAGGACGCTTGTCTACTGGTATACGAAGCCTCCCAATCCAGCCGCGACGGAGCACCAAGGCAATACGCGCGGAGAACTTCAATCTGGAAGCTTGAGGCTGGAGTCTGGCAAATGCTATTCCATCAAGGGACGCCTACTCGCCCGTTTGATCCTGACTAAACGATGTCTGCTCGGTATTCGAACGACACAGGTACGGTGAACGTGGGTGGATCGGTTATACCAGGGCCAGGGTCTACCGATGACATCGTGACGACGGTGACGCCCGCCTTCGTGTCTCTCGCGTACAGTGGAAACAGTGCGCTCAGCTCACCCACAAGCGGGTTCGTTTTTGTCTTCCCGGTATTAGCCGGAGCCACAATGCTGACCTGGTAGACGCCGATGAAAGCGCGGTGATCTCCGGCAAGCGTGCTACTTGCGGTATCGCCTGGGAGCGCAAATGCCCGTAGGTAGGTCTCGCCGTCCGCAGGGTCATACTGGATATTCTCAAACACGACCTTGATCGGCTCTGCCCGCGCCTTGCTCCAGGCAAGTAACTTGGCCTCGTAGATCGACGCGATAATGGCGTGGCTCATACCTGGTTGTTCCTTGTGGCTTCGTCGACGATCTGCTGGAAGCGGGCCAGAGTGATCCGGACCATGCCGCCGGGTGCCTGGGTTGAATGCCCATACTCCAGCGGGATGCCATACGGCAGGTTGTTGACGATGTAGGCCGTTTCGCCAGCCGTCAGTGCCTGGACCTGCAGTCGCAGCTTAGCCAGCGTCACGCCACCAGCCGGATCGACCTGATCAAGCGTGCCCTCCGCCGGCGTGCCGATGGAAAACTGCCAGTTCCCCCGAAACCGGCCGCCAACGTAGTCCTTGCCTGCCACCAAACCGTTCACGTTGAAGTTCTGGTCGCGCTCGGTCTTGGTCAGGGGCTTGGCGTATTTGACCCCGCGCCGCAGCTTGCCGGCCTTCGTGAAGTTTGATTCGTTGAGGTTGATGTTCGTGTTGCGCACCGCGACATTGAAGTCGTAGTCATCGGCCGCCCGGGTGTTGCTCTGTCGATGAGCGACGTTCGCCGCCCAGATCTCTGGATTGCCCACCGGCGACATTCGGATAACGCTGCTGCCGATCTCGATAACGATCTCTCGGATGGTTGCATCGATACCAGCCTGGGCTCGCTCAGCGAAGTCTCGAATGTTCTCGGCAAAGCTGCCGTTCATGCTCGCGTACTTGTTCGCCATGTCACTTCCTCAGCTGGGCCGTCCACGTTGCATCAGCCGGATCGGCGGACACGTTCATCACCCGCAGGTCGTTGATGATGTCACCAATGGCTGGGGTAGCCGGTACCGTCGTTGGCACACCGGCCTCCGACACGAACAGTTCGTTTTGCAGCACCAGCAGCTTCTTGTCGGTAGTCTGGATGAGGGAACCGTCGATTTCCTTGGACAGGTAGCTGCCCAGAACACCGCGCCCCGTGTAAGTGACGGTGCTGTCTGGCGTTTCGCCGCCCAGGTCAGGGTCATACTCGCTCGCGATCTTGCGCACGCCCGTCACGGGTTTAACCGCGTCGGCCAATCCATCAGGATCGTCGAACGACTCGGCCAATTCGGCCTGGATCTCTTCACGCATGCCCATGATCAGATCCTTTTCAGCATCATCACGCTGGAGCGCTTGATCCACGGTTCCAGCAGCACCATGGCGAAGTTGACGCCGGCTGACTGATCGGTGGAGCCTGCCACGTAGGTCTTGCTCACAGACGTGCCGGACTGCGCGGATAGGGTCTTGCTCTGCACTTCCTTTTGCGTGGCCGTGAACAGCTTGCCCGCCGCTGCCTCTTTGGCAACCTGGGCGCCGGCTGTTTTGATCTCGGCCGGAACCGGATCAGGAACAGCCCGCTTAATCTTGGCTGTGAGCCAGGCGTTTGCCATAGTCACAGCAAGGACCGGATCACCGGTGCCGGACCAGTCAGGACCGAGCTGGGCGTCAACATCGGCAATGGTGATGAAGTCGGTCATGTGCTTGTCCTTATTCCGCTGGCACCAGGGCCTGCAGGTCTTCTTTCTTGGCGGACGGGTCGAAGGCAATGCCCTTCTCGGTCAGCCATTCTTTCAGCTCGGGGACCTTCATTTTCAGAGGATCGGTTTCTTTGATCTCTGAATCTTTGCCGTCGGACACCTTGATGCCGGCCGCTTGGTAGGCGTCGAAGATGTCCGGGGCATCGCCATCAACCACCACCTCGGTAGCGGAACCGATGACACCGAAGAATTCGCTCAGCAGGCGGTAGCACACGCCGCGCTCTTTGCCCGGCTTGTCCGTGTAGATTACTTTCATGAGTCACCTCAAAAGCATCCCGGCGCCATAAGGGCGCCAGGCTGTGTGGGCCGGATTACGGCGTGGTGGTACCGCTGATCACAGCGGCGAACGGGACCTGCTTGCGGCTGAATACACGCTCCCAGTTGCCCGCGGAGGCATACTGAGTCGCGTTTGGGCTGAGGTTCTGAGCTTCGGAACCCTTCCAGCTGAAGCCGGCAGGCTGGAGGATGTAAGTCTTCCGCTCCCACAGCACTTCGGCACCGCCGCCGTTCCCTCCGCCGGGCTTACGCTCGAGCTCTACCGGCACTTTCGGCGTGCCTTCGCCGTAGCCGAAAGCGCCCTGGCCGAAGAACACGGACAAGTACTTGCCCGCGCCGTACACCAGGGCGTCGTCCATGAACACCGGCTTGCCGAGGTAGGTGGCCAGGATGATCTTGCCGTCCGAGTCACGCAGGTACTCGATAAGGTCCTGCTTGACCATCTGGTTCATCACCACTGAGTGAACGCCGATCGCGCCGAACTGGTCAGCGGCATCGCCGGCGGTGAACGCGGCATCCTGGAAGGCGTTCGCACTGATGGTCGCGCCCGCGTCGATGACCATGTCACCGCCGTTGTTCGCGATATTCGAGGCGATGATGCCGCGCGCAGCGCCCAAGGTGTAACGCTGCCATTGGCGGGTCCAATAGGTGCCGAAGCGGTTGCGGATCTGCTGCTGAGGCTCGCTGTTCGCAAGTTCAGCGGTCAGGTCAGTAACACCGTAGCCTTTGTTGAGGTACAGAACCCGGGCACGCATGCTGTCCTGGGTGACCTTTCCGACTTCGCCCTGGTCATTCGGGTCGTCATTGCTGATGTTCGGCGCTTC
This sequence comes from Pseudomonas sp. efr-133-TYG-23, assembly GCF_030209215.1. NCBI lineage: Bacteria > Pseudomonadati > Pseudomonadota > Gammaproteobacteria > Pseudomonadales > Pseudomonadaceae > Pseudomonas > Pseudomonas sp. efr-133-TYG-23. The sequence goes on along the minus strand of NZ_JARVSL010000020.1, from coordinate 338,970 downwards.
ATCGGCGTTGAGATCCTGCCAGTAGCTGATCTCAGCGGTGCCCTGGCTGCCGGAAGCAATCGCGTCCAGCACAGGAGAGCGAGTCACGATGCCCGACTCGTATACAGCGGTCTTTTCCGGGCTGTTAACCGGCGCCAGGGAGGTGTAGTAGTCGCCGACGAAGATGTCGGTCAATTGGGTAGTTGGCATGGATTAGGTTCCTTTGGTGGCCTGGATTTTCTTGAAGAGATCGGGATTGTCACGGGCGATCGCAGCGCGTTCGGTTTCCGTGTACTCGCCCCACTTTTTCGTGGCCTTGCCACCGTTGTCGCCGGTCTGCCCGGCGCCCTGAGCCCTTGGCCACAGGTGTGTTGCTGTTTCACGCAGGGATTCCGCCCATTCGAGCGGTGACAGCGGGGTTTTCCCGTCCTTCCCGTAAACGACCTCGCCATCACGGTCGGTGGCAATTGCCTCACCGTCTTCACTGAGTTTGAAAGTGCCCCGGGCGCGCAAGATGATGTCCTCGGCGGCCTCTGGGAGCGCGCCGGCTTTGATGGCAGCGGCGCGGATTGAATCAGCCAGCACCTTGTCGCTGTACTTAGCTGCGAATTGCTCAGCCTTGTCGGCACGGGCTTTCTCGGCGGCCAGCTTGGTGTCGTAGTCGGTGCGCAAGCGCTCTGTGCGGCGGGTGATGACCTCGTCCAGCTTGCCCTCGGCGATCAGCTTGGTCTCTTCATCCTGACCAACCTTATTAAGCAGGCCTTTCACTGATGCAATGTCCAGGCCTTCGAACTGGGACTTGAAGCCGTCCAGCTCGGTCTTGGTGGTCCGGAGCGAGCCAAGCAGCTCGGTGTTTTTGTTCTTGAGTCCCATTGTGGCTGCATCCACTGCGGCGGCAATGGCGGTTTTTACTGCCGGGTCTTCAAGATCAATCTGGTTTTCGTCTGCCACTTGGTGCACCCCTTGGGTTTGGTCGGCCCGCTTTGCAGGCATAAAAAAACCCCGGCATGGCCGAGGTTGGTATGAATCTGTTTTTGGTTCAGTCGCTCAAGGTGAGCATATTCTTGTCTATGGAGGCCTTGAACTCATGCAACGTAGTGCTAACGACAAATTTCAATCCTGAAGCTTTTCCACGGCAGTATTGTTCAACGTATCTATTGATCTGCCGGTCAAACCCTGGCGTCAAATGCAGGGAAATACTATCGCCATAGGTCATCGCCGCTGGCAGCGGGTGACTCCCCAGCCAAAATTGGTGGATATGTAGGTAACTTCTCGCATGGGGCGACTGTACCGAAACGCCTGTCACCTTCACCGGACGCTTTCCATCTGATGTGATCCCGAGAGCAATGAACCAACCCTCTTCTCCAGTATTGGTGATGGCCGACCGAACAGAAACCCGGAGATTTTCAACATCCTCTCTGCGTTGTTTATCAGCCAGCCAAAGAGTGGTGAGAACTGCTGCCAGTGCGCCAATGCCGGCAACCCATCCGCCAAGCATTGATAGGACAGGCACGGTCTCTGTAATGAACTTGTCGTGGTTGTTGCTGAGGCCAAAAGAGAGCCCGAGCAAAAAAACGAAGCCAATAACGGTGATGAATACTACGAGCAGAAATGCCCACCGCAGCAATTTGAACATCGGCTATTCCTTAGCGACTAAATGCAATCCTCGCATTATCAGGTAATCGGCGAACTGTGTCCTGCTCGGTGCGTACGGCGGCGGTCGCATGCGAAAGCCAGGCGTATCGCGATTGAGTCGAGTGCGACGACCATTGGACTCAATGCAATGCGTCGGCTCTTCGATCTGGAAGCCCTGTTCTGCTGCATACAGCTCGACCGCCAGCCGTACTTGGCCCCACTCAACCTCAAAGGGCACGAACGTCTCGGACAGCGTCTGATATTCGATTTTGCAATCACGCCGTGGCCAGGCCATAACCTGGTCGGGATTGGCCTTTCGCCCTTTCCACTGGCGACCATTGATGTCGGCCGCAGCGCGCAGCAGCAGTTCGACCTGTTTAGCCTCTGCTTCAGGTATCCGGAACCCGTAGTAGTCGCGGTAGAAGGTCAGCTTCTCCAGCGGCACGAAGCTATTGGCGTCTGGCCTGCCCTTCCCATCCTCAACGATGATCTGCATGTGCTATCTCAACCTGATGGAGCGCCGAGTGTAACGCCTGCTCGGGTAAACATGTCGGGCTCGACTTCTTTCAGTTGGGCGAGGGTCAGCGGTTTGAAGGACTTGTCGAGCTGCAGCTTGGCGAATTTCTCCGGCGTCAGCCCTCCATCGCGGAACAACTTGCCCCGGACCGGCCCGAGCGCATGATCCTGGAAGCTCGCCGGTTGTGTTGCTAGCCACTCGTAATAATTCAGACCTGCGTCGACCTGGGCCCCGCCGTTATCGCCCACCGAGGCGCGCGTGGCGTCCTTCGCGAACATCTCCGAAAGCCTGGTGGTCGGCACGGTAGTTGATCGGCAGTTGATGTGCGCCGGTGGCAGCGGACCTTTGCCCAGGTCGAAGCGCATCCCATCCAGGCCCTTGCACTGCTGCGAGGTCTTGCGATCGAGCGTCGACACCCAGCGATAGCCCAGCACCACGTCGCTGTTGGCCTTCAGCGTCTCCATTCGTGCCGTCGTGGCCACATGCTGGATTGCCGTCTGCACCACGGCGGCAGCATTGCGGTTGCTCATCGCCAAGACGCCGTCAGTGAAGTTCTGCGCTGCCGTACCGCGAATCGCCTGGATGATCTGGGCGTTGGTCTGGCCCTGGCCGAAGCCGAGCCGGATCGTGTTGGTGACGCGCATCGTCTCGGTCCGCGTCCAGCCGCTGACGAAGCTCTTCAGCAGCTTGCCGCTGTCGATGCCCTTCACCTGTAGCGGGTAGGAGAACACCGCAGCGCGGATCACCGTGTTGGTCGGCACCACAGCGTCGATAGAGAGCGCATTGCTCAGGCTTTTGGCCTCAAAGCTCGACTCATACAGCGCGATATCGACCAGATCGGCCTGCACCAGGTCGCGGTAGGCCTTGTAGATCTCCAGCAGCTTGCCGTCCACACGGGCCAGGAACTGCTCAAGGCGGTCCCGGCTGTAAGTGGTCAGTTCCTTGCGGGTGAGTTGATCCCGCACCAGCTTATCGATCTGGCGTAGGTACTTCTCGAACTTCTTGACCTCGCCGGCCTTAAGCCGCTCCAGCATTACCGAGTGGCGCGTCGTCTGCTCCAGCAGTTGGCTGTCCGCCTGCACCAGGTTTGTCGTTGGCATCGTCTTTGTCCAAGTTGATGCCGGCCGACTCGCGCTCATCGCTGATCAGTTCGGCTTCGTCTTCGTATGGGCGCTCCGGCAGCTTGCCGGTGGTGAGGTACTGCCAGTAGGTGTCGGCGCTGATCGTGCCGGCCATCACGCCCTTGAGCAGTTCGGCGAGCACTTGGGCGTCGACCACCGGGGTCACGAACTCAGGATTTACCTTGAACTTGACCTGCTTGGGGTCGTAGCCCTTCCACTCGGCTGCGTACCGCAAGCCTTGCTCCACCGCCTCGGCCACCGTGATGACGATGCTGTGCAACGTGGCGTGCTGGTCGTTCTGACGCGTTTTGCGCGCCTCGCCCGACTCAGTGCCGGCCACGTCCATGACCTTGGCGCCTGCCTCAAGCGCGGCGTTCTTCTGGTCATCCATCGCTTTGCGGTTGGCTTCAATGCCGGTGCCCTTGAACTCCAGATATTCAGCCTTGCCGCTTGGGCCAAGGTCCCATGCTGCCGAAGGACCAGTCACACTCAGCTCTACAGCCTCATCCAGACCGGAAACCCACGGTTGCGGGTGACTGGTCTGATGCAGAGAGCTGAAGTAGTCAGCGCTGATCTGGTAGGACTTCAATGCGGACCGCGCCATGGTCAGCAGCGGCACCTCATCAACATCCGGGGAGTTGTCGGTCGAACCGCAGTAGATCACGGGCAGGTATGGCAGGCCTTTGACCAAGCGGTTGTCAGTTCCGGTGGTGCCCAGCGGCTTTTCGTCCTCGACCAGCTCGCCGCCTTCATTTCGCACCGAGGTGTAGCAAACATCGCCCAGCATGAAGAACTCCCGGAAAACCGTGTCGCAATCGTGGCTGTAGCGATCGCCGCCCTTCTTGCGAAACTCGCGGAACACCGAAAGGACCAGATCCTGCCGTCCGCCCTGATCAGCAGTGTCCCAATTTATGGCGTTGCGGGTGGCGTACGTCGAGAAGTATGGCTCGCCGCTCTCGTCGATGTTCACCACCAGCGGTACCCGGCCGTGGGAAATGGCCTGGCGCACCATCCGGAAGAACAACTGCTTCAGGCCGAAGCCGTCGGCTGTGGCGTTGTCCTCCAGCCCTTTCAGGCCAGACGGTAGTTCGATCTCAGGAATCAGCCGAGACACCAGCCCCATCATCGAACGCAACGAGTCGCGCACCCAATGCTCGTACTGAGCCCGGCTGGTGTAGTTCTCGTAGAGGTACTTGTTGCCCGCGGCGTCGATCTTCTCGGCCTCAACCATACCGCTCGGCTTGGGCAGGTTGCGCTCGTTACGCTTCACGGCGCACTCACCCTCGAGCGCGTCGTCCATCATCTCCCACTCCGCGATGTGCGCGTCGTAGTCGGGGTTTGTCGATTGCACTGGCATCAGGCCAAGCCTCCAATTCGGCGTGTTCCGCCTGTGCGTGTTTTGATCGGGTAGCGCTTGGCAATGAAGTAGCCAGGGGCGTCCACGAGGTGGTCGTATCCGGCCTTCTTGTCGGGCTCACCCTTATCCGTGTAGATCTGCCGCTCCAGGCACTGCGTATATTTCGGGCATTGGTCAACGTTGACCAGGTAGCGGTGCTCGCCATACGTGTTGGCGAACATTGCGCACATGGCGTTGACCCTGTCTTTAACCGCGGGGTTGGTCGAATCCACCACTACGGTGAAACCAGCCTTCCTGAGCAGTGATAGATCAGACTCGCTCGCGCTCTTGCTGCTTGTGTTCTGGCCGCTGGCGTCTGGGTAGATCGCAATGCTGTGATCAGGGAAGCGAAGCTTGATCTTCTCGATCATCTCCGGTGTGTCACGCACCTCGGAGAACTCGCTGAGGGCCAATGGCAAATCGTCACGAATGACATGCACCACGGCGGCCATCTTCATGACGTTGAAGTCCATGCCGATGTGCAGCGTCTCGCCGCACTTGATCGTCTCGCTGGTTCGGTTCGCCTCACGATTGAACGTGTAGTAGACGACGCCCTGGTAGTTCTCGAAGCTGGCCTCGTATTCTTGCCGGAAGGTCCGAGGGTCCATCTTGCGGCGGGCAGCTTCCAGCTCTTCAGCCGGAACGTTGCCACCGTCGAGCGAGGTGTAGAGCCAACTCTTGTGATCGGGCTCATGGCCTGGCCGGCCATCAAGGAACGTGTCGTAGCAATGGTTGAAGCCCTTCGGCGTGCCGATGCGCAGCGCGTGACCACCTTTTCGCATGCCGATGCCCGGTATCGAGTATTGGCAGGTCGAGAGCATCGGCCGAAGGACTTCTTCCCATGCTTCCCACGGGCAGTCCGCCCATTCATCCACCAAGACGAAGAACAGACCGGAGCCGCGCAAGTTGTCGTAATTGTCGAGCCCTACCACACGCATGACGTGGCCAGACTTGAGTGTGATCGAGCATTCAGTTTCGTTCGGGCGGTGTGCACGCCACGCTTCAGGGATCGCCTGCTTCAGCCGGCGCCAGAACACGCGCTTGGCCTGCTTGAACGTAGGCGCGCCGTACCAGATCTCGTCCTCGACGCTCACGCCCCACTCAGCAGCCAGGCGAGCTGCGCGGCGCATCTCAGCTTTGCCCAAGAACGTCTTGCCGAACCGTCGACCACATACAGCATCGCGGAAACGCGCCTGAGGCTGGAAGCCCCAGCAGTAAATGTTCGCCTGTTTCGGCGTCAGCTTTACCGGCGGGTCATAGGTACGGGGTAGCGGGGACATTCTCATCAGGCTCCAGGGTGTACTCAGCAACGGCGTGCTGCTGGTCAGCGTGGGAGCCCAAAGGCTTTTCAGGTTCAAGGCGGCGATTCACGTAGGCATCGCCCACTTCTTTGGCGGCCTGCTCATATAACTGAGCAGTCAGCGCCAGATTGCGCATGCTCTCAGCCTTCTCGGCCAGCCGCCCAAGACCGCGAAGTCGGTACGCGCGATTGGCAATGGGGATATCGGTTGTCTCTTCACGGAATCGCTTGCGAGCAGCGTGGAACAGGTCCACCCAGGTCTTGCCGAGCTTCTGCCCGGCAAACTTTGTCGGGTCGTGCGTTTCGCATTGCTGTCGGGTGATCTCAATCCCGAATTCTGTCTTGACCGCTGCTACCACCTGGGACGGCGTATCGAAGCAGGCCAGAGCCTGAACGATGAAGGCTTTGACCTCGCTTCGTAGTACTGCCATATGGTTGTCATCCGTCAATACCTGTCATGGAATCAGGCCGACTTGAGCAGACAGGTTCCGCAGGCCCTCGCAATGTTCAATTTCCCCACCTCAGCAGGACTGTTTGCAGCATCCACCAACGCTTGAACGTCAGGGCTAGCACCATAGCGGCGGACAACCCCGACGAACTCTTCGACGTCGTGGCCCTGCAGCTTGATCTTCGGTGCACCGTCTTGGGTGAATGCTGGTTGACCGTACTTGTCGGTCGCGTGAGCCAGGTGATACAGCTCGTGTTCGATCAAGGCGCAGAACTCAAGGTCGCTGCACTGGGCGCAGTAGTCAGCGGCCAGCGTGATGATGAAAGCCGGCACATCGCCGAACCAGTCACGCATCTGCTGCTCCATCCGGGCTTTCTGCCAACCGCCGGCGCGGAACGCTACCTGCTCGGCTTGGCCCAGGACAGTGCGGCCCTGCTTCTCGAAGCTCGACGACGCCCACATGATCCGGATGTCAGCATCCAGCAGATGGGCATGGTCTTCGTTGTGAATGCTGCCGGTGTCGGCAAGGATCTCGGCTTGGAGCCATTCCCATACCTCGGGAGCTGGGGTAATGCGAACACCAAAGTCGGACAATTCAAGCAGCGATAGTGGCGGCATTGGTCGAATCATATCGTGACCTTCTCTTGCCGCCTTTCAAGCTTGCGGGTATTCATGAACAGTTTTCTTATTTAACAAAGAGAGATCATGGATACGTTATTTACCGTCTTCGCGGTCGGCGTAATGCCAATAATGGCAATCGTGCTTGCAGTCCTAGCATATCGACACAACATGAAAAAATGGCGATCACGGATTGACGCAGAGCTGCAGACAGCTTTGGAGAAGCTGGGAGTTAGCGCTTACACATTGATTGTGGACAAGCTGACTTCGCCTAGCACTGACAGAACAGCTGACGTCTACCGTATCCTGCACGATGATCAGGACCATTATTTCCTGTTCATGAAAATCGGAGAGCAACCCGCGGTGCTCAAACCTCTAAGCAAGGAGCGAGCCTTACTGGCGGCACGTATGAATGGATAAGTAGGTTGACTGAGCAGGTAACTTTAATCCGCGCCAAGATTTGGCGCATTCGAAAACGTGGCGCGGATGAGCCAGGTATACTCCGCCAAATTTGATTTTTTCGAGACTTCAAACCCATGCACGGACGCCTGTATCTCATCGCTTTACTTATCGCTGGCCCAGCAATGGCTGTGGAGCCCTCTCGCTACAGCTACGACGAAGCCCCAACTGACGGCTACATGTATGCCGTTAGGTATCAGCAAGCCAAACTGGCTTGTGAATCGCTGCCTGATGACCTTGAGGCGGACTATGCGAAAGCCATGCGCCTTACCAAAGAAGCGAATACCGAATTTGAGCAATCTTACGCCAAAGGTTTAACGGCAAATCTCAGGTGGCGCAAACCCGCAACGCCCGAAGATCAGCAGTTGGAGTGTGATCAAAGTCAGCATGCTTTGCGTGTGACGGTAAGCCTCGCCCGTCAGTGGTTTCCAGGGGGATGGTAGGCCCTCGCATTACTTGGCTCTGCGCTCGACACCGCCAGGTGCCTTGTTACAGTTCAGGCAGTGCTCGCAGTTCAGCGTCCGGCACAGCCAGACCATCACCCGCTGCCAGTACGTGACCATGAAGATATGCCGTGCACCGGCCAGGGCCAGGGCGACATGCAACGTCAGGCCGGCAGTGGTCGGGCCGAAGAAGATGTTCTGGCTGCGTACCATCACAACGAAACCGGTGATGGCGATCGTCGAGTAGATCAGCTTCCCGAGAATGCCGTCCCTCACCTTCCCGCTCAGTACGCACCAGGCCGCCCACAGCGCGATAAGGCCGCAGGCGATGGAGTTGATCAGTTCAAGATTCATGGGTTGCCTCCCCCGAACCGCTGGCGGATAAGCGCCCAGAGGTCAGCGGCTTTGATGGCTCGGTTTATTGCTGCCAGGAGGGAACCGCCGAACGTGCCCAGCAAGAAACCAATGCCGGCGACGATCTTGGGCTCAGTGACATTCAGGTACGCGCTTACCATGCTCGTCAGGTACAGCGAGCAGGCAACCCCGGTGATCAAGAACACCATCCAAGCGCGCCAGTCGGACAAATCGTCCTTGTGCCACCAGCTCGCAACGACAGCCCCAATCAGGCCCGCAATCAGCAATTCGAACCTGTCGATCTTGTCGAGCAGGCGCTGTAGATACTCCATGCGCTCGACTCCGTGGGGCATGATGGAAATAGGTCAGCCCCGGCGGCACTCCCTGCTCAGTGCGAAGGGTGTGGCGGGGCCGAAAACAGAAAAACGTTGATTGATTTCGAGGCCCTGAATATGAAAACGTTAGCCCGCCAACCGGCATACTGCGTTGTGGCATTGGCTCGATCCAGGCAGGTAATTACGAGGATGACGCTATGACGAAAAGAAACATCAAACTTCTATCATTAACCTTATTGGTTTGCGTCGCGACAATCGCAAACGCGGAGTCGCCAGATGCCTCACCCGAGGCCGAAACGCTGTATTTCAAGGCACTCCCTTACCTTGATAAAATTGACGAAATTGATAACGAAATTTTCAATATTCGGGATCAATTACCCAATGAGGAAAAGTTTCCCGAAAAGAAAAAAGAAGAACTCATAAATAAACTACGCACTCTAGTGGCGGAGGCCGTCCCCCTACTCAAGCGCTCAGCCGCTGATGGAAATCCAGCCGCACAATACCGGCTCGCTCGGCTCGCTATAGGCATTGAACCCAGAGAGCAAGCTGTAGGTCAGGTCTGCTCTTTATTGAAATCTAGCCTGACACAAGGGTTCGCCCCAGCAGGTATGCAGATGATCAGCTACTGCTTCGACGATGTAAAAACAGCCGAGTTTCGATCTTTGATTGACGCCTTACCTGAAAATACAACTTCGCAAAGCAAGTACTATCCGCAGCCAATGCTTATGCCTAGCTGCGATAGGGATAGTGATTCCAGGAGAAAAAATGCAATTGCATCTCTCAATGAAAAAGCTATTCGAGCCGAGCTTTACATGAGTCTATCAACTCAAATTTCAGGTCAGAACCTTAAGCAGGAAAAGATCCGCTATCTTCAAAAAGCAGCTAACTATGGATGCAGACGCGCTATAGAGCGCCTAAAACTGATAGATGACGTTCGGGACGTCAATGTTGTTCCGTAGGGCTGCATTACCGGCTTATCAATGTCCGGGACTTCCCGAGGGCTGTCCTGGCCACAAGTGAAACTCAGGCAAAAAAAAACCCGGCGCGATGGCCAGGTTCTTTTTTGTAAGCCCTACACACGCAGGAGCGACAGGATGGGTGAATAATGCGACATGACGACATGACATTGCAAGCCCTTTCGAGGGACTATTTCATGCAGCCTCATTTCCGAGCACACCGACTGCTTCAAGCATGTGCTGCGCCTCGACCAGAGCCTCGTTGACAAGCGACTCCAAGCCCACCTTGATCGCCTTGTTCCAGCGCTGGTAAGTGCGCTCTGTCAGCCCCTGTGCATCCCAATTCGTCATGTCGTAGTTCGACTCGGCCAGGACAATCATCTCCCCGGGCTTTTCCTCTGCTACGGCGCGGGCATGCTTGTTGGCGCGGGCAATGTCAGCGTCTGCAGCCGCGTTGCGCCAATCCCACTGGCCCTCTTCCTTGTTCTCGCGGTGCTTCGGCGCCCTGATCTGGGGTGCCGCTCGTCGAATGCCCCTCACCTGCTGCGGTACCGCCCAAACCAAGACAGCCTGCTGCGTGAAGCGCTGCGGTGCTGGGGTCTTTACCACGGCGACCAGCCTGCCGATGGAATCGATCTTTCGCCCACGGTGGGTGCTGTACTTGGCCACCAGGGCGTTCCAGTGCCTCGGAGAAAGCTGGGCATGCAGAAGCTTGTGCACGATGCAGTCAGCCAGCAGCGCAGCATCCTTCCCGGATATCTCGCCCTTGAGCTTGCTGGCCTGCACCCGAGGCTCAACGCTGCATCCGCCGGAACTGTTGATGGTCTCGGCGGCCAGAGCCCGGACTACTGCTGAAATCACGTTGTGGTAGTTCATGCTGCCTGCCCCTTCTTCAGTTCTCTGGTCATTGCCCGGTATTTGGCCTTAATGGCCTTGATCTCATCCACGGTGTACTCGCTGGGCGCGTGCAGGCCCTCCAGCCAGGCCAGCTTTTCGACGCCGATGCGCTGCACAAGGCGAATGCGATACTCCACCGCATTGCCGGACAGGTTGCGGTTGCATTTCACGCACTGCCGGTGGATGTTCAGCGGTTCGAAGCGCAGTTCCGGGCAGGCGCCCACCGATCGGTAGTGGCCCGCATCCCAGCGGCTGCCGGTCATCAGGTCATTGTCGTTGGGCGTTGAGTCGCAGCTGATGCACGGCAGGTGCGCGTCACGCAGGCGCACGTACTCGTTCACCGCGGCCTGGGCTTCGTGAAGGTGGTCCGCCCTGCTCTTGAGCTTTTCCTTACGGACCTTGATCTCGCGGCGCTCGACCAGGGCCAGCGACCTGCGTGCCTTCGCCTGGTTCACATCCTTGATGGCGAGGCCGCACTTCGGGCTGCATACGGCCTGCCCCATCCGCTGCGGCTGGAAGCTAATGCCGCATCCGGGGTTCTTGCACTTTTTCGGTTTGGGTTGCTTGGCGATCATGCAGCCTCCTTGCTGAGTAGATCAGTGAAAACCACACCTTGGCCCGTGAAGCGGGCTGCAATGCGGTCGGTGTAAGCGATGCCCTGGGCGCGGTTGAACAGGCTGGTCACCGGGAAACCGTCTGGGCCGAACAAATGGCATTCGCCCATCATGGCCAGCTTCGTTTCGTATGGCAGATGACGCATCACCCGGTACCACTCGGCCTGGAACCCAGCGTCCTCGTTCAGCAGAATCTGCACACCGAAGTGAAGCTTGCAGTACCGGCGGGCGTCGGCCGCGTCACCGATCTGTGTCATCTCGGCAATTCGCTTGTACATCCCAAACCACAGCCGGTTCTGGTCGAGGGTGCGGTCCTTGCCCGGGCGCAGGGAGACCACCACAAACTTCTTATCCCGGTACATGGTGGTCAGGCATGTGATGGCCTCGGTGAGCTTGGCCTGGCAGTTGACGCTGATCTTGTCGGTCATTGCCAATTCTCCCCACGATCAGCCTTCGGCCTTCCAACATCAAAAAAGAACCCGAGGCAGCAGATGTATGCGATCAGCCCAATGACGCGGCTATCAGTCATCACGGCCATGATCAGCGCGGGCATGACCGAAGCCACTAGAGCAAATATGAGATTGATCAATATCCCCTTCATGGCTTCGCCCTCCTTGCCTGGCTCCATGCCTCAGATGTGCGATCTTGCTCACTGCCCTTGTCGACCCACTCCCACACCGGACGGCCGTTACTGACCATGTAGGCCCGGTACATCGTGCTGTACTGCTGCTGGCGAATCTGGGTGACGCCGCGCCCCTTCAGGAAACGTTCGTCTCCGGCCTGCGGTTTTGGCCTGGCCTGGGCGGTGCTGTATCGAATGCTGGTTACGGTCATGTCCGTTGCTCCAATTCCTGGGCCTGCTTGATCAGCAATGCGCGGCGGTCGGCCAGTTCGTTGGCAGCCTCGATTCGCATCTCGTCTTTTTTCTCAGCGCTGGCGGCGCGCATCTCCAGCATTGATGACTTCACCAACTCGAGCTTTTCTCGTAGAGCCGGCGCTGGCCGCGTAACGGTGCCGGTGAGCAAGCCGGCGATGGCGCGACCATCTTCGGTGACTGGCTCGACACTCAGGTCCGCCAGGTACTTCTGGGCGTGTTCGCGCGGGATTCGCTTCAATTCCATCGCCTTGGTCACAGCCTGGATACGGCGGCTGGCGTCGAAGCCTACGGATACGTGCCAGTTGACCGGCTTCGCGTCCTCGCGGGACTGGCCCACGAACCGCTGGTAGGCGTCGATGAACGCCATGCGCGCACCGATTTTGTCGCCGCCATCCAAGATGGGTTTCGCCGCGGCCAGAGCCAGCTGGATCTCGTCGGTCAGCACCACCGTTTCAAACTCGTCGTTGGTGGTCATGGCTATGGCCCAGGCCTCGTCCTTGCCAGGGCGGCCGTCGGAGGTCTGGACACGCTGCAGGATGTCAGCCATAGCCAGCTTGCCCTTCACTTCGAAGCGACACGCCTTCAGCGCCGCTTTGACGACGGGCACCGGGTAGGCGCAGAGGTCTTCAGCCATCATCGCGGCGGTGCCTGGGTTCATTTCCTGACCCATGGCCTCGGCGGTTGCACAGATGGCAGCGGCCAGCCCGGCAACCTGCTGATCATTCATTTCAGAGGTATTCATTGCGGTCACCTGCTTGGCGTTTGGCCAGAACCATCTGAGCGGCCTGCTCCGCTGCGGACAGGTTGGCCTCGGTTCGTTCCATCTGGCGGGCAGTTGTGCCGTTGACGCGCTGCCCGGTCACCCACTGGGTGTGATAGCTCTCGGCGTTGACCAGCAGCTCGTTGACGCTGTGGCACTTACGCAGAACGGCGGCATCGCTGGCTTTCAGGAAGTGGGCGGCGACGTGGTGGGCGACGTCAGCACCAAGGCGGTCAACCAGCAGCGCCATCTGCTTGCCAATCTTTGCGTTCCACACTGGCCAGGCGCCGTAACGCTTGCGGTAGGCCATGGCGTAGTTCGCCCAGACCTTAAAGGTTTTGCAGGTCTGGTCTTTCGGCCCCGGCATGTCGGCCGGAATCTCAACTCGTGGTTGCTGGGGAACGAATGGCACGACCTGTCCCGTCACGACCTTGGCGGTAGCCTGGGGCGTAATTGGTTCAATGACCGGTTCTATGACTGGTTCAAGAGAGTTACTGATTCTGGGTGCAGCTGCTGCACTACCCTCTGGTGCAGGAGATTCACTAGGGGGTGAACCTGCTGCACTACCCTGGTGAATCTGCTGCACTACCCCTGGTGCAGGAGGTGCACCACCACCATCCAGGGTCAGGAAGTAAACGTTCGATGAGTTCCCCTTCGGGCCACCCTTTCGGATTTCCTTGCGCAGCAGTCCTGCCTCACAAAGCGCGGTGATGTGGTTCATTACAGAGCGCTTGCTGATCTCGCACTGATCGGCAATATGCTGATAGGACGGCCAGCACTCGCCTACGTCGCTGGCGTTGTCAGCCAGCTTGATCAGCACTAGCTTGCGCAATGGGTTGCCGACGCGAAGCTTCATCGCGGCTACCATAAGGCCCATGCTCAAGCGGCACCTCGCACTGCTTTATCGTGGGTGAACAGGCCGCCCCAGGTTTTCTTCATGGGCAGCTCGCCGGCCAGGTACAGGTCGTACAGGCGTGCGGCGCCCTTCTTCAACAGAACGGGCGTGTAGGAGATAAACGGGTCTTTGCCGTGCGGGGTGACTTCGACCTGGTGCTCGGTCATGTACTTGTCGCGGGCGTACGAGCCAACACGGTGACGGGTACCGGACTTGCTCTCGTTGTAGAGCCAACTGCGCTCTTCCAGGTAATTACCCACCTGCATGACATTGACGCCATTGAGACCCTTGCAGAATTGTGTGTGTGTCATGCCTTCCTTGAAGAGGTTCTCCAGGGAGTGGATCTTCGTGGCCTGCTGCTCAACTTGGGCAGTGAGCATCAAGCGGGCCTTTTCAGACTCCATGGCGATCTGCAGGATTTCGATGGTGGAAAGCGGTTGAGTCTGAGCCACCTGCGACTCCAGTTCGTGCCAGCGGCGAATCACGGTCATGCGCATAGCGGCGCTGTAACCGGTCAGCAGGCAGTCGGTGTGCTCGCGATCGAGCAGGTACTCCGTCTGCTGACGATTCATGCTGTCCAGGTAGATGGCACGAAAACCTGTGGCATCTTCTTTCAGTTCGGTCAGCATCCTCTCGATGTCTGTCGTCACATGAAAATGGCGCTTGCCGGTAAGCTCAGCGATTTCCCGAGACGACATTGTCCGCGCCACGTTTTCAGATTGCGAAAATCGTGGCGCCGGAACGCTGGGGCTATTGATCGATTCGGTGTGTTGGTGCATGATTCGCTCCAGTTGTTTACTGCTGTAGAAAAAGCCGACCTCGTACGTCGGCTTTTTTGTGTCTGTAATTCAGGCCGCCTTCACGGACTGCTTGAATACTTCCAGGCTGACGATCACTTCCTCTGCCTCCTTGAGCAGCTCGGACTTCTCGCGAGTGCAAACGCGGCCATCGGCCTGGGCGTCGAACGCAAGGCGGGTCACGTCAGCCAGATCGGTGTGCAAGCGCAGTAGCGCGGTGTTGAGGTTGATTCCTTCTGGCTTGTCCTTCGGTACCAAGTCGAAGCCGAAAGCCTCGGCCCAAGCCTTCAGTGGGCGGAAGTCCTGGGTGAACTTCATAATCCGGTGCAGCTCCTGGACGTTCAGCTTGTGGCTGTCGTAGTCAGGGTTCGCCTTTTGGGAAAGCAGCGTCTTCGAAGAGAAGCTAGCGCCCTCTGCAATCCGCCCTGCCCCGTGGTCGTCCACAACGTCATAGATCGCCTTCATCAAGTCCTGCATGTAACACCTCGAAATTCTTTACGTGGCGCCCTGCAGGTGCAGAGGCGATCATTTGCTCAATGGAACGGCGGACAGAGATGTCAGGCGGCGGATTGGGCGTCCTTTCCGGGAATACAAAGCTCGCGAGCAGTGATTTTTCCACCGGTCAACTCTTCTGCCTTGAAAGCCTTTTCGGCGCGCATCGGGTGAATCCCGGCAACCCAGTACGAAACTGCGGCTTGAGAAACGTCGAGCGCTATAGCGGTTTTGGTTTGCCCGCCGAAGAAGTCGACGAGCCTTTCGATAGGGGTCATAAGAGCACCCTCCTGATAAGCCTGCTTATATTCTAAGTAGAAGGACACTTATTTGCAAGCCGATAAGGGAACTTATAAATTCCAGCTGATGAGCACACTCGCCGAACGAATCAAAACCGCACGCAACCACGCCAAGCTGACGCAGAAGGCGCTCGCCTTAAAAGTGGGTGTTGAGCAGCCGGTAATCTCCCAGCTGGAGACCGGAAAGAACCTTCAAAGCGCACACCTGCCGAAGATCGCCCATGTGTGTGGTGTGAACGCTATTTGGCTCTCCGAAAATACCGGGCCAATGACAGGTGTAAGCGCTGCCGAGTCAAATATCTCTATTGCCGCGCAGCCCACCAAATCATTCCGCTATCCCGTAATCAGCTGGGTTGCCGCCGGCGCCTGGGCGGAGGCTGTTGAGCCCTACCCGGCCGGATTCTCTGACAGCTATGAGTTTTCGGAGTACGACTCCAAGGGCACAGCGTTTTGGCTGAAGGTGAAAGGTGACTCAATGACGGCGCCCGCCGGTCAGAGCATCACTGAAGGCACTCTGATCCTGGTGGACACTGAGGCCGAAGTCGCCCCAGGCAAGCTCGTGGTAGCCAAGCTGCCAGACAGCAACGAAGCGACGTTCAAGAAGCTGGTCAGCGATGGCGGTCGACTGTTCCTGAAGCCGCTGAACCCCAGCTACCCGATCGAGGCGGTGGACGAGAACTGCCGGATCGTGGGCGTGGTTGTGCAGGCGCTGCAGAAATTTTACTGATGCCATCCGCCCTTGGAAAACCTTCGACCTCATGGCGAGAGCAGTCCTTCTGGAGCAAGGTTGGGGTAATTGCTTGCCTGGCGTTGCTTATGATGATCCCCGGCTACTCCGACGCAGCTGGTCTTAGCTGGAGCTCATCCGGTCGTAAGCGAGTGTTCAGCCCTGGGTTCGTTGTGCTCTGCGTGTTCGTGGCTGTGATTGAGCTGATCGCGCTGAACCACTTCTATGGCCGCGGATGAGGTTAAGGTAGGAAGGATTGTGCGGAGACAGGCCGACTGACGTAATGTTGAGGCCATAACTAAAGGCCCACAGAGGCCATGCCAACAATGCGGCTATAACGCCGCACTTACACATAGGGACATGCTGTGGCGCAGAATATAACTATCAAAAATGAGGCGGACGCTTTTGAAGCCATCCAGATATACCTCAAAGACGGAGGCTTTAAGGGTGGAGTAAAGCTTTCTGGCTGGCCGAAGCTTGAGGTTCGGCTCGTTGGGGAAAAATTCGACGCTACCATTACACCACCTGTCATGAAGTCCTTCCTGGAACTTCAAAATCTCGTCTATAAATCGTATGCCATAGCGCAGTACGATACGGACGACACCCGCAAACTTTCGAGCGAAGAGCGCGAAGAGCTTGAGATCCTTGTCAAGGTAGAAGAGGGATCGTCGATTTTCGAAATCGATTTCCAGGGTGTTTTGGAGAAATTTGCTCAAAAGGCCGCTGAAACCATGTCACCAGAGCTGATAGCAATCACTGTCATAGGACTTGGAGTCCTGTGGGTGGGCAAGGCCTCGTATGGCGCATACCTCGATTACCGTAAGGAGGTGAGGCTTGGCGAGGCAAAAACAGAAGAGCAGCGAAATATCCTCGAAACGATGCGACAGTCGTCGAAAGAAGAAACTAGGCGAATGGAGCTAATGACGAAGTTATTGGTGCGAGAGCCGAAGCTTGAGGAGGTCTCTCGGCAGGCATATGACTCTAAAACAGAAATGCTTAAGGGGTTTGCCACTGCTGACGAGGCGACAGTATCAGGGATCACGACAACCGGTGAAGAAGCACACGAGCTCGTGGTAAATGCGCGACGCAAAGCTGCCGAACGGCGCCTCGATGGCTTCTACCGAGTATTAAGGGTTGACTCTTCTGACCCGGAAGCGTTTAAGGTTAAGATTCGCAAACATAGGGGATCCCTTGAATTTGAAGCGCTCGTACAGGACATCACGCTCGACGCAGAGAAGAAAGAGATTCTGCAGTATGCCGAATGGGAAAGAACCACGGTTTACCTCAATATCAACGCGAAGGTTTTAGACGATAGCATTAAGAGTGCTGTAGTCATTGGCGTTGAGCGCCGCGACCCGCCCGAACTTGTAAGGGCTCGCGCAGACGATTGAAGGCAGCTAACTCTCAACATAGCCCGGCCCCGCGCCGGGCTTCTTGTTTCTGCCAAGCGCCCTACTCTGCTATCGTGGCGCCCTCTGATCGTAATGGAAGCATCGAAGAATGGACGTATGGAAGACGCTGCCAATCGCTGCGATAGTGCTGATCGGCAACCACGTAACGGCGAATGAAAAGGCCACCCCGTTCGATAAAGTGATGACCTACACATCAATCTTGCCAACCGCTTTGACGACGTTACCGAGCTATACGTCGGACGATTCGCAAAAACCACTCAAATCAGCAAAGACTGATGCGCTTGCATTCATAGCATCAGACGGCGAAATTCGCGGCGCTCAGTTTGAGCAAGCCTCCAGGTACTACAGGGCGACCTACAGCTCGCCTTTGATGAGCGACATGCAACTGGCTCAGGCGATTGCATCGTCCTTCTGAATTCACCGAATTTCTTCACTCAAGCAATATCTCGACACGCCGATGCCCTGATACTGCATTCCGCAGTGCATGGAGGCTCTATGAAAAAATTCGCTGTAATTGGCTTGGTAGCCCTGCTTTCGATAGCTTCCTTCTCTGCCTCGGCGTGTCCAAAAGGCACTCACCCAACAGGTGGAACAGGATCGCACCATAAGGGCGGGACCTGCTCCTGATCAAAAGCCCGGTCCAGCGCCGGGCTTCTTGTATCTCCCCTACCCGACCTGAATCCGTACGCCGCCAATGGTGGCTGTACGCCACGAATGATAAAGTGCTGGCTCAATTCAATGGACTAGGTTTTTGGTATGGATAGTGGAAGTCCACTGGCCGGCTTTGTGCTTCTAATGGCTGCCTTCGTCATATATTTCACGCCCACCTTCGTGGCTGCAAAGCGCAAGCATCGCAACGGCAACTCGATTTTTTTGATGAACCTGTTGCTAGGCTGGACAGCACTTGGATGGGTGGCAGCGCTCGTATGGTCGGTTTCGGCGAATACAGAACAAAAGCTGCCCTCTGAGATCGGCGCCTCTTCTGACAGGATTTGCCCAATGTGCGCCGAGACCATCAAGCGCGCAGCAATAAAGTGCAAACATTGCGGCGCCGATGTTTTGCCTGACGATAACGCAGGGCCCATCAACCAAGAAAGTCAGAGTCCTGTCACGGAGTCTGTAGAAGTAATTTCGGGAGCAGCTTCGGCAGCTGGCAATAATGCGCTGTTCGTAGCGCTGTGCTCTGGTCTCGTGGCAATCATTATCGGTGCGATCGCGTACCGTTTGCTCCCGGTGGCGAATGTAGCCTCACACATTGCCGCGCCCGGTACCTTTCGTGCCTCAGCCGACGACCTGGTTATTTTAGACGGCTCAGCTTTTGGCTGCGTTTCCGCTACCGATTTCAATCAATCCCTCTTTCACTATAACCAGTCAGAATTCACCGCCTGGGCTGACAGAACCTCGGGGGAAAATTGTTTCCACCAAAAGGACTTGGCGAGGGATCTTCGCTGGACTGTCCTGCAGGTGCGAGACGATCTTATGCAGGTCGGCTTGAAGCGCCCTACAGAGTACGCAAAGGAGCCAAGGATTGGTCAGTCAACCTATTGGACGCTGGCTCGGTGGGCCTCTTCCGGCAAGTAGCTTTGGCTCCATGCATTCAAGCACAGCCCGCTACGCGCGGGCTTTTTCATGCCTGCCGAAAAGACTCCGCCGTGCGAAATATGCATTTGTGCATGAAACTTGCTGCCGCCCTCTTGCCAAGATATGTCACCACCAATACTGTACACAAATACAGTATTCGCAAGGAGCGAAGCATGATCCAGGCACCCTACCCCACACCAAAATCGAGAAACTCCTACGAGCTTGTGGGCCATCGCCTGCAACGGTTGATCGCCTCTCCGCGGGTACAGCGGATTCAGTTGGTTGAGGTCTCCAGGCGCGACGATGAAAGCCCTGAAGCCTGGCACCAGGTAATCCAGGAGATCGGTGACACGGCCGGTATTAGGGTTGAGCATTTGGATGGAGGCACCGTCAGAATCGGCTGGCACGAGTACTGCGACTCATAAAAGAGCCCGCCACTGAGCGGGCTTTTTATCGCCCGCAGGAAAATATATAAGCCTGCTTATTGACGAATAAAATAAGCGAGCTTATATTCACTTCATCGCAGCAACACACAGCCGCTGCGAACCGCTCTTTAAAAGCTCAGGATCCTCGCCATCGACTACCCCGGACCCGATCCGGTAACTGCGAGCAACAAACAGCCGATGCCACGCCAGCTCTGGAACTGGATATCGCAGGGAGAACCCTGCCAGCTCAAAGTCACGTAGCGCGTCAGCCAACCGAAACTCCGGACCGGCCACGCAGATACGAACAGAGGGTTGCACTGATTCCGCCACCTACCAGATCCCAAGATGAGGGGTTTGCACTGGCAAGGCGCGGATAGGTGACACAACGGGTGCGAACTGGATTAAGTCCAGGTGGTAATCAAGGCGCACGATCAAAAGTAATCGCCCAGCCGGCGGTGGCGAGTAACACCGGCAGCAAGAACAGATTCAAAAATTAGCGGGCCCGATAGCTTCGGCTGGGCGCGCCGGACCTCATGCACCCTGCCCCACTCAGCCAGGGCATTCAGAGCTGTAGCGTGCATGTTGTAAGGACCTGTTATCCACGGCGAACAGATGCTGTTTGACGCTGTGAGTAGGAAGCTCGAAGCCCACACCGAAGACGACCGGCCAGCCCTGCAATCAGCAGCGGGTAATTGGACAACACCGCTGACGCAACAACCCCAGGCCGTCGCCAGTAGCGGGCCTGGGCCCCACAGATTTCCTCGATGACCTTGGCGACAGGGTCATCCGGAAAATCAAACGAGGAA
This sequence comes from Pseudomonas sp. efr-133-TYG-23, assembly GCF_030209215.1. Lineage (NCBI taxonomy): Bacteria > Pseudomonadati > Pseudomonadota > Gammaproteobacteria > Pseudomonadales > Pseudomonadaceae > Pseudomonas > Pseudomonas sp. efr-133-TYG-23. The sequence continues at coordinate 318,827 of NZ_JARVSL010000020.1, read as the reverse complement.
AAGAAAATGCAAATCATGATCAAAAGCCGTTTCGCTGGCACCATTTACGTTCAAGACTGGACGGTGTCTACCCGGCAGGCCCAGGCATTTGTATGCGAAGAAGGCTACGACGGACCTTACTGCATCGTTTTCTTTTGAGTGCGGACCTTTTCACTGATGCCCATCCAGAGCGGTGGGCATTGGGAAAACAACCCGGAGCATGACCATGAACAAAGTCATCCACATCACCCTGCGCGGCGAACTTCGGGTATTTTCCGACAAGAGCCTGGCCGCCTGTATCAGCGAGACAAACAGGCTCAACGCTGAACGTGGCTACACCAGCAGCGTTTCCGTCGTTGAATGCGAAGACGGTCATCGAGTGACGGCAGCGGATTGCAAGTCCTGCTCAGATATTCCCGTCTAGGGAGTAGATAAAAGGGGCAATGATCGTAATTGGGCCGTCTTTCATTAAATCGGCTGGTGGTTTCGGCAGTGGTTGGGCGCGACGGATTAATTCTAGAGTGGCCGCGTCCAAGTCCACATTGCCTGAACTTTGTACCAGCTCATAAGAAACGACATTTCCGTCGCCATCTATCGTAAAGCGCAGTTGGGTTGTCCCTTCAACCCCGGCCAGTTGCGAGGCGATCGGGTACGTCTTGAATTTATTCAAATGCGCAACGAGCCCGGCGCTCAGTGTTTTTTCTTGTTCGGCAGTGGAAGAGCAACCAGAAATTACGCCGAGAAAAACAAATGAAAAAATAGTGGCTAGAAAAAATCTGAACATTCAAAAATCTCGCTATTTGGCGGTGCGATCTCGCACATCGCTGTTTTGAGCCTATCAGTACACTCAACTGCCCCGCAATAAAAGCGCAGCTTCAACGAAGTTGGATGACCTGTCCTCCCTTTCCCACCTCTATTACGTCAGCACTCCTCCCCCGCGCCCATCGGCAACCAGCGAGAGGCATGAGTGTTGACGAATACAGGTGAACAACAGCCACCTTGGAGGCGACCATGAACGCAGCATTGAAGATTTGCCAGGAGCGTTACGACGCTCAGTTGCCTCCAGAGGTCAGCGAGAGCGACGAGGTGACGGACTGGCTTGAGCATTCGGCAGAGCGCCTGGTGTGCGGCGTCGACATCAAGTGGAAGCGCCGCTTCGGCCAGCCGCAGGTGGTGACGTTCGACCGGTTCTGCACGGTCCTGCAAGGCCACCTGAATCAGCGCCAAATCGACGGCTTGGATCAGCGTGATTCGTTCGCCCGCCTGCTGCTGTCGGCGATGCTCGGCAGCCAGAGCGATGCCCGGTCCCACGCTGCCGACCTGCTGGGCCAGCAACGCCCGATTGAGGCGGTTGAGAAGATCGCTGTTGCGCTGCTGAGACCGTATGCCGAAGACGCGGTAGCAGCAGAACGGGAAGAGCGCGAAGACGATGTGGATGCCGACCTATGAGTCCGCACATCCTGATCGATGAGGCACTTGAAGCACTTGAGCATCCCAGCAGCGAGCCCGGCGCCCAAGCCGTCGTCGTGCGGATGATCACCAACATGCTCACCGGCGACGCGATCACCGTCGAAGAATTCAACCACTACTGCCAGCGCCTGCTGAAAATCACCAGGCACCGCAAGGAGGCTGCATGACCACCGCACCGGTTAAATCGTTGATCGACGAGCAGCTCGACGACATCGAGCGCCGCATTGCCATCCTGGGCTTCGGCCTTCCCTTCAACGAGCTCATCGGCCGCAAGCGTGAAGACCTGGTGCGGGATCTGCCACAGCGCCTGGCGCCAACCATGAAGGGTGGTCGCATCGCGGTGCGGGTTCGGCCTTGACTCCCCACAAGCGCACCAGGCGCATGCTGATCTGGCGCGGTTCCTTCTCTGCCCTCTCCGTCTGCGCCTTTCTGATGTTGCTCAGCGCCCTCGCTGATCGAATCACTCAATAACCAACACATCACAGCGCCCCGCAAGGATGGCGCGGGAGTATTGCCATGCTCGCAGCTATTGCAGATCGCATCCGGTCCAAGTCCTACGAACTTCCCCTGTCCCGCGACTACGTCCGCCATTGGGGCCTGAAAGAAGCCATCCGGGAGTTGGTGCAGAACGCGCTGGATAGCGAGTCGCCTTTCGAATACGCCTTCGCCAACGGCCAGCTGTTCATCACCAGCCGCTTTGCAAGGCTGGAGGCCAGCACCCTGGTTCTGGGCAGCACGTCTAAGTTCGACCGCGCCGATGCCATCGGCAGCTTCGGCGAGGGCTACAAAATTGCCCTGTTGGTACTGACCCGGAACGGGTACGAAGTGAAGGTCTGGAATGGCAATAAGCAGTGGGTGCCTGAGTTCCGGCATAGCGACCAGTTCGACGCGGAGGTGTTGTGCATCAACGAGACGCCGGCACATAGGCAGAATCAGGGCGTTGAATTCATTGTCTCCGGCCTCACCGACGAAGACGAAACGGAAATCCGCAACATGTGCCTGCGTATGCAGCCGCCGATGAGCGACGTCATCGGTACCAAATACGGCCATATCCTGCCCTCCCGGCCAGGCAAGCTGTACGTCGGCACCCTCTTCGTATGCGACACCGATCTGACCTACGGCTATGACATTCTCCCCGAGCATCTGCAGCTTGAGCGAGACCGCCAAACGGTTAGCGGATGGGATTTGAAACAGGTGTCGAAAAACGCCTGGATTGACACCGGGCGCTTGGATGAGGTGGCGGAGAAGATCGAGGCTGGTATTCCTGACGTTGAATATGTCGAGTACGGCAGTACCGAGCTTGTACGGGAGGCCTGCTACCGGTTGTTCCAGCAGAAGCACCCCGGTGCCATTGCCGTTCAATCCCAGGAAGAACTGAACAACCTGGTCAAGCAGGGAATGACCAACACTGTAGTGGTGAGCCGGACCTTCCACTCTCAGGTTTCAAACTCGACTTCGTACAAGCAACAGGTCTCCCACGTCGTTGCCATCCAGACGCCCAAAGCCGCCCTGGAAGAATGGTATCGCGACAACAAAAAATACATGAGCAGGCTGCCGTCGACTGCCTTCAAGGAACTGGTCAAGCGCGCTGACGGCTGGAGGAATAAGTAATGTCCGAGAACACGAGAATTTGGGACCAGGTCAACACAACCGACCCTGACGCTACTAAAAAATACACTGGCGCGGGTGGCTTTAAGGGCACTGCGATCAGGCCAACCTACCTCATGCGCAAGGCAACAGAGATTTTCGGACCATGCGGTGAGGGTTGGGGTTGGAATGTCCTTGAGGATCGATTTGACGAAGGTGCACCGCTTCAGGCGCCCACTAAAGAGTGGCCAGAGGCTCCAATGATCTGTGCGAAGCTGCACACCGTAAAAATCGAGCTTTGGTACCTGGGCAACGCCGGGCAAAAATGCACGGTTCAGCACTACGGCCATACGCCATTTATCTACCTGCAGCAGGGAAAGATTCTTACTGACTGGGACGCAGCGAAAAAATCGCTGACGGACGCCATCGGTAAATGCCTGCAGCCGTTGGGGTTCGCCGCCGACATCTACATGGGCATGTTCGACGATCCGACCTACGTCGACACCATCACCGAAGAGTTCAAGCTTGAAAAAGCCGAGGACAAGGACGCCGAGATACTTCGCCAAAAACAAGAGCGTGTCGACTGGCTTGCCTCAGCGGTCGAAACCATTGGCAAGGCCGTCACGACTCACGAACTCAAGCTTCTGAACGTGAAATACATCCGCGAGGCAACTCGTCGCAACGAACCCACCTTCATCGCGCGAATCACTCGAGCATTCGAGGAGCGCAAAGCTGTGCTTGAAAAAGGCACGGAGGCCGCAGCATGACCCAACTCTACGCACTCACCGGCAAACTCGCCGAACTCCAGGCCATGGCTGATACCGATGATGAGGGTCTGAAAGAGGCCCTGCAGCACGCCATGGACGAAGTGCAAGGCGACTTCAACGACAAGGCTGACAACATCGTCATGTTGCGCCGGAACATTGAAAGCGACGTGACGGCTATCGACAACGAAATCGAGCGCCTGGCTGAACTCAAGCGGATCAAGTCCAACAGCGTCGCCCAGATCAGCGACTACCTGCGTCGCAACATGGAAGCCGCCAACATCAAGTCAATCAAGCGTCCGCTCTTCACCATCACACTGGCCATGGGCAGCGAACGGGTGATCGTGGACAACGAAGATGCAGTGCCGGACGAACTGACCACTGTGAAGTCGAGCATTGCTCCGGACAAAAAGGCCATTGCCGCCAAGCTCAAGGAGATACGCGAGCATAACGAAGCGGTGCGCAAGCGTATGGCAGCCGGTGAAGACGCTGAACACGAACTTTTACCCGAACCTACCTGGGCTCACCTTGAGCGCGGTGACAGTTCGATCCGAATCAAGTGAGGTCGCCATGTACGTCAGCAACCACTTAAGCCTGGTAGAGCAGCACCGCCAGCACGCCGACTCAATATCGGAACGCACAGCGCAGTTCCTGGCCGCCGGCGGAAACGTTTCCCAGGTACCGAGCCTGGCGGGCAATCCGATCCCTCCCAAGCGATCCGTGAAGATTGATCCAGAAACCATCCTCAAGCGCCGCAAGCCAGCCATTTCCAGGGCTGAGCGTAGCGTGCTGCGCAAATTGGCGGAGGCATTATGAGCAAACGTAAGCCTCACAACCTGCAGGCGCGCATCGCAAGGTCATGCCGGTCACTGCTGGCATCCAACCATGTCGCGGTGGTGAACATCGATCCCAGCGGCCGCCAGGGCATGATCAATTACAAATCGCTGAAGAACATCCCGCCGGGGAAAATCGGCCAGGCCGTTTGCGAAATTCCTCACCGATGGACGATCTACCTCAGCGCCCTGTGTATCGACGCCCGCGGTGACCGCTACAGCAAGTCGGTGGAAGTCGCCCCGGATGGCAACTACCTCTCCGATCACCTGGAAGACGTAATCGAGCATTGCTACAAAAAACTCCGCGACGAAGCCAACCAGAGCCAGATGGTGGCCTCGGGCTGGATTGCCATACCTGAGGCGATATCGCTGGACGAGGCGCACGCCGCGCGGATATTCGAAGCGGTCGGCGCCTGGAACCAGGTGAAGGTCGAGCCATGCGCCGCGTAGCCCCTACCGAACAGAAAGAAAGAACGGCCAGGCTCGCGGAGAAGCGCCAGGAACTGGGCGAACAGGAAATGCGACACACAGTGCAGTGCGGCGCCCGGGCCATGCTCAGCGAGCTGATGAACTGGCACAGGCTCAAGGAGATCAGCGAAGCCGTGCAGTTGCTGGTTTTAAACGCAGATCCTAAAGGCCTCCCGCCGGCGCCGCCGAAAGTGAACGGCCCGTCGGAGATCATACGGCACTACTTCAGGCAGGGCATGCGTGACAGGCTGGACAGTCTCACCGCTGAGCTGGGGGAGGCAAAGCACTCACGCACGATTCAACGGCTCATAGCGCATGCCCACTCGCTGGGCCCCATAAAGTCTGCTCCGCTGCTGGAAATTAAGCGCCACAAAATCGACATATCTGAAAACGTCACGCGCAAATTACGGCAGGTAGGCTTTGCCGAATCGCTTCAAATGGACGCAGAAGAAGACGGCGACGAATCCTGACACAGCTTGATAATGGTCAATAGTCAGGCCCTCATACAAACCTGTTGCTTTCATTGTTGATCACAGAAAAATCTGATCAGAAAAACTACAGAGGACGCCGAGACTGCAAGCGGAAGCCCAATTTCAATTAATACAATTCGAATATTCTGAGACTTTAACAAGAGTCTAAAACGATTATCGAACCTCTCCAAAGAAACAGGAATTCTAGTGTTTAATATAACCCCTTCAGTCGACTCAACTGATCTCTGTATTTGATCTAAAGAGCTTTTCACTTCCTGAATAGAGCGAGTAACAGATCCGGCTGCGGACATATCTTTTCTTTGTAATTCGTCAACATGCCCGTTCAGGCTTTTCAAGCCATCCTCGACTTTAACGAGGAGGTCCCGGTACGAGCCCATTGAGCGTGCCTCCTGCAACCACCATGTATACAGCGACGATTGCTTAGGATCATCTGGATAATCCGCGCCTTCAGAAGCCCATTTTGCCCCAGTCACAAATCCAAGCTTAGTACCTGTAATTCGAATTGCCCATTCAGAATAAAATTCATAGCAGTACCAGGCAAAGTGAACTAGGTTGTATCCGAGCATTACGGCAAGACCGACCATTAACTTAAATGGGGTTACACCCGTAAGCTTGACCCCCAACAATGAAAAATCAGCACCAGCCTGAATCTCTCCCAATACAAGAATAATTACCACTACCGACGTCAACAAAAGATTTCGCCGCAACTTCATCGCAGTATCTGATATACCAAAGCCGATAGGTGCCCCTAACGTTTTCTCTAGTTCTTCTTTTGAAGGGTACTGTCTCACCTTGAGCGCCTTATAAACAAAGAATTCATTGCAGCTTAATACCCCAACCCAAACCAAAATGCCACCACCGACTACCGGAGGGCGGCGCCTGACGGAGATAATCCATGGACGATCAGTTCTACCTGCAAGACAGCCGCAGCCACGCCTACATCGGCGACGGGTTGTCGTTCTGGGGCTTTGGCGGATCTGGTTATGTCACTGATCTGGCCAAGGCCCAAGTGTTCAGCCGGGATGGTGCTTGCGATCACCGCGACACTGACATCCCCTGGCCCAAGGCCTATGTCGATGCCAGGGCGCGAGTCGGTGTCGATTGCCAGAATGTCACCTTGAGCGAGGCGCTGGACCAACACCCCGACGCAGCCGAGTTTTACATCCAGAAGCCGCAGTGCTGGAACGGTAACAACCTGATTTGGCTTTGTGCGGACGGAGTATTCACAAGCGATCTGTCGAAGGCAGCCGTGGTGCCGAGGGCTCACACCGTCACTTGGATCGGCAAGCTCGGTCAATCAGGTGCAGTGGTCTGGCCCAGGCCCTACATCGACGCGCATAGCCGCCGGTTGGTCGAACGCGACGACGTGAACATCAAGGAAGCCCTGCGCGGTACCGGAATCAGGTGGGCCAAGCCAAAAAGGCCCAAAATGATAATGTTCAATTGCGATGGCTGCGGCCGGTTCATCAGTGATGCCCAGCGCTTTCGGGAAGACTGCCGTAACTGTGGAGCTAGTAATAGGCCATAGACTAATATCTCATTGAATCATAAGTTTCTTTTCAATTTTCTTTTCAAAACTGGAAATCAAGTTATCAATTAACATATATGCCTGCTCTGGAGTTCGGCAATTATTTTTTACGAACCAAGACCAGTGCCGATTAATCGATCCATTCATTCTCTCACCAAGTTTAGTATTAGAATCATAAGCCCCCATCCAAATAAATGAATTATTAAGGATAAAAAAGCATCGATCCGTGAACTTGAAAATCTCAGCAGCCTCCGACTCAAGTTTGATACGCCAGGCAGATTGGGACTGCAGCATAAGCTCCTTTAATTGCATTTGTTGCTCCCTTGTCTCTTTAATCTCTGGTGATATTTTTTTCTCATCAAACCCCATATCGCTGGCGGTTATTTCATCATCGACTTCTACCATTTGAACTGCAAAATCCGCCCAATACCACATGTTTTGCATTCGAGTTCTATATCCATGAAGGCACGCGACAAGCTTGCGCGCGAGCTCAAGATCTGCCGCGGCATTAACTTGATGCTTCCAACTATTGATATTGGCTGCCGCAACGCATACAGCGATTACTGTCGCCAACGAGCCGAGTATCTCAAATAGATCATGCACGTTGCTCACAACGAAAAAATCGCTGCGGATCGGCACCGCTGCCCATACAGCACCGCAAGCAAAAAGTAAAAACGAACAAAGCCAAACGACCCAGTCACGACTCATAACCCGCTCCCCTGTAGATCCCGGAACTATACCGGCGAGGATCCCCTATGTCCGCACAACAGATCGACGAAAAGAAACTCGACCGCGCGATCCGCAAGATCAAGCACTGCCTGGCGCTGGCCCAAAGCGCCAACGAGAACGAAGCTGCAACCGCACTCCGGCAGGCACAGGCATTGATGCGTGATTACCGGCTGACCGAAATGGATGTGAAGTTGAGCGACGTGGGTGAGGTTGAGTCGGCCCTCTTGCGTGCCAAGCGTCGGCCGGCGTGGGATCAACAACTAAGTATCGCTGTAGCCGATGCATTCAACTGCACGACCCTGCGACGCAGAAAGTGGAGTTGCTCGAAAGACCAGGTCGTTGAGTGCGCGACATTCGTCGGCGTTTCTCCCGCTCAGAACATCGCCCTATACGCGTATGAGGCGCTGCACACCAAGCTTACTCAGGCGCGCAAGGAGTACTGCTCGGGCGTCAGATCTGGCATCCATCGCAGTCAATATTCGGCTGAAACTGCCGGCGACCACTTTTCACTGGCGTGGGTCTGGGAGGTTCAGTCGAAACTGAAAGCGCTTGTGCCTCAGGGCGACGATGACCCGATCGGCAGCCCCTCCACCGGCCAAGACATCGTCGCGATTCAGGCGCAGGACAAGTCATTAATCAGCGAGTATCTCGCCGCCCTCGACATTCGAGAGTCGCGGAAAAGTAAGGGGGTGGAGTTGGATATGAACGCCCAAATCGCTGGAATGCTCGCTGGCAGCAAAGTTGAACTGCACGCCGGTATCGCGCGCGGTGGTGAGGATACGCTCGCGCTTTCCGCTCATGCTTGAGCTCCAATGCCCATAGCAACCCTATAGCCTGCGCCAGCAATTAACCCTGCCCCAACCTCACGCCCAGCAACCTGAGCTAGGCCACGGTCAACATAGGTTCGCTCACACGCGACAACCGGCGCTACCACCTCACCACCGCGCTTCACCTCGACGTTGATACGCCAGGTCTCCCGGCCCTCATCGTCCTTGTCGCATTCCATGTAGTTCCAAACCTAGAAAGCCTTCGATCTCATCGTAAATATCGTGCTTGGTCATGGGCCTTCCCACTTCAGAGAAGGCCCATCGTATCACCTCGGTTCATCAGTCCCCGTCTTTGTCACCTCCGTCTTGGTCGAGTTCATCGATGAGCCGCAGGATGGTTATGACCAGCCCCAGAAGGCGCTTCAATCGTCGCATATGCAAAAACCTCAATGGATGAAAGAGGTGATGCGCATCAGCAACTTATAAATGCCCACACTCCACCGTCCGGGCATGGCCCGGCATAGGCCGCTGAATTCGGAAGTCTTACGTTGGATTAGGGTCGGCTAGCGAATCAAATGGTTCAAATCCGCACATTTAAGCAAGCAAGCTGTTAGGGCTTCCGACTCGGGAGTTGCTCCCGGATGCATCAAACTGCCTTTACCTTCAACCATTGCTGCAGCGAAAGAGAGTGCGCTCAGCAAATTAAAAAGCCGGAGGTAATTTTCAGGCGTAGCATAACCGTGAAAAAAACCATGGGAAATACCATGACGATTTAAAGTAAGGTATTCAGGGGCTGCTCCCGTATACAAATAAAGCTTAGAGTTGAGATATCTAGATATACTTTCAAACATCTGAACTCTTTCATGAAAATGATCCAACAAAGAGACATTGATCTCATTGGCCGGGTACCAATCATACCCGTCCATCATCATATCAATTTCTTTCTGCTGCAGCCTTCTAAATACTTTAGTTAACAATGCAATGCTAACCGCTTCATCAACATTAATTCCTGAAGCCACACCAAGCCGCCTTACAATTCCTTCAATGCAAGGTAGAAGTCCGACGATTGCAACGTTGTATAGGCCTAAGCAGTAGGCCTTTGATGATTCCACTAATTGAGAGTGGAATTGACCAAATGTTCTCCTTTCGGACCAGACGCCATTAATTAGTTGCGCTAACCCGTCAGGCGGGTACATTTCAAGAAGCATGAGATCGCCACACTTCATTTTATCAACATGTAGTGGCGCGTCCTTTATGCGAATCGCATGGCGACTTAAAAACCCCATCTTATAATAAGGTGGTATTACGATGTCAGCGGAAAAGAAGAATTCGCGCATCCAAGCTAAACCTCCCCCCCTGGGAATCTCGGATATATCTCGAGGAAAGAAGGCTGTGCCATCCAATGTTGTAACTCGATACCCTAGTATCGGCCAAAACACGTCTACACTAGCATCTACTACTTTTATATAGTCTGCTCCCTCTCGTCCTAAGCACGCCTTTACCGCTTTCAAGCTTTTACCCAGAGCCTGTGATCGTCTGCACGCTCTGTAGGCTTTCGCAAAATCCATAGAATCTCCTTTTGAATCCACGAAATATAACCCTGAGGTATCCCCATGCCCACACAAAACAAACCGTCCGAGTCGCTGCCGGGACTGGCGACCAGCGCCGAGCTAAAGCGCTATCCTGACCATCTGTGCCAGATCGACTACACGGCACACCCATATCGTTGCGGGTGTTTGAGTGGCGACGAAGAGGCGCAGCGGAGGTTTAACGAACATTAGGCTAAAGCCGCCCAGCCTCAGCGCGATCCGGTGGAATTCACGGCTGTCGGCGTACTGCGGGACGACGGTGACGGCGGCTTGGTCCCTGAATGGACTCTTGAGGGCGGAACTTCCGAGCTTTGGGCTGGCGCCATGCTGCTGATCGCTGACGAGGATCAGGAATTGTGCGCAGAAGATGGTCATTGCGAGCTTTATAGAGCGCAGCCAGGACCTGTAGCGGTGGCGCTGCCAGACCGCGACACCCTCCGCGACATCATCGCCCGGGCCATCGGCGGCGACACCTACGATTGCACTAGGGTCTGGCGCGCTTGGTCGGTCGGCACAATGTCGGACGACGACTTTCTGCCCGTTGTCGACCAGGAGGCCAGGCTTTACGAGATCACTGACGCCTGCCTCGAAGAATTCACCCGCATCAACGCCCAGTAACCCCTCCCCCCTTAAAAGTCAGCCGCTATAGCGACCCAGCAGCCAGGCGAAGACTCGCGGCACCATCAGCAGCCAGCTTTCGGGCTCGACCGACACCCCAAACCATGGCCCTGGTCATGGTCTCGCGAGGGTGGGAATCATAAGCCTCTTCATGAAGAGCCATGCCATCTGGGGCATAGATCCCAATGAACAGTTGAGTCTGGCCGGTTTGGGAGAGCCTGACCTGCACATCGATGTGAGTTCCATCTCTCAGAGTTTCTTCGTGTGTTCGGCTGTGGAGTTTCGGATCAGCCCACCTCCAGAAGATGTCGCCTCGAAGCCTCATAGATCCTCCTTGCCATAGCCCGCTTGTTAAGTCGGGACCCAATTTAGTCCTATGAAAACAAAGCGCAAGCGCTTGCAAACCGGCACCTGACAGCTGGTCGCCACATCTGTACAGGCCAAAATTCTATGTACAACTTTACAGCCGCTATAGCGGCAAGGACGAAGTCATGCCTGAAGAAAAGCAGATAATCGCTCAAGTGCCGGTCGAGCGCGACCAGCACGGTCAATGGACACACCCAGTTTGGCCGGATGACGGCGAAGAAAGACAGCTCCCCTACAGCTGGTTCGCTGAGCACGGTCTTGAGCTCGGCCTCGTTGAAATGGAAAACGATGGCCCAGAAGACTTTATAGCGGCGTGGTTTGGCGAGGGGGAAATCGATTGCACACCTTGGACACCTACGAAGCCTGCCGGTGACGGCTGGTTCGTCTTCTCGATTCACGATACTGAAGACGGTCCTGTCTGCATCTGGGTTAGACCAATGATGACGACATGAGCCGCAGCCAATACAGCACCGATTGCTAAAACTGAACCTATATTTGCTGGCGCGGCGCCTTGACAGCGGCTATACAAGGCAAGGGGCAACCTTTTGACTCAAAGGTTAGTAGAAAACGTTACAAAAGGGCTACGCTTAAGGGAGTTGCGTGCCCCTTGTGCTGCCGGGCACTAACCACATTCATAAATGGACAAAAAGAATGGCAATTGAAAACCACGCGTTACCCGATTTTATGGCGAAACTCACGCGTCTCGGTGCGGCACCGATTAGTGAGATTTCAGTGGTTCCGGATAATATTTTCTCGGCAACTGAGGTCGCCGAGTTAGTTCAGGCTGCTGAGGCCGACACGTTGAGGACTCTGCTCAATCAAAACCAGATCCCCTATCAAGAATTATTTGATTCTGACGAAAGTATCGTCTACCACCAGAACTACAGCGACGATTGGTTTGGTCCAACTATCCTCATCCCATTAGCTGCGCTCCTGCAGAACCCGAACGTGACGTCTGTGATACTCGGGCTCATCACAAACTATCTTTATGACGCTTTCAAAGGTGGCAAGACTCAAACAGTAAAACTCAACATCATTAGGGAAACCAAAACGGGTGAGTTTAGAAAATTATCGTACAGCGGGCCAATAGAGGGAATGGCCGAGCTCTCCAGCATCTTAGAAAAAATTGAGTAATGAACTTGGACGAAATAATTCAGCAGTACAATTCCACAATAAAAACCGCAGAAGAATTCAGCTCACCCGCAAGGGACACAAAGCTCCAGCTTGAGCAGTGCGGAATATTAGAAAATCTGATTTATTATGCTCTGCTAAATAAGAAGAAGGCGATTGAGCATGCAGATGAGAATGTAGCCAATCTTTTCCTAGGCTACCAGTGTGCCGCTGGTGCGGTGCTGAGCGAAATAAGAATGTGGATATTGCTTAAGTTCGACAAACCAAATGAAGCATGGGATCAGTATGTAGCCGCTCAGATGGCCTTAATGGACGCTTGTCGAGCCCACGAGGGTTTTCAGCACGGAGGAGAAATTAGCCTGCGATTAACAACCATAGAACAGCTCATCTTTCCAAAGCAGAGCTTTGTCAGCGCGGGGTTCACTGCCAAACAACAAATCTGCTCTATTTGCAATTTGAAGTACTCGACATGCATACACCTTAGGCATAAAGCATATTGGGGCGAGCTATGCGATATCCTTCATTATGGAATCACCGGCGATCACCTCGCTCTCGTTGACTTCCCGGCTGATAGGAGGTGTCGAATCGTCTCGATTAATACCGCTGAAGGCGTTCAAGACAAACTCTCACTGATCGTAACGCCGCATGAAGACGATAATGCAACGCATGACGACGCTTCACTAGTTGTCCAGGCCACTATGATGTGCAACGACAGGTTTCCCTACTTGCAGCCGAGTAAGTTGGTACTGGGAGAGCTACCCATGGAGCGGCTGTAAGCCAGTAGTTCGAGTGGTCACAGCAGGATTTAGGGACATGTCATCCGTCAATTTTTAGATTAGTTTCAAATCCGCTGACGCCTGAAAGCGCGGCAGCGGCTGGTGAGCTCAACGACTCCTGAGTATCGCTGCGCATTTTAGTACCGGCTGAGCACTGCCAGACCGAGCCGCCCTTTGGCAGTGGATTAACCGGCCTTGAGTTCAGCGTCCAAGACTTCGCGAGGTCAACGGAGCGAGTTTAGCGTACTCGGAATACACCAGCCGGAAAGGGTAAAGATGCCCAGCCTCATATTTCGCACCGGGTCAGCCGCAAAGCCTGTCGCAATTGCCCAGCCCGTAAATCTCTAACCCCCTCCCCTTTATCTAAATGCACGCCGATGTATGGCGGGCGAGGTATTTCTATGTCAGCAGTTCAGCGATTCCACGAAGCAGCCAACGACGCCCTGGTCAAACTCAGCGAATACTGCCTGCATGGCTCCAAGCTGGCCTTGATCATCATCACCCCGGGCGAGCCGGAGCGAGACATAATCCTGGAAGACCAGGGCCTGGATAGAAACGAGCTGGTCAGCGCCCTGCGCCACCGCGGCCTGAGCATCGACGGTGACAACGCCTACAAACGCGACCTGTGCGACTCAATCGTCGGCGCCCTTGCCTTTGGCGCCCAAAACACCAATCCGCCGCCTGCCGATCACTGGGGCCAGCGGTTCTGGGATATCGCCCGGGAGGAACGCGCAAACAGCGAGCAACTGCTGAAGGCGCTAACGGCACTCGCCCATGTGGCGGGCGAATGTCAGCAGATCGCCAGCAACTACAGCGGCACTATCGACGGAGTCTTTGAAGACGGCGGCGACGATCACGAAGACCCGAGCTGCGCGATATTCCACCGTCTGTACTACGCCATGTTCGACGCGCGCGCCGCGATCAAGAAAGCCATCGAATAACCCACCTTCCGCCGCACGGCGCGGCAAGGATACCCCATGTTCGCAATAAAACTCACCCTGATTCTGCTGGGCGCTTTGCTGTACCTGGTCGCCAGCGGCTGCTGGATCTTCTGGATTGGCCCTGACTTGGTTTTCACCGGCACCACCGAGGCACTGCTTTATGCGTTCGGCGGCACTTGCGCGTGGATGCTGACCAGCTTCGGCCTGATCATTCACATCATCAAGACAGCGCGGCCCACTACGGGCGCACGGAGCGATCCATGAGCGGAGTTCAATTCCTATCGCATGAAGAGGTTTGCGAGCTGACCGGCGCTCGGACAAAGGCTGGGCAGATCCTGAACCTCAAAAGAAACGGCATCCGGCACACCATCAAAATGAACGGTTGGCCGAGCGTGACAGCCATGGCAGTTACTGCCGTCGGCATATCCGAGCCAGAGAAACTCGTATGGAAACCACGCAAGGCAAGCTGAAATGGGAAGAAGACCAAGTAAACCGGGCTCCATAGCGCTGCTAAGAGAGCGCAAGAAGGCCAGCGGCCGGGTTTTTTACTATTACGACACCGGCGGAAAGGACCGCAAGGAAATACCCCTGGGCAGTGACTACGGCTTGGCCATCCTGGCGTACGCAAAACTGGAGCGTGATCGCACTTCAACCGAACTGGTCACCAGGGTGATCACCTTTCGGTACGTGGCAGAAAAGTACCTGGTTGAAGTTGTGCCCACCAAGGGCGCAGCGACTCAGCTCGACAACCAGCGCGAACTGAAAAACTTAATGGCGTTCTTCGATGATCCGCCCGCACCACTTGAGACGATCGAGCCCCTTCATGTTCGCCAGTATCTGACCTGGCGAAAGTCAGCGCCGGTAAGAGCCAATCGAGAAAAAGCCCTGCTCAGCGCGATATGGAACTACGCCAGGGACAAGGGCTATACATCACTTGCGAACCCTTGCGCCGGAATCAAAGGTAACAAGGAGACTGGGCGGGACACCTATGTTGAGGACGAACTGTTCAAGCGAGTTCACGACAAGGCTGACGCGGGGTTGCGTGATGCAATGGACCTCGCCTACTTGACTGGTCAAAGAGTCACGGACACACGGTTGATGGACGAAAGAGACGTAAGGGATGGGCAGATCTGGGTCCTTCAGGGGAAAACCAAGGCAAAACGTCGAATCGAGGTCACCGGCGAACTGAAGGTTTTGATTGATCGAATAATGTCCCGAAAGTCAGGGCACAAAGTCCGCTCGACGCGGCTGATCGTTGCAGAGGATGGCACACCGATGACGGTGGCAATGTTGCGTAGGAGATTTGATATAGCGAGGGAAGCTGCCGGTGTGGCTAAGCCTGAGTTTCAAATGCGGGATCTGCGCGCCAAAGCCGGTACGGACAAGGCCGAATCCAGTGGCGATATCATGCAGGCCAAGGATCAACTTGGGCATACCACCGTAGTCATGACTGAGCAGTACATCCGCAACCGGAAAGGCAAGAAAGTCTCACCAACGAAGTGAATTGCGGACCAGTTATATTATTGCGGACCGGAAACAAACAAGGGCTTGCATCAGCTTTCGCCCGCAAACCCTTGATTCTAGATGGTGCCCGAAGCCGGAATCGAACCGGCACGCCCTTACGAGCGGGGGATTTTAAGTCCCATGCGTCTACCAGTTTCGCCATTCGGGCGGTAGCGCGGTGCAGCAGGGTTCGGAATATATAGACCCGAGCGCGTCGATGCAAGGTCGAGTGGCGGCTTTATGAAACAAAGCCCGGATAAAAAAACCTGACAGATCAGTGATCTACACCCTGCCCCAGGCACTTCTACAGCGGTTACTGAATCTACGTTTGCGTTGTTCTTGATATAAATCAAGCAGGCCCTGGCTCTGGTGGTCGGGTCAATGATCGGCAGCGGCATATTCAGCTTGCCGCAGAACATGGCCGCCAGTGCCGGGGCCGGGGCGATGCTGATCGGCTGGCTGATTACCGGCATCGGCATGCTGTCATTGGCGCTTGTCTACCAGACGTTATCCAACCGCCAACCGGCGCTGGACTATGGCGTTTTCGCCAAGGCACCCAGCATCCGTTGTCCGCCGACCTTTGGCGCCCTTTGGAGAAACTGCGCCAGCAGGTAGACCACTTGTTCGACGACTTCACCCGTAGCCCGGTGCCGTCCCCCTTCGGGCACGTGCTGTTCGATGTCGAACCGTTCTGGCGCCGCGAGCTGATCGGTCATGGCATGCCTGCCGTGGATATCACCGAGAAAGACAAAAGCTACGAAATCACCGCCGAACTGCCCGGCATGGATCAGACGACGCTCACGCCCGATGCCGTAACGCTCGGTCAGCCCTTCCAGTGCTTCGTGCTGGGCGTCCTGCACGGCTTTAATGCCGACGAACGTCTGGCCGCATTTTTGCTGAACTTGTCGCAACGCCTGAGTGTGCGCGGTTATTCCGGTACACGCTTCGTGTTGAAGATGCGTCGCGAGGAGATCGGCTCCTACCTGGGTCTGCGCCTGGAGACGGTGTGCCGCAGCATCGCCCACCTGCGGGACTTACGGCTCGTCACCATCAACAGCCGCAATGTCGAGATCCACGATCTGTGCGGGCTCACGCAGCTCGTTGCCGGTTGTCATCGTCCACCGACGTTCTGAACCCACCTGCCCTGCGCTACAACGTTTTACCCGGTTTGATCGCCAACACGCTGCACGGCGCCCGCTGCAAGAGCAATTCGGCGGTGGTGCCCAGCAGTTTGTCCAGGCCGCCATGCTGCACGGTGCCCATCACAATCACATCGGTGCGATGGGCCTCGGCGAATTCACAGATGCGCGGTACGGGGGTGCCTTCCAGGAAGTGGCGATGTTGCGGCGGCACACCGTGGCGTTCGGCCAAGGCCGCGAACGCCTCCTCCTGGGCCGAACCCAGTGCTTCGTAGATCCCGGTGGCCAGGGGCAGGACACCGACGCCCATGTCCATGGCATAGGCGGCTGTCCAGTCATACACATGCACCAGTTCAAGGGTGGCCGCACATTCGGTCGCCAGTTTTCGCGCAGCGGCGATAATCTGGTCGTTGAACACGGTGTCCTGTTCTTCAGTGCGCAGCACATCGACAATTGCCAAGACTTGGCGAGGCCGTGGTCGCGCATCCCCGGTGACCAAATGCACCGGCACCGGGCAATCGCGCAGCAATTGCCAATCCAGCGGGGTGAAGAACACCCGCTTCAGCCCGGAATCGTCCTCGGCATCTTTGATAATCAACGCCAGCGACAGCTCGTTGACGAAATGCAGGATCTCTTCATAGGGATGCTGCACCCACACCACTTCGCTGGTCACTGTCAGGCCCTGTTCACTCAGCGCCTGCGCCTGGGCTGCCAGCCATTGGCGATGGGTGTGCAGATAGCCTTCGCGCGCCTGGCGAACCTGCTCGGGAGCGAACAGCCCGGCAAAGGCCAAGGCCTGCAGGTAATCGAACGCGACGATATGCAGCGGTAATTGCATCGCCTTCGCCAGCGCCGCGGCACGCTCGAACGCAGGTGTGCGCGTCATGGTTTGGGGGGCGATCAACAGTAAACGGGCAGACGCAGACATAAAGCACCTCGGCACGCGGCCAGTGGGTGAGTGATAGTCCAAGGGTGCGCGTTCCCAGTGGGGACACATTGACCTTTATCAGTAACGCTGCGGTTTTCTGGCGTGCGAGCCCATGCGGCAAAATGGCACGGCGAAGCGCTTTTACTTCGTCGCCCGACTGCGGCTAAATATCCGCCCCCTTTGTGCGACTGCTGTGATGGCCACGTTCCGACGCCTCAGCCCCTGGATCGCCTGCCTGGCCTTGCTGATCAACCTGCTGGCCATGCCGCTGAGTCGCGCCATGCAGCCGCCGGACATGCGCCTGATGCTGTGGGGCGGATTCTGCTCCGGCGGCACCGCGAACACCTTGCCGTCCGGCATCGACAAACTGCTCGCTCCGCTCAAGTCTGGCCCCGCGACCAGCCCCATGCACCACGCCGACTGCTGCTGCGGGCACGCGGGCCTGGCCGCGTTGCCGTCGGACTACTACCGCCACTACCTGCCACGCTTCGCGCCGGATATCGCCTTCGACGCGCCGCTGTTACCCTCGCTGCACCCCAGGGTGCGCTGGCCGAGCCTGAGCCCGCGCGCCTCCCCTGTCGCCTGATCGCCGTCGTACTCCCTGTACTCAGTCGCGCCTGCGCGCGCGGCTCCACGTCTTTGAGAATTTTCCGGTTATCAGGAAGCTTGCCCTATGCCTGCTCCATTCATGCTGCTGCGCGCCAAACGCAGGGCTTTACCGCGCCCGTCCTGGCCATTGCTCTGCGTCGGCCTGTTCGCCTTTAACCCGCTGGCCGATGCCAGCGAAACCTCAGCCCTGACCCTGGGCACCGTTACCGTGCAAGGCGACAGCGTTGCCAGCGGCCCCCTGAGCACCAGCAGCGTGCTCAGTTCGGTGGATATCCTGGGTGGCGACATACTTGAAAAAATGCCGGTCAACTACAGCTGGGAACTGTTCAACCGCGCCCCGGGGGTGCTGCTGACGCCGTTCAACCAAGGCACCACCTCGGGGAAAATCTCTTTTCGCGGCTTCAACGGCGAAGGCGAAGTCAATGCGGTCAAGCTGCTGATCGACGGCATCCCCAGCAACAGCAACGACGGCAACATGCCGTTTATGGACATGATTTTCCCCCTGGAACTGGACAGTATCGAAGTGGTGCGCGGCACCAGCGATGCGCGCTATGGCCTGAACAACATTGCCGGCAACGTCAATATGTTCACCAGAACCGGCGGTGACTACACCAAGGCGCGTCTGCGCTACGGCAGCTACCACACCCAGGAAACCCAACTGGCCAAAGGCATCGAGGGCAGCAACTGGACCCAGAACTATTTCTTCGCCTACCAGAAAGCCGACGGCTTTCGCGATCACGCCCAGGCGGACAAGTTTTCGCTGTCAGGCAAGTGGTTCTACACCCCGGACGACAACCGCTACCGCCTCGGCCTGATCGCCCGTCACTATGAAACCGAGGCCCAGGAGCCCGGCTACCTGAGCGAACAGGACGCGCACCATCACCCGTCCATGACCAACCCCTACAACGCCAGCGACAAAGGTACGCGGCGCATGAATCAACTGAGCGTGCATCTGGATACGGAGCTGAGCGAGACCTTGGCCTGGTCAACGAAAACCTACCTCAACACCTTCGACGACCGCCGCTGGACCCAATACTGGCGCACCAGCCCCCAACAGGAACGCGACGCCTACGAAACCCAGTACGGCGCCCTCACCTCGCTGACCTGGCGGCCCGACGTCAGCTGGCTGTATGACTTCGCCCTTGAAGGCGGCAGCGACTTCCAACAGCAACGCAACACCAGCGAGCGTTATCGCACCCGGGACCGCGCGCGCCTGGCCCAGACCCGCGACCAGCAGTTCGATTTCGACACCTATGGCGCTTACCTTCAGGCGGAGATCAAGCCGTTCGAATCACTGAAAATCATACCGGCGTATCGCGTCGACAAGATCCGCGGCAGCTTCAGCAACGAAATGACCGGATTGGACTACGCCATCAATGACTATGGGTTGATCAAGCAGCCCAAGCTCAGCGTGGTCTACTCGCCCTGGTCCGTCGCCAGCCTGTACGCCAACTGGGGGCGCACCTTCCAGGTGGGCACCGGGGCGGCGGCGTATAAGATCCCGCCACGGGACAGCGACCTGGCGCCGTCCATCAACGACGGTTGGGAAACCGGCATCAAGTTCACCCCCACCGCCTGGATGGACGGGCGTATTGCCTATTGGCAACAGGAAGCCAGCGGTGAAGTCAGCCGGCGTTTGAACGACCCCAGCGGTGAGTCGGACAATGTCGGCGAAACCCGACGCTGGGGCTATGACGCGCAGCTGAATCTGCACCCGAACGACCGCACCGAAATGTGGCTGGCCTACGCCTGGCAGTACTCCAAAATTCTCAAACCCAGTGCCACCTCGCCCAATAGCAAGGGCCGGGAAATCGACCACGTCCCCCATCACCTGTACAACGCCGGCGTCAGCTACCAGGCCACCCCAGCCTTGCAGTTGAGCGCGTGGATGAACGGTCAGACCCACTACTATCTGGAACGGGAAAACACCCAGGGCACCTACGGCGGCTATGTATTGATGAACCTGGGTGCCACCTACCGAGTGAGCGAGTCGGTGAGTGTCGACCTGCAGCTCAAAAACCTTACCAATCGCTACTACGAGTACGCCTGGTACGATCCGGACGGTGCCCGCGCCGCTTTGCACTCCCCCGGTGACGGACGTGCGGTGTACAGCGGCGTGACGCTGGATTTTTGAGCCGTGGCAGCGGCGCCATTGTGTGGATGTGTCACACCCCACAAATGCCGCCGATATACGCGGGAGCCATGGTGACTTAGCGCCAGCGCACCTGCATGATGGCGCGCGTGGCAGCCCCACGCCCCCATCGCTTGCCTTTCCATCGCGCACTACAGGGATATTCCGCACATGGCCGTTTCGAATAAATGGTTGATGTCTTCGCTCGCGTACTACCTCGATTTTTTCACCGTTCCCGCTTTCGTGATCTTTGCGCTATGCCTGGCGCCGTTCGAGCCAGGGCTCGCCCTCGTGGGCCTGCTGGCCTGGACGCTGGTGGAGTACTCGGCGCACCGTTTCCTGTTTCACTCGCTGTACCGTCGCGAACACTGGACCCACCATGTGGATGTGCTGGCCTATATCGGCGTGTCGAGCTGGAAAACCAGCTCGACCTTTGCCGCACTCTTGCTGTTGGCCTGGTACACCGGCCTGGTCTCGGTGTTTATCGGCGCGGTGACCGGCTACTTCTTCTATATCTCGGTGCATTACGTGATGCACCGCCCGCAGCATTGGGCTTATGGATGGATGCGCGGGCTGGTGGCCAATCACGACCTGCACCACCGCCAGGGCATCGAGAAGAATTTCGGGGTCTCTTCGCCGTTATGGGATCACGTATTCCGTACCTACATCCGCGTCGATCCCGCCCAGCACTAGAGCGCGCCCAACTGCTTCATCAAGGTCAGGTTATCTTCGATATGCCAGTTAGCGGCGATTTTGCCGTTGTCGATCTGATAGATATCGGTGGCAATAAAATCCACCACCTGGCCACTGCCCTGGCGCTGACCAAAAGTGCCGGTGAAGTGCCCGCGAAAATGCAGATGTACCACCGCGCGGTCGCCGGCGATGATCAGTTGTTCGATTGCGCAACTCAGGTCCGGCACTGCCGCACGGAAGGCCCGCGACGCCAGCAGCGGACCTTCCGGGCCCTGTTTGCGCCCCTCGGGGGGTGTTTTGTCGACAAAGTTATCCGCCAACGCTTCGCGCGCCAGGCGCTCCTCGCCGGTGTTCCAGAAGGTGTCGTAACGGCGCGCCACGGTTTCCATCATCGCCTGTTGCTTCGGCGTAAGGCTCTTATCCACCACCAACACAGAGGGTTTGACCAACTCGGTCGTGGCAGCCGCAGCCGCTCCCGAGAGTAGCAACGCGGTAACGGCGATGGCGCAGCGCGAACGGGCAAAAGGTTTCATCGGTTATGTCCTTGAATGAAGGGGGTTGGCGCCTAGATCGTCTCGGTTTCCCGAAGGCTCTGCGGGCTATTGAGGGTGTATTGAGCAATCGCGTCCTTGCGCATAAAAGCAACGCCGGGATGGCTGTTGGCGTAGCGCAGGAATTCATCCCACACCTTGACCATTTGCGGCGTACCGCTGATGCGGTCGTGGGCGCTGATGGACATCATGCGGCGCCGGGTGCCGGCCTCTTCGTAGAGTTGATCGAAGTCCAGCTTGACCTGCTCCAGGAACTGGGACGGCGAATAGTTGCGGCCTTCGATCAGCACAATGTCGTTATTGCGCAGGGTGTAGGGCACCACCACGAAATCCTTGCCATTGACCTGCTCGATAAAGGGCTCATCGCGGCTCACGTCATCGATGTGGTAGACGTAGCCCAGCTCTTGCAGCAGCGACAAGGTGTTGGGGCCGCGCCGCAGCCAGTTGCAGTTGTAGCCCGTGACGGCCTGGCCGGTGACCGCCTGCAGCATGCTTGCGGCCTGGCGCAAAAAGGTGCGTTCCTCATCGCGGCTCATGGCGAACTGGGAACTCCAGCGCGGGCCGTGGCCCGCCGCTTCGTGGCCACGGGCGACGATCTCGCGGGCCAACTCGGGGTGACGCTGCACCGCGTCGCCGATCATGTGGCTGGTGACCTTTACGCCGTGCCGGTCCCACAGGTCAAGCATGCGCGGGATGCCCTCGCGGTAGCCGTAGGCGAACCAGGTGTTGGTGGCCACATCCGCCGGCACGCTGTCGGGGAAATCCACCTTGGGGAACGGGCTATCAGTGCCCTTGAGCGGCTGCCCACCCGCTTCGAACTGCATGGAAATCGACACCACCAGCCGCGTGTCGCCGGGCCAGAACCGTCCGTTGCGCTGACTGGACGCCGTCGTGGCACGAGTTGCCTGGCCCGTTGGCGCGGTGGCGGCGCCGGCCGGGTTGAGTATCGAACCCGCCGCCAGCACCGCTGCGCCTGCGCCGGCCTGGGCGAGAAAGGTACGCCGTTGCGTGTTGATCAATGACATCGCGTGACTCCGTTGGATAAGCACGGATGCAACCCTAAGACTTTTGGATTATTTTGATAATTGAGCCATTTTCAAAAACCCCTTTCGGAAACTCCGAACAATGCCGCTGAAAAATCTTGAGCTGTTTTTGTTGATCATCGAGAAAGGTGGGCTGTCCGCCGCCGGGCGCGAGTTGGGGTTGTCACCGGCCTCGGTGTCCGAACGGCTGGCGCAACTGGAGAGCTTCTACGGCGCCAGCCTGCTCAACCGCACCACCCGCGCTATTCACTTGACCGACGAAGGGCGCGTGCTGGCTGAAGGCGCACGGCGCCTGCTGGATCAGGCCGAGGCGTTGCACAGCAGCATTCGCTTGGGTACCCAGACGGTTTCCGGGTTGATTCGCTTGAGTGCGCCGCAGGATCTGGGGCGTCAGTACCTCGAACCGATCCTGGAGCAATTCATGGAGGAGCATCCGCAGGTCAGCATCGACCTGCACCTCAGCGACGGTTATGTCGACCCGGTCGGCCAGGGTATCGATTTCGCCGTGCGCTACGGCGCCCTGGTCGACAGCAGCTTGCACGCCAAACCCTTGGGCGAGAACCGCCGCGTGGTGTGCGCCGCCCCCGCTTACCTGGAACGCCACGGCACGCCGTTGCAGCCTGCGGACCTGGCCGAACATGAATGCCTGGTGATGCGCTTCGGCATCAATCTGGCGCGGGAGTGGACCTTCAGCCAGCACGGGCATACCCAGCGCATTCTGGTGCGCGGCCGGCGTGTGGCGAACGACGGTGCGCTGGTGCGCCAGTGGTGCCTGGACGGCCATGGCCTGTGCTTGAAATCGGTGTGGGACGTGCGTGACGACCTGCGCGCCGGACGGCTGGTGGAGCTGTTCAAGGACTACGACCTCGGGCGCACCGCCCTGAACATCGTCTACCCGGCCAGTCGCGCCCAGCCGCGCCGGGTCAGCCTGTTGATGGAACGCATCGCGGCGCGCCTATCTGCCGACAGTGCGAGTTGAGAAATCGCTTCCTTGCACGCCACGCAAAACACTCTTGTCATCAAGGGCATTGATAGCTCCCTAACGAAAGCCCCATGCTAGAGGGCTTAATCGGCGCTTATATCATTCCGAATGATAGTTACCTTTGCTTCATTCGATTCGTGACATACCGCGTCCCCGCGCATGATCCGCCCATCTCAAATACATTGGCGGATGCACCCTATGGAACAGTCACTCAAACCTTTGCGCGTGCCCCTGGCGATATTGGCCATGGTGGTGATGAGCGCGTGCGGTAAAACCCCGGAACAAGCGGCCGCCATGCCGGCGCCGAAAGTCAGCGTCGCCAAGGTGCTGGAGCAACCGGTCAACGAGTGGGACGAATTCACCGGCCGTCTCGAAGCGCCGGAAACCGTACAGATTCGTCCACGGGTGTCTGGCCAGATTGACCAAGTCGCTTTCACCGAAGGCGCTTTGGTCAAGAAAGGCGACCTGCTGTTCCAGATCGACCCACGCCCATTCCAAGCCGAAGTGCGCCGCCTTGAAGCGCAACTGCAACAAACCAAGGCCGCCGCCACCCGCAGCGAAAACGAAGCCCAGCGTGGCGAGCGCCTGCGCCAGAGCAATGCGATCTCCGCCGAACTCGCCGACTCGCGCACCACCGCCGCCCAGGAAGCCCGCGCCGCCGTCGCCGGGATCCAGGCGCAGTTGGACCTGGCCAAGCTGAACCTGAGTTTTACCCGCGTGACCTCGCCGATCAGCGGCCGCGTCAGCCGTGCCGAAATCACCGCCGGCAACCTGGTCACCGCCGACGTCACCGCGCTGACCAGCGTGGTCTCCACCGATAAGGTCTATGCCTACTTCGACGCCGACGAACGCGTGTACCTCAAATACACCGAACTGGCGCGCCAGGGCCGTCGCGGCGCAACCACCCCGGTATACCTGGGCCTGTCCAATGAAGCCGGCAACCCGCACCTGGGCCAGATGAACTTCATCGACAACCAGGTCAACCCGGCCACCGGCACCATTCGTGGGCGCGCGGTGTTCGATAACAGCAAAGGCGAATACACCCCTGGCCTGTATGCGCGCTTGAAGCTGGTAGGCAGCGGCACCTACTCCGCCGTGCTGATCAACGACGAAGCGGTCGGCACCGACCTGGGCAAGAAGTTCGTGCTGGTGATGGAAGGCGACAAGCCGGCCTACCGCGCAGTGGAACTGGGGCCAAAGATCGAAGGGTTACGCATCGTGCGCAACGGCCTGAACAAGGACGACACCATTATCGTCAAGGGCCTGCAGCGTGCGCGCCCCGGTGCACCGGTCACCCCGGAAACCATTCCGATGGCCAGCAAGGAAACCCTCGCCGCCTTGGCCCAACAACGACAAGCGCTTGAAGCCAGCAACCTTGAGCAAGTGGCGCCGGAAAAAGCCGCGCCCAAGCTCGCCAGTGTTGCGACTCCACGCGGTTAAGGGATACGACTCAAGATGAATTTTTCCAAGTTCTTCATTTCGCGGCCGATCTTCGCAGCGGTGCTGTCGCTGCTGATCCTGATCGCCGGTGCGATCTCGCTGTTCCAATTGCCGATCAGCGAATACCCGGAAGTAGTGCCGCCTACCGTGGTGGTACGCGCCAACTTCCCCGGCGCCAACCCCAAGGTCATCGGCGAAACCGTGGCCGCGCCGCTGGAGCAGGCGATCACCGGCGTCGAGAACATGTTGTACATGTCTTCGCAGTCCACCGCCGACGGCAAGCTGACCCTGACCATCACCTTCGCCCTGGGCACCGACCTGGACAACGCGCAGGTGCAGGTGCAGAACCGAGTGACCCGGACCCAGCCCAAGCTGCCGGAAGAAGTGACGCGCATCGGTATCACCGTGGACAAGGCCTCCCCCGACCTGACCATGGTGGTGCACTTGACCTCCCCGGATCAGCGCTACGACATGCTGTACCTGTCCAACTACGCGATCCTCAATATCAAGGATGAGCTGGCGCGCCTGGGTGGCGTCGGCGATGTGCAGTTGTTCGGCATGGGCGACTACTCCCTGCGCGTGTGGCTGGATCCGAACAAGACCGCCTCGCGCAACCTGACCGCCACCGATGTGGTCACCGCGATTCGCGAGCAGAACCGTCAGGTGGCCGCCGGTGCCCTGGGTGCCCAGCCCGCGCCGTCCGATACCAGCTTCCAGTTGTCGGTCAATACCCAGGGCCGCCTGGTTACCGAAGAAGAGTTCGAGAACATCGTGATTCGCGCCGGTGCCAACGGTGAAATCACGCGCCTCAAAGACATTGCCCGGGTCGAACTGGGGTCCAGCCAATACGCGCTGCGCTCGCTGATCGATAACCAACCGGCGGTGGCGATCCCAATCTTCCAGCGCCCCGGCTCCAATGCCATCGACATCTCCAACGATGTGCGCAGCAAGATGGCCGAGCTGAAAAAGAGCTTCCCGGCCGGCATGGATTACCGCATCGCCTATGACCCGACGATCTTCGTTCGCGGCTCCATCGAGGCAGTGGTGCACACCCTGTTCGAAGCCCTGATCCTCGTGGTGCTGGTGGTGATTCTGTTCCTGCAGACCTGGCGCGCCTCGATCATTCCGTTGGTGGCGGTGCCCGTATCGTTGATCGGTACGTTTGCGGTGATGCACCTGTTCGGGTTCTCCCTCAACGCGCTGTCGCTGTTCGGATTGGTACTGGCCATCGGCATCGTGGTGGACGACGCCATTGTGGTGGTGGAGAACGTCGAACGTAATATCGAGCTGGGTCTGGAGCCGTTCCCGGCAACCGAAAAAGCCATGAGTGAAGTGACCGGGCCGATCATCGCCACGGCGCTGGTGCTGTGTGCGGTGTTCATTCCGGCTGCCTTTATCAGCGGCTTGACCGGGCAGTTCTATAAGCAGTTCGCCTTGACCATTGCGATCTCGACGGTGATCTCGGCGTTCAACTCGCTGACCCTGTCCCCTGCCCTGGCGGCCGTGTTGCTGCGCGGCCATGATGCGCCGAAGGACCGCTTTTCCAAGTTCCTCGACAAGCTGTTTGGTGGCTGGTTGTTCCGCCCGTTCAACCGCTTTTTCGAAAAGGCCAGCCATGGTTACGTCGGCACTGTGCGCCGAGTGATCCGCGGCAGTGGCATTGCCCTGTTCGTGTACGCCGGCTTGATGGTGCTGACCTTCTTCGGCTTCGCCCACACCCCGACCGGTTTCGTCCCGGCCCAGGATAAGCAATACCTGGTGGCCTTCGCGCAATTGCCTGACGCCGCGAGCCTGGACCGCACCGAAAACGTGATGAAGCGCATGTCGGAGATCGCCCTGAAACAGCCTGGCGTGGAAGCCGCGATCGCCTTCCCGGGCCTGTCCATCAATGGCTTCACCAACAGCCCGAACAGCGGCATCGTGTTCGTGACCTTGAAACCTTTCGATGAGCGCAAAGACCCGAGCATGTCCGCCGGCGCGATTGCCGGGGCCTTGAATGGCCAATACAGCAGCATTGAAGAAGCCTACATGGCCATCTTCCCGCCACCGCCGGTACAGGGGCTGGGCACCATCGGTGGGTTCCGCCTGCAGATCGAAGACCGTGGCAACCTGGGTTATGACGAGCTGTACAAAGAAGTGCAGAACGTGATCGCCAAGAGCCGCAGCGTGCCGGAGCTGTTCGGCCTGTTCACCAGCTACACGGTCAACGTGCCCCAGGTCGATGCCGCCATCGACCGCGAAAAGGCCAAGACCCACGGCGTGGCGATCAGCGACATCTTCGACACCTTGCAGGTCTACCTGGGTTCGCTGTACGCCAACGACTTCAACCGCTTCGGGCGCACTTATCAGGTCAACGTGCAGGCCGAGCAGCAGTTCCGCCAGGACGCCGACCAGATCGGCCAGCTGAAAGTGCGTAACAACAAAGGCGAGATGATCCCGCTGGCGACCTTTATCAAAGTCAGCGACACCTCGGGCCCGGACCGGGTGATGCACTACAACGGCTTTATCACCGCAGAAATCAACGGCAACGCCGCACCGGGCTACAGCTCCGGCCAGGCCCAGGCCGCGATTGAAAAACTGCTGAAGGAGGAACTGCCCAACGGCATGACCTACGAGTGGACCGACCTGACCTACCAGCAGATCCTCTCGGGCAATACCGCGCTGTTCGTGTTCCCGCTCTGCGTACTGCTGGCGTTCCTGGTACTGGCCGCCCAATACGAAAGCTGGAGCCTGCCACTGGCGGTGATCCTGATCGTACCGATGACGCTGCTGTCGGCCATCACCGGGGTGATCATCTCGGGTAGCGACAACAACATCTTCACCCAGATCGGGCTGATCGTACTGGTGGGCCTGGCGTGCAAGAACGCGATCCTGATCGTCGAATTCGCCAAGGACAAACAGCAGGAAGGCCTCGACCCGCTGGCGGCGGTGCTGGAAGCTTGCCGTCTGCGTCTGCGGCCGATCCTGATGACCTCGTTCGCCTTCATCATGGGTGTGGTGCCTCTGGTGTTGTCCAGCGGTGCCGGTGCCGAGATGCGCCATGCCATGGGTGTGGCGGTGTTCTCGGGGATGATCGGTGTGACCTTCTTCGGACTGTTGCTGACCCCGGTGTTCTACGTCCTGATCCGTCGCTATGTGGAGCGCAGCGAAGCGCGCAAAGCAGCCAAGGCTTTGAAGCTGGAGACACAGCAATGAGTGTAAAAGTATTCCTACCGAGCTTGCTGGTACTGGCGCTCGCCGCCTGTGCCGTGGGCCCGGACTACAAGACCCAGACCCCGGAGGCGGCGAACATCGCCGCCGCCGCGGACGCCAAACAATACGACCACGCCAAGTTCGAAGGCATCTGGTGGCAGCAGTTCGACGACCCGACCCTCAACCAGTTGGTGACTCAATCGTTGCAAGGCAACCGTGACCTGCGCGTGGCCTTCGCCCGTCTGCGGGCAGCCCGGGCGATCCGCGACGACGCCAGCAATGACGCAATGCCGACCATCACCAGCCGCGCCAGCAGCGACCTGGGCAAGGGGCAAATCCCCGGCCAGACCACCAAACGGGTCAACAGCGAGCGCTACGACTTGGGCCTGGACATGGCCTGGGAGCTGGACCTGTTCGGCCGCATCCAGCGCAACCTGGAAGCCAGCGACGCCGATCAGCAGGCGGCCGAAGCGGACCTGTACCAGCTGCAAGTCACCTTGATTGCCGAACTGGTGGACGCCTACGGCCAACTGCGCGGCGCGCAACTGCGTGAGCGCATCGCCCTGGACAACCTGAAGAATCAGCAGGAGTCGCGCACCATCACCGTCAGCCTGCGGGATGCCGGGGTGGGGGATCAGCTCGATGTAGAACGGGCCGACGCGCGCCTGGCTTCGGTGGAAGCCAGCGTGCCGCAACTGCAGGCCGAACAAGTGCGCGAGCGTAACCGCATCGCCACCCTCCTCGGCCAGCGTCCGGACAAGCTGACCGTGGACCTGAGCCCGAAAGACCTGCCGGCGATTGCCAAAGCCTTGCCGATCGGCGACCCAGGCCAACTGCTGCAACGGCGCCCGGACATCCTCAGCGCCGAACGCAAACTGGCCGCCGCCACCGCGCGCATCGGTGTGGCCAAGGCTGACCTGTTCCCAAGAGTGAGCCTCAGTGGCTTCCTCGGCTTTACCGCCGGGCGCGGCTCGCAAATCGGATCGTCCGCCGCCAACGCCTGGGCCCTGGGCCCGAGCATCACCTGGGCCGCGTTCGACCTGGGCAGCGTGCGCGCCCGCCTGCGCGGTGCCGACGCCGAAGCCGACGGCGCCCTGGCCACCTACGAACAGCAAGTGTTACTGGCCCTGGAAGAATCCGAAAACGCCTTCAGCGACTACGGCAAACGCCAGCAGCGCCTGGTCTCGCTGATCCGCCAAAGCGAATCCAGCCGCGCCGCCGCCGACCTCGCCGCCATCCGCTACCGCGAAGGCACCGTGGACTTCCTCGTCCTGCTCGATGCCCAGCGTGAGCGTTTGGCCGCCGAAGACGCCCAGGCCCAGGCCGAAGTGGATCTGTATCGCGGGATAGTGGCGATCTACAAAGCGCTGGGGGGTGGCTGGCAGCCGGATACGGTGGTCGCTACCGCCAAGTGATGTAAAGAGCTCCTTTGGTTGGTCGCATCCAGCCAATTTTTAGCCCCATGGTCCATTCGGTCATGGGGCTTTTTTTGTTTGAAAGGTCCTAAAAAGTTGAAAGGTACTTCTGTAAGTTAGACAAGAAGTCATTCGTAAGTAATTTCCTAGTACCTTGCTGGGCATGCTGATCGGGCTTACATGGGTGTATCACAGTAACCGCGGCGTCTATCAGTTACACACTGACCCTTTAAAATTACAACACAGCTTGCTGCTAGCCTTGCGCACCGGAAGCGCTTTAGCATCTGAAAAACAGGGGGGCGACGAGCTTTAATCTCGAATATTTTTAACTCAAGAAGAAAGGCACTCAAATAAGAATGGGCACACTTGACCCCCTAAAAACTACAAATGATAAATTTTATTACACCCTATCAATACTCATGAGCCTGGATGTCCAGAGAAGCTTATTTGTACTTTACCTATTTCAACTCGGGATAACACAAGGAGAAATAGGCGTCCTCCAGTCTTTTTTATTTTTCTCTTCCGTAGCCTTGGAAATTCCATCCGGGTTACTCGCAGATCGGTATGGGCGTAAATACTCCCTTGCTCTTAGTTTCCTGGGGCTTTTTATAAGCGGAATTGGATTCTTACTGTTTTCCGATTTTATCCCTTTCGTTATTATCTTTTGCCTATTCGGCGCCAGTATTGCCATGGGTTCCGGTGCGGATAGGGCGTTATTGTATGACAACCTACTGGCTGAAAATCGTACAGATGAGTACCCGAAAATAGTTTCACGCGCCCGTGCCATTGGTGCGGTTTCGTTAGGCTTATCCATGCTTCTTGGTGGCGTAATACAAGATGCCATGTCTTGGAACAGTGTTTATATAGTTTTTGCATTATCGAAGCTTTTTGGAGCTATCGTTGTTACATTCATTCCCGAAATACGCCCTCCTACCATCCCACATTACTCCAGCACAACGAGCAGCGTGCGCACCAACGTCACAGAAGGCGTTTTTATTGCATTGGTGAGATTTTTTCGCTCAAAAAATGGTGCATCTCTTATTCCCTTATTCGTTGGATTTGCGCTATTCGAACTGTCAACGGTGCCTTTGTTTATTTACGGCCAACCCTTCTTCTCCACGCTAGGTCTAGAGGTGCAGCTGATCGCTGGGATATATGCTGCAGTCGAAGCCATATCGACAGCAATGTTTATTGCTGCAGGTTATATTTGCTCCAGACACTCTCTCGGCGTTATTGCATTCTCCACGACGATTATTGTGACCTCGCTGCTTTTTATTTTGTCTTTAGACGTGGGGATCATCGCTTCAACGGCCTGCTTTCTCTTAATCATGTCGCTACCTGCGATATACGAAACCTCCTATGAAACCTATATTCATGAAAACGTTGAATCACGTATCCGAGCCTCTTGTGTCTCTGCTGCAAATTTAATCAATTCAATTATTATCGGCACCTCCTATACTCTTTTCGGTGGATTAGTGGAGAGGTATGGTTTCTCGTTGACGTTAATGACCGTTGCAGCCTGCTGTCTTCTTGGTTTGTTTGGAGTCTGTGCCACGCTGCGCCTCAGCCGATGATGGGATTTTTTAGCTTGACGGAAACTTGTAGGCTGTTTCCCAAAGCCAGGAAAGCCAATTCCTCAGATCCGCATGTAGGTTATCGCCTGAAATTTCCTAATACCTTAACAGGCGCGAAATACACGGCGTTTTTGCTCAAGCTCAGCATTATTACTTGGTCCATGAACAGTCATTTCCAGCACTAAAGCTGATAGATCACCTGTCGATATGCGGATGTAACGCTCAATAATGCGAGGACACCACTATGTTGGTTATATCTGGCGGACAGACGCTTAGCGCACTGGCAAGCCCGGGTTACATCATTAAAAACCCAGAACAAATGGTGAATAAGTTCACTATTACCGAAGCAGAGCAGGCGGCAGACACGCTGGAGCTTTGGCACC
Source organism: Pseudomonas sp. efr-133-TYG-23 (assembly GCF_030209215.1). Taxonomy (NCBI): domain Bacteria; kingdom Pseudomonadati; phylum Pseudomonadota; class Gammaproteobacteria; order Pseudomonadales; family Pseudomonadaceae; genus Pseudomonas; species Pseudomonas sp. efr-133-TYG-23. The sequence continues at coordinate 287,207 of NZ_JARVSL010000020.1, read as the reverse complement.
ATGAAAAGATCAGCGAACTCAAAACCTTTTTGAAAGACTACGATATGACGTCCATCAGCACTTCCGAGTTAAGAATAGTTGGCAGACGTCTTTTCGAAAGTAACGTTATTAACTCTCGAGCTCTTTTGATGTTTTCAGAAGGCATCAAAGCCCTTGACGACAAAGGTCGCCAAACTAATCATGATGTCAAATTCAATGCGATCGCACTATTCAATGAAAGACTGGAAAAGCAAATAGATTTTTTCGAAAAAAACCCTCGTATCGCGCGCAGCGACGGGGCAGCCGATTATTTGCAGGGGATGGTGAGAGCCAATCACGTTATCAATGCACTTGCTTAATTCGTTAAATCTTCAAAGAGCGAGCTATCTATAGATGAACAGGCCTGATTCTGGCGCCCCTAGATAGACACAAACAATTATCTGCATGAGGATGAAAAAATGTTAGTCATACCTGCCGGACAACGCTCTATGGCAAGCCCCGCCTACGTAATTAGAAACCCTGAACAGGTGGTAAATAAGTTCACCATTACCGAAGAAGAGAAAGCGGCAGACACGCTGGAGCTTTGGCACCATGAAAAGATCAGCGAACTCAAAGCATTCTTGAAGGGCTACGACATGACCTCCATCAGCACTAATGAATTGAAAGAAGTTGGAGGTCGCTTATTCGAAGGCGGCGTCATCAACTCTCGTGCATTTGGAATACTTACAGAAGGAAACTACGCATTTGATGAGAGCGGCCACCAAACAGACAAGGATGTAAAGTTTAACGCCATTGCATTGTTTAACGAAAGGTTGGAAGACCAAATCGATTTTTTCAACAAGAACCCTCGTATCGCGCGCAGCGACGGGGCAGCCGATTATTTGCAGGGGATGGTGAGAGCCAATCACGTAATCAACGCGCTTGCCTATTTCGTTAAATCTTCAAAGAGCGAGCTATCTATAGATGAACAGGCCTGATTCTGGCGCCCTTAGATAGACACAAACAGTTATCAGCATGAGGATCAAAAAATGTTAGTCATACCTGCCGGACAACGTTCGATGGCAAGCCCCGCCTACGTAATTAGAAACCCTGAACAGGTGGTAAATAAGTTCACCATTACCGAAGAAGAGCAAGCGGCAGACACGCTGGAGCTTTGGCACCATGAAAAGATCAGCGAACTCAAAGCATTCTTGAAGGGCTACGACATGACCTCCATCAGCACTAATGAATTGAAAGAAGTTGGAGGTCGCTTATTCGAAAGCGGCGTCATCAACTCTCGTGCATTTGGAATGTTTATAGAGGGAAACCGTGCGTTTGATGAGGGCGGCCACCAAACAGACGAGGATGTAAAGTTTAACGCCATTGCATTATTTAACGAAAGACTGGAGGACCAAATAGCTTTTTTCAACAAGAACCCTCGTATCGCGCGCAGCGACGGGGCAGCCGATTATTTGCAGGGGATGGTGAGAGCCAATCACGTAATCAACGCACTTGCCTATTTCGTTAAATCTTCAAAGAGCGAGCTATCTATAGATGAACAGGCCTGATTCTGCCGCCCTTAGATAGACACAAACAGTTATCAGCATGAGGATCAAAAAATGTTAGTCATACCTGCCGGACAACGTTCAATGGCAAGCCCCGCCTACGTGATTAGAAACCCTGAACAGGTGGTAAATAAGTTCACCATTACCGAAGAAGAGCAAGCGGCAGACACGCTGGAGCTTTGGCACCATGAAAAGATCAGCGAACTCAAAGCATTCTTGAAGGGCTACGACATGACGGCCATCAGTACTGACGAGTTGAAAGAAGTTGGAAGCCGCCTATTCGAAAGCGGTGCAATCAACTCACGTGCATTTAGGATGTTTATAGAAGGGAGCGGCGCATCCGACTCAAAGGGGCGTCAAACTGACACACACGTGAAATTCAATGCCATCGCCTTGTTCAACGAAAGACTGGAGGACGAAGTAGACTTCTTCGAAAAGAACCCACGTATCGCGCGCGGAGACGGGGCAGCCGATTACTTGCAAGGGATGGTGAGAGCCAATCACGTTATCAATGCACTGGCCTACTTCGTCAACTCATCGCGGAATGAGATTTCCATAGATGAGTCTGCTTAGGAGTTATCCAGTGCATCAATGGCATGCAGCGTGCTGACGATGTGCGGCACACTGCATGCAACGCTTCTCAGCGACCGTATCTTACCGTTCCGGAATAAGCCTTGGGCGTGGTTTCGTCGTTGTGCAATGTGACGCGATAACGACCGAATGGCCCCACCCAAAATGCATTAGTACCTATGCTGTAAGTCAGTCGCTGCCAAACTCCTCCACCAACATCACCTTCAATATAAATTTCAGGTGCCCTCCCCGCACTACTGGCCATAACCGTAGCCTCAACATTGGCATTCAAGCAACCATTGGCGGAATTTACTTCAAATGGACCGTAAGCCGTAACTTCCTTCTTCGGTTGAATAATCCCTCCATAGCTTTGAGTAATATACGTACACAACGCCGATGCCTGCGCAGACATCAACATCAACACAACGAAAGGCAATGCAGTAAGACTTTTCATAACTTCATCCTTATCTAATCAATTAGATCTCAGCTTTAGCTACACATCACACCGCAATAGATGAAGTCGGTTTCGCCATGGGAGACTTCCAAGAGACGAAATCCCGAAAACATCAATGGTTCTCGCCGCTCAAAACCACTTGGACTACCGGGTAAGAACCGTGCCATTGACGATGCACGATTTATCAATCGATAGATGCCAGCCGCTTCCTAAAATCATTAAGGACGGCTCTGTCATACGGATAAGTAGGCGCTTGAAAGGTAATTCCTAATCCCAGACTCGGCGGGCAAATATCGAACTTATGCCCGGTCCTGAACCTGTTGCACAGCATCGGCTGATTAACAAAAAGATGAAGTTCAGCCAGCCTCGTTAAGAATCAAACTCCGATAATGCCCCGGATTCGACCCAGACCACTTACGAAACGCTTTATAAAAAGAACTCACATCCGCAAAGCCCAGCCGCACGGCAATTTCGGCAAAGCTGATCTGCGGTTCGGCCAGCCAGACAATTGCCAATTCCTTGCGCACGCTGTCTTTGAGGCCCTGGTACGTCTGCCCCTCCTCGGCCAGACGGCGACGCAAGGTGGATGCGGAGATGCACAGACTGGCGGCCAGGGCTTCGGTTTCCGGCCAGGTGTCGGGGGGCAGTTGGCGCAGGTCGTGTTTGATGCGGGTGGCCAGGCTCTCGGGGTCGCGGTATTTGACCAGGATGTTCGCGGGAGCGTGGGCGAGGAAGCGCTGAAGCTCCTGGGGGCTGCGTTTGATCGGCAGGTCCAGGCAGTCGGCGGAGAAGATCATGCGCGTGCGTGGCCGATCGAAGCGCAGGTTGTCGGAGAACATCACGCGGTAGTCGTCGCAGAAATCCGGCGGCGGGCAACGCAGTTCGATGGCCAAGATCGGAATGCGGCGCCCGGCCAGCCAACAGGCGACGCCGTGCACGATCATCCAGTAGGTGAAATAGGTGAACGCCCGACGCGGCTCGGTCTCGGGCTCCAGCAGGACGATTTCCGCCAGGCTTTGTTGGCGCACCATCTGCGCGGGTAGATGCTCCAGCATCAACGAGAGAAACCCCAAACCGGTTTCCAGGCCGGCAGCCAATGTGGGTTGCGCCATGCAGGCGCGGCACAGAAACGCCAGGCTGCCTGACTTGAGCTTGCGTGGGTCCATACCGAAGAACTCGTCGTCCGAGCGCCTGGCCAGCAGCCGCCACAGCCGTGCATAGGTGGTGGCCGACACCCGTGCATCGGGCTGCGCCAGCAGCGCTGGGTCGATGCCAACCTTGGTCAGCACCTGTGCACTGGCCGCTCCGGGGGGGCAGCTTTGCAGCAGCGCTTCGCGCACAAGGTGCAGGGAGATGGTGTCTTTTTCGGACATGAGGCTTCAGGCGATCCGACAGCAGTTGAGGTGGCCTGCATCATAAGGGTCGCGAGGATTCGTCACCACCGTTCAGCGAGCGTTCAGCTAATGTCAATATTTGCTGTTTAGCAATGAGTATCATTATGTTACAACTTAGCTTCCTATCTAGTTACCTTGTGGTGCGCGATGCTTGTCCCCTTTCTCATCATGCTGCGCGAAGGCATCGAAGCAGCGTTGATCGTTGGCATCATCGCCAGTTACCTGCAACAGACCGGTCGTGGTCAATGGATGCCGGCGGTGTGGATCGGGGTTTTCCTCGCTGCGGCCCTGGCACTGCTGGTGGGCGGAGGTCTGGAATTGATGAGCGCCGAGTTTCCGCAGAAACAACAGGAGCTGTTTGAAGGCATCGTCGGCCTGGTCGCCGTAGGCATTCTCAGTTCCATGGTGTTCTGGATGCGCAAGGTGGCCCGCTCCATCAAGCATTCGTTGCATGCCTCCCTCGATCAGGCGCTGACCGGCTCGAAACACCAGGTCACCGCGCTGATCCTCATGGTGTTTTTCGCCGTGGCCCGTGAAGGTTTGGAGACGGTGTTTTTCCTGCTGGCGGTGTTCCAGCAGAGCGAAGGCCCGGGCGCGCCGATCGGTGCACTGCTCGGGCTGGTACTGGCGATCATTGTGGGTTTCCTGATTTATACCGGCAGCATGCGCCTGAACCTGGCAGCGTTTTTCCGCTGGACCGGGCTGTTTATCCTGGTGGTCGCCGCTGGCATCCTCGCCAACTCGGTGCAGGCCCTGCATGAAGCCGGGGTGTGGAATCACCTGCAAACCGTGCTGTTCGATTTCAGCACTGCCTTGCCGATGGACAGCCCGCTCGGCTCGGTGCTCGCCGGCATGTTCGGTTATCAGGAAGCACCGACCGTGAGCACCCTGGGCGCCTATCTGATTTACCTGGTGGTAGCGCTGGTGATGTTCTTCCTGCCCGCCGCCGCGGCCAAACCGGTCGCCGCGCCCTCTTCCGTTTCCAGCCAGTAAGGACCGTCTCTTGACCAACCCAACGCCTCAACCCGCCTCGCCACCCCGAGCCCTGCGCTGGGCGGTGGCCGGCTCGGTGGTCGTGATGATCGCCGCCGGCGGCCTGTTCTACTACGCTTCGCAACTGGCCGCCGCCAAGCGCCAGACCCACAGCAATGAAATTGCAGTGACCATCCATGCCCACGCCTGCGAACCCAATGCGCTGACCGTGCCCGCCGGGCCGGCGAGTTTTCGGATCATCAACCGTTCCGACCGGGCGGTGGAATGGGAAATCCTCGACGGCGTGCTGGTGGTCGAGGAGCGCGAGAACATCGCCCCCGGCTTGAGCCAAGTGATCAATGCCAACCTGCAACCCGGCGACTACGCAATTACTTGCGGCCTGCTGAGCAATCCACGGGGCACTTTGCATGTAACGCCAACCGCCGAATCCGAAGCCCAGGCCAAAGCCAAGCCGTCGATGGTGGCCTTTATCGGCCCGCTGTCGGAGTTCCGGGTGTACTTGAGTAGCCAGGGCAGCGCGCTGATCAAGGCCGTAACCGCACTGCAACAGGCCATCGACGCCGGCGACCTGACGCAGGCACAGGCGTTGTATGCCACCGCTCGCGTGGCCTATCAGGGTTTGGCCCCGGCCGCACAACGCCTGGCTGAACTCGATAATGCAATCAATGCGCGGGCCGATTATTTCGAAAGACGCGAACAAGACCCAGCCTTCAGCGGCTTCCATCGCATTGAGTACAGCCTGTTCCAGCAACGCAGCCTCGACGGCCTGGCGCCGGTAGCGCAGCGCCTGCTCAGTGACGTCACCACCCTCAAGCAGCAATTGCTGGCCCAGTCGCTGCCGCCCGAGCAATTGTTCGGCATCGTGGTGCGCAACCTCAACAGCCTGGCGGATGTACGTGCGCTCAGCGGTGAGGAGGAACGCTACAGCCATTTGGACCTGAATGGCTTCGCCGCCAACCTGGCCGCCGCTCACAAGGTGGTCGAGCTGATGCGTCCACTGCTGGAAAAATCCGCCGCCGACCTGCTGCCCAAGGTCGATATCGCCCTCGGCGCATTCGACAGTCAGTTGGACAGTATGAAAGTCGACGGCCAGTACCGCCGCTACGACAGCGTCACCGACGGTCAGCGCAAGCAGATCGCTGACAAGGCCAAGGCTCTGGCCGCCGTACTCGATGGAATCGACCCCGCCCTCGGCCTTTCCGGCCTGCAGTGAAGACAACCGCCCCATGAGTGATTCAGAACAGCTTAACCTTCAGCGTCGCCGTGTCCTGCTGGGCATGGCCGCCACTGGCGCGGCGATTGCCGGCAGCAGCTTGACCTGCCCGGCCATGGCCGCCGCTGCGGAACAAGTCACCACCGCGCCGCGCAGTGACAAGACCCAGGACCACCACGATTTTTACGGCCAGCATCAGACAGGCATCGTCACCCCGCGCCCGGCCTGCGGCATGCTAGTGGCCTTCGATGTATTGGCCAGCGATCGCCAAGACCTGGAACGCCTGTTCCGCACCCTGAACGAGCGTATCCATTTCCTGATGACCGGTGGCCCGGTGGCCCAAGTCGACCCGAAATTGCCACCCACCGATTCCGGGATTCTGGGCCCGGTGGTCACGCCGGATAACCTGACCATCACTGTGTCGGTGGGTGAATCGCTGTTCGACGAACGCTTCGGCCTCGCCGCCGCCAAGCCCAAGCGTCTGATCCGTATGGTGGGGTTTCCCAACGATGCGCTGGAGCCGGCGCAGTGCCATGGCGACCTCAGCCTGCAATTCAGCTCCAACACGCCGGACACCAATATCCATGCCCTGCGCGACATCGTGAAGAACTTGCCGGACTTGCTGCTGGTGCGCTGGAAACAGGAAGGCAGCGTGCCGCCCCAGGCCCCTGCCCGCCCCGGCGAGCCGGCGCAGAGCGCGCGTAACTTCCTGGGTTTCCGGGATGGTTCGGCCAACCCCGACTCCAATAACGACCAAGCCATGAACCAGATCGTGTGGGTGCAGCCCGGTAGCGATGAACCGGCCTGGGCCGCCCATGGCAGTTACCAGGCGGTGCGCATCATCCGCAACTTCGTCGAACGCTGGGACCGCACGCCCCTGCAGGAACAAGAAAGCATCATCGGCCGCATCAAAACCACCGGCGCGCCAATGGACGGCCACAAAGAAACCCAGGTGCCCGACTACAGCAAAGACCCGGAAGGCAAGCTGACCAAGCTCGATGCCCATATCCGCCTGGCCAACCCGCGCACCCCGCAGACCCAGGCCAACCTGATCCTGCGCCGGCCATTCAACTACTCCAACGGCGTCAATAAGAACGGTCAGTTGGACATGGGGCTGCTGTTCATCTGCTACCAGGCCGACCTGGAAAAAGGCTTTATCAGCGTGCAGACCCGACTCAACGGCGAACCCCTGGAGGAATACCTCAAGCCGGTCGGCGGCGGGTATTTCTTCACCTTGCCGGGGGTCAGCGGGCCCCAGGATTTCCTCGGCCGCACGCTGCTTGCTGCCACGCACCCACGCACCTCTGCCAATACCTGAAACCCACCCCCACAGCGGAAACTGTCCCATGAAGAAGTCGACTCTCGCGTTGTCGTTGTTGCTGACCCTCTCGCCCCTGGCCGCCTTCGCCGCCACCGCACCGCTGGACCTGGTCGGGCCGGTGTCGGACTACAAGATTTATGTCACCGAAGAGATCGGTGAACTGGTGACCCAAACCCAGGCCTTTACCGACGCGATCAACAAAGGCGACCTGGCCACCGCCAAGAAGCTCTATGCGCCTACCCGCGTGCACTACGAGTCCATCGAGCCGATTGCCGAGTTGTTCAGCGACCTCGACGCCTCCATCGACTCCCGCGTCGACGATCACGAAAAAGGCGTAACCGCCGAAGACTTCACCGGCTTCCACCGCATCGAGTACGCGCTGTTCTCGCAGAACTCGACTCAGGGCCTGGAGACGCTGACCGCCAAGCTCAACACCGATGTCAATGACCTCAAGACCCGCGTGGACGGCCTGACCTTCCCGCCGGAAAAAGTCGTCGGCGGTGCCGCCGCGCTGTTGGAGGAAGTCGCCGCCACCAAGATCTCCGGCGAAGAAGATCGCTACAGCCACACCGACCTGTATGACTTCCAGGGCAATATCGACGGCGCGAAAAAAATCGTCGACCTGTTCCGCGGCCAGATCGAGAAGCAGGACAAGGCCTTCCTGGCCAAAGTCGATAAAAACTTCGCCACCGTGAACAAGGTGCTGGCCAAGTACAAAACCAAAGACGGCGGCTTCGAGACCTACGACAAGGTCAAGGACAGCGACCGTAAAGCGCTGGTGGGTCCGGTCAACACCCTCGCTGAAGACCTGTCCATGCTGCGCGGCAAGCTGGGCCTGAACTGAGGATCAGCACTCACGGGGTGGCATCGGCGACAAACCCGCTCAGGGGCGTGCCAACCGGCCGCCCATTGAGCGGGTCCAAGGCATACCAGTGACCACCGTAGCGCACGCTTTGAACCTCGGCCCCTCGGTATACGCCTGTGCGGCTCCCCACGGGCGACTGACCGCCGGGCTCCTGCCGGTCGACCTGCCCGGCCGCGATAATCAAGTAACTGCGCAGTTTTTCTTCGGCCGTAAGCAAGTGCGGAGCGACTTTGCTCGAACTCTTCGCTCCGTGCAGGATCAGCTTGGGCACGTTAAATAAGCCTTTGGTCGCCGCCCGGATCATCTGCGGGTAGCCATCCAGCGGATTCAGCGCGGCATTGGCGAACAGCCCCGAATGCTTGAGAAAATCAAATGCGCGATCACTGAAGGTGGCCGCCGGTTTGACCCTGGCTGATGTCGACACCATGGGGCTTACCGAGGCCGTCAAACGCCTGGCAATCCCCTTCAAAGGCTTGAATGCCAGGGCTTTGGCTGAGCGAATCAACCCCCGCGCCGGGCCCGCTGCACCGATGGCCACCCCGACGGTGTCCACCGCCAGGTTGGCCAAGCCGCTGCCGATATTGCCGGCTTTGAATTCCTGATAGGCACCGACAAAGGGCACGAAGCCCAGCAAAAAATTGTGCGCACGGGTGCGTGCTTCGCGACGGCGTTCCAACGGCACTTGTTCGGTCGCCCTTTGCAGCAAGGCGTCTGGAGACTCGTAAAAATTCCCCTGCGCGATCGCCTCCACGATGCGCGCGGTTTTGCGCGAGCCGTAAGTGTTCGGCACATAGTTCAGCAGGGTGTAGCTGGCCGGTAAAGCGCTGGCGGCGAACGGCGCGCCCAGTTGCTCGATGATCATGGCCTCCGAGGCAACGTCCGACCTCGGTGCCGTTCCCAGGGTATAGGCGTCGGCATCGAACGGGACCGGCGTGCCACGGTTGACTGGCAAGTGCACATGACCATGCGGGGTGGGAAAGCGCTCGTGCTTGATCAGCCCCCCCAGTATCAGATCCTGTGGCAAGTCGGTGCGTCGCACGACGTTGCCGTTGGCAAACAGCTCGTAATACGTGACTTGGTTGTTATGCTCCAGGCGCATCACCGTGCCTTGGCGACCGCGCTGTGCCAGCCTGCTGCTCGCCGTTTCGCGGGCCTGGGTGGTGCCGGTTTCCCCGCGTAAGGTGAACAGCTCGACAGTGCCGAGCTCCAGCGCTTGTCGATCCGCCAGCGGCAACTCGGCAAGCATCAGCTTCAAGCGGGTGGCATAGGCGTTCTGCAACGCGTGCCGATGCCGGTCGACCGCGCTCTTGAGCAGCCCATCCAATGCGGGCAAGCGCCGAATACGTTGATCCAACTGAGCGCGTGCCTCAGGGGAAGCCTGCGGGGCCTGGCCCTGCTGATAAGGGGTGCTGCCGCTTCGGTAAGTACCACGTAAATCGCTGCTCAGCGCCCACTTGCCCGGTGTCAGATCGCCGGTCATATACGCCTCAATGATCGGACGCGTCCTGGGTTCGCCCGACGCCATGTTGCGACGCTCCGAAGCCTCGGCGATGTGTACGGTCATGGCCTCCAGACCCGCCGGGGTAGTGTCCGGAAAGACCCGCAGCAGCTCCTTAATGGCCAGCGTCCTGCGGGTAGGCAGCTCGGCGCTCGCGTCGGTGAAGGCAAGGCTGGCCTCTTCGCGCTGTTTGAAGAACGCTTCGGAGGCGATCTGGATATCCGTACGAGAATATTCTCCATCGCTGCGCAAACGGACGACCCCATTGAGCACGCCCCAATCGGCCATGATTTTCAACGCTGACAATTGCATCAACTCGGCCTGGGCATCGCTGGTGGGGCCCAGCGTGGTGAGGTGGGTGACCTGCTCTTCATTCATCGCCCGGGACGTGCCGGGTGCATGTTGATCGGCCATCGCACAGCCCAGACGCAACTCCATCCAGGCCGGCGTACCGATGTGCACCGTGCCCGGCACATCTTTGACCAGAAATTCCGGTGCTGCCTGGGCCAAGCCCAGGTGTGCCGCCAGCACGGCCAACTTGGGGTCGACGCCCTTGTGCGCGATCAGATGCTGTTCGATGTCGCGGCGCACGGCACTGAATGTGCGCCCCATGTTCGCCGGTTGGTACACCGAATACCCGGCCACATGCCCAGGCTTGTCCGTAGCGTCGATACCGGCGTGCAACTTGATCGCCGCCACCACCAACTGTTGGCACACCGTTTTGGGCAATTCATAGCCTGCGCCGCTCGCGCCAAACCAATTCAGCGCTCTGGCCAATTGCTCGCCAAACGCCAATGCCTCGGGGCTTTCAAGCAGCGCGGTCAAATGGGCCTGGGGGTCGGTGTGCAGTGCCTGTGGGGTGCTGTGCACCAGTGCACTGAAACCTCTGGCGCTGCTGCCGCCCAAGCGGGCTTGCGCAAGATCGTTCAGGGCGAGGCGATCTTCGGGCGTCAGGGTGCCGGGGGCCCACTCGCGGCGCATCAGGCCGTTGTAATCGCCGAGTGGCGGTGCCGGCGGCAAGTACGTACGCAACCACTGGATGACATTGCGGGTTTCGCCGGCAGTTGCCATCGAGCCCAGCCCCAGGTATTCGACCAGTTGGCGCACGTCATAGCGGGGAGTGGAATAAACCGCACCGCCCAAGGGTTCGCTGAGCCCGACCAACGCCTGGCGCTCTGCCTCCAGGGCGGGGTGCTGTTCGACATAACGGGTGAGATCGACCCAACCCCACACTGGGCTCAGACGCTCCAGCCTGCCCTCGGTTATCCGAAACGGCTTGCCGGGCCAGTCAAAGCCTTCGCGTTCGAGCAGCGCCGTCATGTCCGATTGCGCCACCAGGCGCTGCAGGCGCTCGCGGGCGGCCTGGCTGGCGTCGCCCAAGGTTAACGCCGGGCTCACTTCGCAGGGGTGTTCGGACCATTGCATGGGCGTGGCGTCAGGCCAATCTCCCAGGGCCGCCTCCAGTGTGTCCGCCAAGTAGCGACGCTGCTCGATCTGACCGATCACCCGCGAAGCGCTGTCCACATCGCCGACGTGAAAGCCATGGCGGGTTTTCGCTTGCTCGACCACCGCCAACGGCACCCACCCGTCGTCCTCACCCATAAAGGTCAGGCCTTTATCGCCGGGGTCCAGCAGGTGCAACAGCGGGCGCAGGCTGGCCGAGGCCTCTAACCACCCCGACGCGTCGGTGTAGGTAAACCTGACGGCACTGCGCACACCCTCGCGGGTCACGAACCCTTCGATAAAGTCGTGATGCAGGGTCAGCGTGGCGGTTTCCAGCCCCTGGTCGTTGAGCCAGGTTTGCAACGGCGGTTGGTTCAGCAGGTGCCGGTACACCGCCAGCGCAGGGGTCAGCGTGCTGCCCTCAGGCACCTCGACCATGCCGTGGCCGCTTTGCGTGGCTGACGTGAGGCGTTGTTCCAGCAGCGTGTCGGCAGCCGCCACGCCGTTGCTGGGGACCGGTTTGCGGGTCCAGGGATAACTGAGTACGGGGCTTGAATCAGCGGTTGAGCGTCGAGCTCGCGACAGCGTGGGGGAAGGCGTTAAAGCGGACGGACGATCCGCCATGGGAACAAAGCTACTGGGCACCTCGTAAAAAGCACCTGACGCGATCTTCGACATATCCACGCTCGCTCTGAGAACAGTGAGCAGCTATGTAAGAACAGCGTCGGGCGCCTGGATGTAAGCCTGATCCGACGACCGCCCGATGGAGCATTGCCGATAGTTTCAGGCGACTTACAAAATGCGATACAGCAGACGCTCAATCCGCACCCGGCTCACACGGCGCAGGAATTTGCCGACCGCTGCCGGATAATCCGGCAGCGTCTGCAATTGCGTGTAAGCCTCGATCCGCGTGGTGTGCTGAAAGATCTGCTCCAGTTCAGCCTGGCGCGGCGCGAGCCATTGGCCCTGGGGATCGTCGATCAGCAGAGCGTTTTCCAAATCGAGCCGGAACGCCCGGGGGTTGAGGTTGTTGCCCGTCAGCAAGGTGTAACGCTCGTCGATCCACATACCTTTGAGGTGGTAGGTGTTGTCGCCGTCGCGCCACAGGTGCAGGTTTAACTGGCCGCTGTCGATGTTGCGCTGATGGCGCTTGGCAAAGCGGCGCAGGCTGATTTCATACAGGTATGGCAGCGCTGCGATCACCTTGAATGGCTCGCTGGGCGGAATGTAGAAATCGTTGGCGGTCTTGTCGCCGACAATGATGTCAATCTTCACCCCACGGGCCAGGGCACGGTTGATTTCCCGGGTGACGGGCAGTGGCAGGTTGAAGTACGGCGTGCAGATAGTCAGTTGCTGCTGGGCGCTGGCGATCAGTTCCAGGATCACCCGGCTCAACGGGTTGTTCTTGCCGACGCCCAGCAACGGGCTGACCGACAACTGGCCATTGGGCAACTGCCCCGCCGTGGTGTCGTAGGTGGCGTGCTTGAGGCGGCTGCGCAGGTCGCCGATGTCGTTGCGCAGGCTGCGGGTAGTCGGCGGGTTCGGCAGGTCGAGGCGATGCACGGCCTTGGACGCCACCAGCCCATGTTCCACCAGATGCTGCATGGAGTCGGCGAGCGCCGGGCTGTGGATCAGGTGGTAGCGGTCGAAGCGATACTTGTCGAATTTGTGCAGGTACACATTGTTCAGGCTGGCACCGCTGTAGAGCACCGTGTCATCGATCACGAAGCCCTTGAGGTGCAGCACACCGAACAGCTCGCGGGTCTGCACTGGCACACCGTATACCGGCACCTCAGTGCTGTGACGCTGAGTCATTTCCTGGTACCAGGCGCTGTTGCCCGGCTGCTTGCCGGCGCCGATCAGCCCGCGCTGGGCACGCAGCCAGTCGACCACCACCACGATCTCGAGCTCCGGCCGTGCGGCCTTGGCGGCGTGCAAGGCGTCGTAGATCTCCTGTCCTGCTTCGTCCTGCTGCAAGTACAGCGCAACGATGTAGATACGCCGCGTGGCCTGGGGGATTTTCTCCAGCAGGCAACGGCGAAACGCCGCAGCGCCGGACAGCACCTCAATCGCCTCGGGAGTGAGTGGAAAACCGCGCAGTTTGGGCAACAGGGAGCGTTTGAAGAACGACGGCATAAGGCTCGCAAAGGGTCGAATCCGAAGAGGTCCCGAGCTTACACCATGAAGATGCTCAGGTCTCGCAGTGACAGATGGAAAAAATTAATTGACCAAGGAGAATGATCGTTCTACTGTTCGCCCTATGAACGAAATCATCAGTAATGAAACCCGCGACATTATCCTCGACGTCACCGAGAAGTTGATCTATCGCCATGGCATTGCCGCCACCGGCATGGACTTTCTGGTAAAAACCGCCGGCGTCTCGAGAAAAAGTATTTATCGCTACTTCGCTAATAAAGACGAATTGGTGATCGCCGCGCTACAACGTCGCGATGCGCGCTGGCTCCAATGGCTGCGCAGCGAAGTGGAGCGCCAGGCCGAAAGCGGCGAGCGCCTGCTGGCGCTGTTCAGCGCGCTCAAGGCCTGGTTTGGCTCTGAGGACTTTCGCGGCTGCGCCTTTATCAACACCAGCGGCGAGACTGGCGACCCGCACAACCCAGTCCGCCTGCTGGCCAAAGCTCATAAACAGAAACTGTTCGATTACGTACTCGAACTGTGTCAAGCACATGGCACCCCCGACCCCGAGCGGCAGGCCGCGCACCTGCTGATCCTGATCGATGGCGCCATTACCGTTGCCCTGGTAATGGGCGATTCAACGGCTGCCGATAATGCGCAATGCATGGCGCGAACGTTATTGGGACTGTGAACGCACAGGCTGAGCAACTTTCGATAAACCTTAATGAGTTAAAGGAGTCGCAGCATGTCATCTACAGAACAACCGCGCCCGCCCCTGCCGCCGTTTACCCGCGAGTCGGCGATCGAGAAAGTACGCCTGGCCGAAGACGGCTGGAACTCCCGGGACGCAGAACGCGTTTCCCTGGCCTACACCCTGGACACCCAATGGCGCAACCGCGCCGAGTTCGCTCACAACCGCGAAGAAGCCAAAGGTTTTCTGACACGCAAATGGGCCAAAGAACTGGACTATCGACTGATCAAGGAATTATGGGCGTTTACCGATAACCGCATCGCCGTGCGTTACGCCTATGAGTGGCACGACGATTCCGGTAACTGGTTCCGCTCCTACGGCAACGAGAACTGGGAGTTCGACGAGAATGGCTTGATGGCCCATCGGTTTGCCTGCATCAACGACATGCCGATCAAGGAAAGCGAGCGCAAGTTCCACTGGCCGCTGGGTCGCCGGCCGGATGAACATCCCGGCTTGTCGGCGCTGGGCCTGTAAACCTCACCCGCGTAAAGAGGTGGGAGTGGGCTACCCCGCTCCCACCGACGGCTCAACCTTGTCAATCCGGATTCAGCCCCACCCGGTACAACACGCCCTCTTCCTCATCCGTCAGCACGTACAGATAGCCATCCGGTCCTTGCCGCACATCGCGAATTCGCGCTTTCAAGCCACCGAGCAAGCGCTCCTCATGCACCACCTTATCGCCCTCGAACTGCAAGCGAATCAGCTCCTGACTGGCCAGCGCACCAATAAATACGTTGTGCTGCCACGGCTTGAAGCGATCGGCGTCGTAGAACGCCATGCCGCTGATACCCGGTGATTTTTCCCACACATGGCGCGGCGCGACGGTGCCTTCGACAGTCTTGCCTTTGGCTTCGGAAATCGGCGTCAGCGAATAGTTGATGCCATGGGTTGCCAGTGGCCAACCGTAGTTCTTGCCGCGTTCGATGACATTGATCTCATCGCCGCCACGGGGGCCGTGCTCGTTTTCCCACAGCGTGCCGCTCCACGGATTCAGCGCCAGGCCTTGAGGGTTGCGTTGGCCGTAGGACCAGATCTCCGACCGTACACCTTCCTGACCGACGAACGGGTTGTCATCCGGCACGCGGCCATCCGGATAGATGCGCACGACCTTGCCTTGCAATTTGTCCAGATCCTGGGCGGTGGGTCGGTCGTTGTTTTCGCCGAGGGTCACGAACAGGTAGCCGTCACGGTCAAACGCCAGGCGCGAACCGAAGTGGTTACCGGTGGAGAGCTTGGGTTCCTGGCGCAGGATCACCTGAAAGTCGGTCAGGCCGCTCAGGTCGGCGGCCAAACGTCCGCGCCCGACCGCCGTGCCGGCTGTCCCGCCCTTGCCGCCGCCTTCGGCGTAAGACAAATACACCATGCGGTCTTGCTTGAAGTCCGGGGACAGCACCACATCCAGCAGACCGCCCTGCCCCTTGGCCCACACCTGCGGCACACCGCTTAACGGCGCTGACAGCTTGCCGTCTGCACTGACGACCCTCAGGTGCCCCGGCCGCTCGGTTACCAGAAAGCCTTGCTGGTCCGGCAGGAATGCCACCGCCCATGGGTGATCCAGCCCTTGGGCTACAGGCGTGGCCGTGATACTGCCTTGTTCACTGGGGAACTGTTGAGCCCCGGCGGCATGCGCCGCAATCGAGGGCAACAGGGTCGATGCGCACAGCGCAGCCAGCAGGGTTTTGCGTAGCAACATAAGACAGGTCCTTACCGGCGATTGCCGTTGGCATCATACGTGGGGGCTTTGGTTTCAGTGGCCGGGCGGCTGGGGGCGGCCTGACGCTGCGGATAACGGTTGCCGATGCCGCCGTTTTCCAGCGTCGGCGTACGCGGGGTCGGCACAGTCTGAATACCGCGCGTCGCCGAGGCATTGGGCTGGGTGCCCTGCATGCTGTTAGGGTTGGCCCGGTGAATCGGGCTGTTGTTGCTATTGCTTCGCCCGGGCAGGTCTTGCGCCTGGGCCAGGGGTATCAGGGCCAGGCCCAACACCAGCAATGCGAGATAACGCCTGCAACTGATCATAAGCAAACCTCTCTGAAACGAGCTGTACGTGCTTTCGATGGCACGCTACGCCCTGGGTTCGCCTTTGGTAACTAAATTGTTTCTGATCAGGTGTAACACGATCTGTCCACGTATCCGCCCGGCGAAACTTTTCGCGCCGCCGCCGAGTCACCAGAACACTGCTTCTTCTCAAGGAATCGCACTTATGCCACGGGCAATCTGGAAAGGCGCAATCAGTTTCGGCTTGGTTCATATCCCGGTGTCGCTGGTCTCGGCCACGTCCCATCAGGGCGTGGATTTCGACTGGCTGGACAAGCGCAGCATGGACCCGGTGGGCTACAAGCGCATCAACAAAACCACGGGCAAGGAAGTCACCAAAGAGAACATCGTCAAGGGAGTGGCCTATGAGAAAGGCCGCTATGTGGTGCTCAGCGAAGACGAGATCCGCTCTGCCCACCCCAAGTCGACCCAGACCATCGAGATCATCGCCTTCGTCGCCAGCGAGCAGATCCCCCTGCAAAATATCGACACGCCGTACTTTCTGGCGCCGGACAAACGCGGCGGCAAGGTCTATGCCCTGCTGCGCGAAACCCTGAAAAAAACCGGCAAGGTGGCCCTGGCCAATGTAGTGCTGCACACCAAACAACACCTGGCAGCATTGATGCCCCTGGAATCGGCGCTGGTGCTGGTGATGCTGCGATGGCCCGCCGAGGTGCGCGGCCTGGATGAGCTGGAGCTGGGCAGCGAGGTGACCAAACCCAGCCTGGCCAAGGGCGAGCTGGACATGGCCAAGCGCCTGGTGGAAGACATGAGCGCTGACTGGCAGCCCGAGGAATACCGCGACAGCTTTCAGGAAAAGATCATGGCTCTGGTGGAGAAAAAAGCCAAAGCCGGCAAGATCGAGGACGTGGAATCCCAGGAAGGCGAGGACGAGCGCAAGTCTGCAGACGTGATCGACCTGACCGAACTGCTCAAACGCAGCCTGGCAGGTAAGCCTGCGGCGAAAAAACCGGCGGCGAAAAAGTCTTCGAAAAAAGCCTCTTGAACCTGCCATAGGATGGAGCCCCCATGGCCAAACCGTTGAGTGAATACAACCGCAAACGTGACTTCCAGATCACCGCTGAACCGTCGGGCAGTGCGCCGGCCGGAAAAAAAGCCAAGGCATCGGCGCTGTCGTTTGTGATCCAGAAGCACGACGCACGCCACCTTCACTATGATTTCCGCTTGGAGCTGGACGGCGTCCTCAAGAGCTGGGCGGTGCCTAAAGGCCCGAGCCTGGACCCGAGCCAGAAGCGCCTCGCGGTGCACGTTGAAGACCACCCGCTGAGCTATGGCAGCTTCGAAGGCAGCATCCCGGCAGGCCAGTACGGCGCCGGGGACGTGATCGTGTGGGACCGCGGCGTCTGGCAACCTCACGATGACCCGCATCAGGCGTATGCCGCCGGCAAACTCAAGTTCACCCTGGTCGGCGAAAAACTCAGCGGCGATTGGACGCTGGTGCGTACTCGCCTCAAGGGCAGCGGCGACAAGCAACAATGGCTGCTGATCAAGGAGAAAGACGCCCAGGCCCGCCCCGCCACGGAGTTCGACATCGTGCAGGCCCAGCCGGACAGCGTGCTCAGCGACGCCTCAGTGGGCCAACCGCCGCCAGAGAAACCCAAAGCCAAAGCTCGTAGCAAAAAAGCGGCCTCCGCCAGCGCCCTTCCCGAGCAGTTCACCCCGCAATTGGCCACGCTGGTGGAGCGCGCGCCCGAAGGCGATTGGCAGTATGAAATCAAGTTCGATGGCTACCGCATTCTGGCGCGTATCCGCGACGGCGAGGTGCGCCTGTTTACCCGCAACGGCCATGACTGGACCGAGCGTCTGCCGCGTCAAGCCAAGGCGCTGCAAGCTCTTAAGCTCAAGGACAGCTGGTTAGATGGCGAGGTCGTCAGCCTCAATAGTGACGGGCTCCCGGATTTCCAGGCTTTGCAGAATGCTTTCGATATCGGCCGCAGCCTCGATATCGTCTATTACCTGTTCGACGCGCCCTTCCTCAATGGCCAGGATCAGCGAGAAGCTCCAGTGGAACAGCGCCGCGCAGCCCTCAAGGCCGCCCTGCGCGGTAGCCGAAGCAAGCTGCTGCGCTTCTCCGAGGCCTTCGCTGCCAACCACCGGGATATCTTCGAAAGTGCTTGCGACTTGGCCTTGGAAGGCGTGATTGGCAAACGCGTGGGCAGCCCCTATGTATCGCGGCGCAGCAACGATTGGGTCAAACTCAAATGCCGCTTGCGCCAGGAATTCGTGATTGTTGGCTACACCCGCCCTCAAGGCTCGCGCAGCGGGTTCGGCGCGTTGCTGCTGGCGGTCAACGAGGATAGCGGGTTGGTGTACGCCGGCCGCGTGGGCACAGGGTTCGATCAGGCCGCGTTGAAGACCATCTACGGGCAGTTGAAACCCCTGGAGCGCAACACATCGCCGCTGCAAAAGCCGTTGACCAGCGCCCAGGCGCGCGGCGTTCATTGGGTGGAACCGACACTGGTCGGTGAAGTGCAGTTTGCAGAATGGACCCGCGAAGGCGTGGTGCGCCAGGCCGCTTTTGTGGGGATGCGCACCGATAAGCCAGCCGAGCAGATCGTGCATGAGGTGCCGCGCAAAGCCCAATTCGCAACACCCGCGACGAACCCAGTCGGGGTCAAAATCAGCCACCCCGACCGCGTCATCGACCCCCAGAGCGGCACGCAGAAACAACAACTGGCGCAGTTCTACGAGAGCATCAGCCCGTGGATTCTGCCCTTTCTGCAGCGACGCCCGGTATCACTGCTCAGGGCACCTGAGGGCGTCGACGGCGAACAGTTTTTCCAGAAACACGCTGAGCACCTGGCTATCCCCCACATTACGCAGCTGGACCCGGCGCTGGACCCAGGTCACGCGCGGCTGATGGAAATCGACAGCGTGCAGGCGCTGGTAGGCGCCGTGCAAATGGGCACCATCGAGTTGCATACCTGGGGCTCCACCTCGGACAAAATCGAAACCCCGGACTTGTTTGTGCTCGACCTCGACCCGGACCCTGCATTGCCGTGGAAAACCATGGTGGAAGCGGCTCAACTGACGTTGTCCGTACTGGATGAGCTGGGACTGGATGCCTTCGTTAAAACCAGCGGTGGCAAAGGGCTGCACCTGGTGGTGCCGTTGGCGCGACGCGACGGGTGGGACACGGTCAAGGCATTTGCCAAGGCCCTGGCGCAGTTCATGACTCAGCAACTGCCCGAACGCTTTACCGCCACCTCCGGGCCGAAAAACCGGGTAGGCAAGATCTTTATCGATTACCTGCGCAACGCCCGAGGCGCCAGCACCGTGGCGGCCTACTCCGTGCGGGCACGACCAGGGCTGCCGGTGTCGGTACCGATCAGTCGCGAGGAATTGAAAGGCTTGCGCGGCGCGCAACAGTGGACAGTCGCCAATCTGTTGCAACGGGTGCAGGGGTTGAAGGCTGATCCCTGGGCGGGCTATGCCAACCGGCAGAAAATCACCCGCAAGATGTGGGACAAGTTGGGCGCCCGCCCACCGCAGTGAGGGGCGCCCGGCGGGTCAGATCAGGATGAAGATCAGCGCCAGCACCGCGAAAATCGCCCACTTTTCCAGGTAGTAACGCGTACGGTTGCGCTTTTTCAGTTCTTTGCCGCGCAGGCGGATCTTGTACAACCGCGTGAAAGCGCGGTTCAAGCCCCCGGTCTTGTCACCCGCGTCGTTGGGCGAGCCTGCCGCCGCCATCACATTACGGCTGAACCAACGGTTGAAAGCCGCCGCCCAGCGATATTTCATCGGCCTTTCAATGTCGCAGAACAAGATGATGCGGTTGTGCTGCGTGGTGTTCTCGGCGTAATGGATATAGGTCTCATCGAACATCACCGGCTCACCGTCGCGCCAGTAATAGGCCTCGCCATCCACATTGATGTAGCAGCCCGGATCGTTCGGCGTGTCCAGCCCCAAGTGATAGCGATAAGAACCGGCATATGGATCACGGTGGCGCACCAGCTTGGAGCCTGGGGGCAGCTCGGCGAACATCGCCGCTTTGATCGAACCGATGCTTTGTACCAATTGAGTGGTGCGCGGGCACAGTTTCATCGCCGAAGGGTGACTGTCGCCGTACCACTTCAGGTAGAAGCGCTTCCAGCCCGACTTGAAGAAGGAGTTGAAACCAACGTCGTTGTATTGGTCCGAGCGCTTGATTTCCCCGGCTTGCAGCAGGTTCTGGGCCTCCTCACGGATTTCCTGCCAATGTTCCTGCAAGGGGCTCAGGTCGGGAAAGTCACTGGTCGCCAGGTAAGGCCGGCCGGGCAATTTGGAGAACAGATACAGAAAGCAGTTGATCGGCGCCAGAAAGGTCGAATGATCGCTGAGCTGGCGGCTCAGCTTGTGTCGCACCCGGCCACGCAGGTGTACATACGCGATGGAGGCAACGTAAAGAACAACAATGATGAGTTTCAAGGGATTTCGTCACACGTCAGAAGAGAACAGGCTGCTCCTGCGGGCCCACGACGGCCGAGGATGATAAGCAGCACCTGAAATCACAATTCACATAGTCGGCACGGCCGGCTGGAACTTCCGCCGGTTCATGCCCATCGGCCGTTATTTAGCCACAATATGTAACCAAAGGTTAACTAAGAATTGTGAAAAGCTGTCGAGTGACGGGTTTTGAGGGGGGCGGGCTTGCCGTAGGACAAGCCCTTGCTGGGTGGGCGTTACAACGGCAGTTCGTCGTCCTTGCGCTCACGGCGGGCGAAGCGGCCATCGTCCAACGCCGAGTACGCCACCGCCGGGCGCGGCGTCAACATAAAGTGCCGGAACAGCGCAATCAGCAAGCCCAGTACCAGGCCGCCTACCAGGCTCAAGGCAATCACCAGGGCTTTTTTCGGCTTGATCGGCGCCAGCGGTTCCTGGGCGCGACGGTCGATGGTAACCAGTTTGAGATTGCTCATATCGATATTCAGCCCGCGCAACCGCGCGACTTCCGCACGCAGCGGCTCTACATCTTGCAGGAAGATATCCTCGTTGCCACGCTTGCGCAGCACTTCGACTTCACGGTTCGCTTCCAGCATTTGCAGCTCTTTACCGATCTCGGCCACCCGTGGGTTGGTGAAGTCGTCACTGGTGCGTTGCTGCAAGGCCACGCGTTCGGCCTCGAGGGCTTCGGTGCCGAGGAAATACAGCGGAATTTTCTGGTTGTTGACCTCGGTGCGCATCACCTGGCCTGAGCCACTTCGGCCGGCATCGGCCATGGAGGAAGGCGTGGTCGGGGTACGAATCCCCATCGATTTAGCGATGGCAATCGCCTCGGCCAGTTCGGCCAGGCGGTTGGTGCGCTCCATTTTCATCTGCAGGCGTAAAGCACTGAGCTCATCCTGCAATTGCGCGCGCTTGAGGCGGTCGGCTTCCAGCAGCTTGGCAATCTTGGACTCTTTATCGGTTTCGTAATTGGCGCGCGCTGCGTCAATCTTGCCCTTGAGTTCGTTGAGGCGGTTATTGACGATCACTTTGAGGTCAGCGCCCACCTGATCACGCTCAGCGGCGATGGCGTAGTCCACGAAACCGTTGAGGATCGCTACGCCGTCGATGTCGGCCGGGTATTGGAGTTCCAGGCGGATGTAACTGCTTAACGAGTCAGATTTTTTCGGGTCCGGCAAAATCAGGTTGACCGAGTTGCGGTTGAAGTCTTCAAAACTCTGCTCAAGGCTTTGCCCCGGCTTTTGGAACGCCGCGAACAGTTGTTCATGAGATTTGAAGAACCCCAGCCGCGCCTCGTAAGAGTCCAGTTGAGCCCCCACCTTGGACAACGCATCGGCCGGTGGCAGCTTATAGACTTCGGAGCGGTTGAGTGCATCCAGCTCGTTGATGGCCGCCGGGCGCAGTACGCTGCTCACTTCATAGGTCTTGGGCGCCAGAAATGCATACCCTGCTCCCAATACACCCGCCAGAATCGTGCAACCCACTACCAGCTTTTTTTGCCGCCAAATCGAGTGAAACAGTTCAAACAGGTCAATTTCGTCAGAAGAGGGAGACGCGTTAAGCGGGGAAGTTCGATTCAAAATGCAAGCCACCTTAAAATTGACACTAAAAAGCCATCACCGAAGTTCCGGATAACCCGGCAGCGCATCAGGGACAACGCCCTGAAACCTGGAGAACAGGCCCACCAATGGCGATCTGACCACTCAGTTTGTGGAAAAATCCCGCGCTATATAATTTCATTTCCGTTTCAACTAAATGAACATTCGCTCAACCGATACAGCCAACTGCCACATTGTTGTCACAAGAGTAGTCAAAAGAACGTTAAATAGCTGCTAGCGCAAGGAAAATTCTTTACCGCGCGTCTTGAGCGAGAAACATCCTACATACCAGCACCCTCTTCTAGTACCTCACTTAAAAGGACTTATCGATGCAATCTGCCGCTGACCCGGATCTTCACGCCCTGCAAGGGGCCTGGGAACAAATCTCGCTGGAAGACAACGGTGTGCTTGACCCTGTCGATGCACACACTGCGCCAGGGGCCATCACCACGATTGCCGGCAACGGTTTTGAAGTGAGGACCACCGAGGGCAATGTTTTGCTGGCCGGCCGGTTTTTCCTGGACAGTCGCACCGAGCCCAAGAGCATTACCTGGATCGACTCCATCGGTGAGGATGCCGGCAAGACACTGCCTGCCAGCTATCGCCTGGAAGGAGACACCTTTGTGTTTATTGCAGCCGACGAACATATGCCCAGGCCCACCGTGTTCAAGACCGGGCCTGGACAGACCATGCGTACCTTCGTGCGGCGCCATTCTTAACGTGGCGTGGTTGGACGGTCTATAGGGTGAAACCTGCCAACGGCAGTGAATCCCTTAGCCTGCCCTGTGAAGCAGCGGCATCGTCCCTGTTCAACGCGAAACTAATCGCCGGGGCCGCAGGTCATTAACGCAATGAGCCCTCAGTCGTTGAGTGCCCCCTCCCGAAGAAACTGCCGTGGCTGATCATTCCGACTTGCGCAATACCCTGAGCCTGGACAGCCTGAACTTCTTCCTCGCGGATGTGCGTGACGGCCTTGGTCCCTACCTGGCGATTTATCTGCTGGCGGTGCACAAATGGGACCCGGCCAGCATCGGTGTGGTGATGACCCTCGCCGGCATCGCCGCCCTGCTCACTCAAGGCCCGGCGGGGGCGTTGATTGATCGCACCCGCAGCAAGCGCGCGGTAATCGCCGTGGCCGCGCTGTTGGTGACCGGCAGTTGCGTGCTATTGCCCTTCGTCAGTTCGTTCAGCCTGGTGGCGTTGACTCAGGCTGCCAGCGCGGTCGCGGCCTCGGTATTTGCACCTGCGATCTCGGCGATTTCCTTGGGAATCACCGGCCCCCGCGCCTTCACCCGCCGTACCGGGCGCAACGAAACCTTTAACCATGCCGGCAACGCCGTGGCCGCGCTGTTGGCCGGGGGCCTGGCTTACCTGTTCGGGCCAGTGGTGGTGTTCTACCTGATGGCGTTTATGGCGCTGGCCAGTATCGTCGCGGTCAGTTGCGTGTCGGCTGGGGCCATCGATCACGAGGTCGCCCGTGGCTTCGACCCCGCCCATCACCACGATCACGAGCAGCCGTCCGGCATCAAGGTGTTGCTGAGCAATCGGCCGCTGCTGCTGTTCGCGATTTGCTGCGCCCTGTTCCACCTGGCCAATGCCGCGATGCTGCCACTGGTCAGCCAGAAGCTCTCGCAGATCAACCTGCACATGGCCACACCGCTGACCTCGGCCTGTATCGTCGCCGCGCAGGTGGTAATGGTGCCGATGGCCTGGCTGGTGGGTAGCAAGGCCGATGTATGGGGGCGCAAACCGTTGTTGATCCTGGGTTTTGTGATCCTGCCAGTACGTGGGGTGCTGTATACCTTGTCCAATGACCCCTACTGGCTGGTGGCGGTGCAAATGCTCGACGGCATTGGCGCGGGGATTTTCGGTGCGCTGTTCCCGGTTATCGTCAAAGACCTCACGCAAGGCACCGGACGCTTCAATGTGAGCCTGGGCGCGCTGTCCACGGTATTTGGCCTGGGCGCGGCGTTAAGCAATAGCCTGGCCGGTTTCGTCGTGCAACTGGCCGGCTACAATGCGGCGTTTCTGACCCTGGCGGGCGTGGCGGCTGTCGCGCTGGCGCTGTTATGGCTGGCGATGCCCGAGACTCTGGAAAAACCATCGTTCGAGCGCCATACAACTGTCGCCTGACATATGCGACAATGCGCGCCAAATTCCAACACACATCCCCCATTTTCTGCTCAGCGACCGGGTTTCGCGCCTTGATGTCGCTGTTGACGCATGCCTGGCGGCATCCGCTGCCACGCGCGCAACCCATTGATAGGTAAAGTAATTGATCTCCACAGCTAACATCACCATGCAGTTCGGCGCCAAGCCGCTCTTTGAGAACGTCTCGGTCAAGTTCGGCGCCGGCAACCGTTATGGTCTGATCGGTGCCAACGGGTGCGGCAAGTCGACCTTCATGAAAATCCTCGGTGGCGATCTCGACCCGTCCGGTGGCCAGGTCATGCTGGAGCCGAACGTACGTTTGGGTAAATTGCGCCAGGACCAGTTCGCCTACGAAGAATTCACCGTGCTCGACACCGTGATCATGGGCCACGAGGAGCTATGGAAGGTCAAGGCCGAACGCGACCGCATCTACTCGCTGCCTGAAATGAGCGAAGAAGACGGCATGGCCGTGGCCGAGCTGGAAACCGAATTCGCCGAGATGGACGGCTACACCGCCGAATCCCGCGCCGGTGAACTACTGCTGGGCCTGGGTATTCCCCTGGAGCAGCATTTCGGCCCGATGAGCGAAGTGTCCCCTGGCTGGAAACTGCGCGTGCTGCTGGCCCAGGCATTGTTCTCCGATCCTGAAGTGCTGCTGCTCGACGAACCGACCAACCACCTGGACATCAACACTATCCGCTGGCTGGAAAACATCCTGACCCAGCGCTCCAGCCTGATGATCATCATCTCTCACGACCGTCACTTCCTGAACAGCGTGTGCACCCACATGGCTGACCTGGACTACGGCGAGCTGCGCCTGTTCCCGGGCAACTACGACGAGTACATGACCGTGGCGACCCAGTCCCGCGAGCAACTGCTGTCGGACAACGCCAAGAAGAAAGCGCAGATCTCCGAACTGCAATCCTTCGTCAGCCGTTTCTCGGCGAACGCCTCGAAAGCCAAGCAGGCCACTTCCCGCGCCAAGGCGATCGACAAGATCCAACTGGCCGAGGTCAAGCCTTCGAGCCGTGTGAGCCCGTTCATCCGTTTCGAACAGACCAAAAAGCTGCACCGTCAGGCAGTCATCGTCGAGCACATGGCCAAAGGTTTCGACGGCAAGCCATTGTTCAAGGACTTCAGCTTCCAGATCGAAGCCGGCGAGCGCGTGGCGATCATCGGCCCGAACGGTATCGGTAAGACCACCCTGCTGCGCACCCTGGTCAACGAACTGACGCCGGATGCCGGCAGCATCAAGTGGACCGACGCCGCAGAATTGGGCTATTACGCCCAGGACCACGCCCACGACTTCGAAGACGACGTCACGCTGTTCGACTGGATGGGTCAGTGGACCCAAGGCGAGCAGATGATCCGTGGCACCCTGGGTCGCATGCTGTTCTCCAACGATGAAATCCAGAAGTCGGTCAAAGTGATCTCCGGCGGTGAGCAAGGCCGCATGCTGTTCGGCAAGCTGATCCTGCAAAAGCCGAACGTGCTGATCATGGACGAACCGACCAACCACTTGGACATGGAGTCCATCGAGGCGCTGAACCTGGCGCTGGAGAACTACCCGGGCACGCTGATTTTCGTCAGCCACGACCGTGAGTTCGTATCGTCCCTGGCCACTCGCATCATCGAGTTGAGCGCCAACGGCGTGATCGACTTCAGCGGCACCTATGATGACTACCTGCGCAGCCAGGGTGTGGTGTTTTAAGGGGAGCGGTCTGCTGTCAGCTGTCAGCTGCAAGCTGCAAGCTGCAAGCTGCAAGATAGAGCCCCGTCCAATGTGATGGGGCTTTTTGCATACGATGGAATACCCACATCAATCGTTAGCCTGCTTCCTTTTCCCCCAAGCCCTTGCCATGATGGGCGCACCGCCCGCCCGCGAACGAGTCCCCATGCCTGCCGCCGCGCCCTCGTCCTTGTCGATCACCCTGCAGATCGTCTCCATCGTCTTCTACACCTTTATCGCGTTTATCTGCATCGGCCTGCCGATCGCGGTGATTCCAGGCTTTGTGCATGAGCAACTGGGTTTCAGCGCGGTGGTGGCCGGGGTGACCATCGGTTCGCAGTACCTGGCGACCCTGCTCAGTCGGCCCATGGCCGGGCGCATGTCGGATACCGTGGGCACCAAGCGCGCCATCGTGCTGGGGCTGGCCGGCATCCTCATCAGTGGCGTGCTGACGCTCTTCGCGACGCTGTTGGCGAGTATGCCCAACCTGAGCCTCGGGGTTCTGATCGTCGCGCGGCTGTTGCTGGGGGTGGCCCAGGGGCTGATCGGCGTGGGCACCATCAGCTGGTGCATGGGCGCAGTCGGCGCCGAACATACCGCGCGTTCGATCTCCTGGAACGGCATCGCCTCCTACGGCGCCATCGCCATCGGCGCCCCCTTGGGGGTGGTGATGGTGGCCGACTATGGCTACAACATTCTCGGCCTGGCACTGGCGGTGTTGGCGGCGTTGGGGTTGGTGCTGATCCGCAACAAACCGTCGGTGCCAGTGGTGCGCGGCGAGCGCTTGCCCTTTTGGGCGGTGTTCGGGCGCATTGCGCCGTTCGGCACCAGCTTGTGCCTGGCGTCCATCGGCTATGGCACCCTCACCACGTTTATCACCCTGTACTACCTCAATCGTGGCTGGGCCGGTGCGGCGTATTGCCTGACGGTGTTTGGGGTGTGCTTTATCCTGGCGCGGCTGGTGTTTATCTCCGCCATCAGCCGGTTTGGCGGCTTTCGCGCGGCGATTGCCTGCATGAGCATCGAGACCCTCGGGCTGACCTTGCTGTGGCTGGCGCCCAGCACCGCAGTGGCGCTGATCGGTGCTGGGCTGACCGGTTTCGGCTTGTCGCTGGTCTACCCGGCGCTGGGTGTGGAGGCGATCAAACAAGTGCCCAACAGCAGTCGCGGCGCGGGCTTGAGTGCGTATGCGGTGTTCTTCGACCTGGCCCTGGCGATTGCCGGACCGCTGATGGGTTTCGTCGCGTTGAACCTGGGTTACGGCTGGATCTTCCTGTGCGCGGCACTGCTGTCGGTCGCGGCACTGGGCCTGACCGTGCTGCTCAAGCGCCGCGCTTATTGATCCGCGGTCTGTAAGCCTGCGCGGCTGGGCTCGCCGAGGGTGTGACTGAAAAAGCGCCCGGCCTCGGAAACCAGGTCGCGGTGAATGCCTTCACGGTCCACCCCATCGGCGTCGGTGCACACCGCCGGCATTGCCGCCAACTGGTCGCTGTCGCATGGCGCCATAAATACGAAGTGCCCTGCCCCGGCCAGCAGTTTGAAGTCCGGCGGTTCCGGCAGTTTGCGCGCCAGGGCCGCGGCGTTCTTGTCCACCGCGACCAGTTTGTCGCCGTCGCCGCTGTAGAGCAGCACTGGCACATGCACATCCGCCAAGGTGTGGCGGCCGAACATCAGGCTCAGGGGCGCCATTAGCATCAATGCGTGAATACGTGGATCGGCCTGGGGCTGCAGATCGTCGCGATCCACCACCAGCTCACCTTTGGTGGTGCAGGCGTCGCGGTCTTCAGGGCGCTCCTGGCAATAGCGGCGCAGGCGATCGAAATCCGGCTTAGCCCCGGCCAGGATCAGTGCGGTCTCGCCGCCCGCCGAATAACCGATCACACCGATCTGGTCGACATCCACGAACGGCGACAGCATCGGATCGCCCAGTGTGGCGGTGATCGCTTCGGAAATCTGGATCGGCCGACCATACAGGTTGCTTACGGTGCCCAGGCGGCTGTGATCTTTGTAGTTGTCGCCGGGGTGAAGCACCGCCACCACCACAAACCCTTTGCGCGCCAGGGACGTGGCCAGGTCATGCAGCGCCAGCGGTGTGCCGGTGTTGCCGTGGGACAGCATCAGCATTGGGAAACGCCCGATGGCGATTTTGGCGTCTTCGGTGGCAGCGATGTGGTACGGGCCCACTTGGGTACTGTGCTCAAGACCGGTGGAGGGGTAGAACGCGATAGCCTTCATCGGCTGCAGATCCAGCGGGTCGAGAAAACTCATGCGATGAAAGCCCACGCTCCAATGGGGGTGCGGTGCGGGAGCGGCGTGCACTGAAATCAGGCTGCCGAGCAGGGAAAGAACCATCACAGCACAAAGACGCATCATGGGGCTGTCCACCTTTGCTGCGTGAGAACCGACATGTCGATTAAAAGTCCGGAGTACTGACCCCACGCTTGCACAACCTGGGCCACATTCAAAGGACAGCGCACACACGAAAAAACTCCGTACTCCGCTCGCGTTCAGGCCAGCAGAATACAGAGTTTAGGCGCCCGGTTTCGGATTGAAACCGGGGCGAGGCGAAATTTACACAAGCCTTACGCGGCGGCGAACAATTGTTCGTTGATCAGTACGTTGGCGTCGCTCAGGGCCTTGCTGCGCATTTCGTCACCGTAGGCCAAGCCTTCGGCGCGCACGAATTCGATGTCAGTGATACCCAGGAAACCAAACAGCAAGGTCAAGTAGCCTTCGTGAGCCGCGCCCGACGCTTGCCCGGCATGCAGGCCGCCGGCGGTGGACACGATGATGACTTTCTTGTTGCCGCACAGGCCCTCAGGGCCCGCTTCGGTGTAGCGGAAGGTCTGACCGGCTACCGCGATGCGGTCGATCCAGGCTTTCAATTGAGTCGGAATGGTGAAGTTATACATCGGCGCGCCGATCACCAGCGCGTCGGCGGCAAGGAATTCCGCCAGGGACGAAGCGCTCAGTTCGGCCTCATGCTTTTGCGTGGCATCGCGCAGTTCGGCGGCGGTGCCCAAGGCTCCCAGGGTGGCGCCGGAGAAATGGTTGATACCTTCGCTGGCCAGGTCGCGGTAAGTCACTTGCACGCCTGGCTCAGCGGCTTGCCATGCTTTGACCACTGCGGCGCTGAGGGCGCGGGAAGCCGAGTTGTCACCGAGGATGCTGGAATCGATATGCAACAGTTTCATGGCAAAGCTCCAAAGAAGATCAGGGAATGTCGATCAGATGGTGCTAAGGCTACCCATGAAACCAATAGTCGATAAGACAGCTGAAATGCGATAGTTTGTCCCACTGACAGGACAATAGGCCCAGCATGCAAGATCTCAACGACCTCTATTACTTCGCCAAAGTCGTCGAAGCCGGCGGCTTTGCCGCAGCCGGGCGGCAGCTGGGCATTCCCAAGTCGCGCCTGTCACGGCGCATTGCCGAGCTGGAAGAGCGCCTCGGCGCGCGCCTGCTGCAACGCACCACGCGGCAACTGACCCTCACTGCCGTGGGCGAACGCTACCTGCGCCACTGCCAGGCCATGCTGTTGGAAGCGGAGATGGCCGATGAGGCCGTGGCCAGCATGTCCAGCGAACCCCGTGGGCGTCTGCGGGTCAGTTGCCCGGTGGGGTTGGCGCAGAACATCCTGCCCGACCTGGTCGCGGGCTTTCTCGCCGCCCATCCCCAGGTGCAGCTGGAAATGACCCTGGTCAACCGCCGCGTCGATCTGGTGGCCGAAGGCATCGACGTGGCCTTGCGCGTGCGCGAGCTGGGCGATGAAGACCCGTTGCTGGTAACCAAGCGACTGCGGGCGGCGCAGACGGTGCTGGTGGCGAGCCCGAATTTCCTGCATGGGCGCTCGATCGCCAGCCTCGACGACCTCAAGCAACTGCCGATCCTCGGAGCACTGGAGGCCGACCGCATGGTGCATCAGCGCCTGCTCGATCCCCAGGGCCATGCACACGATCTGGTGATGGAGGCGCGCCTGGGCATCGATGACTTCATCGTGCGCAAGGCCAGCGCGATCATGGGCTTGGGCTTTACTGTATTGCCGATGATGTACTGCGAAGAGGAATTGGCCAGTGGCCGACTGGTGCAACTGCTGCCGGAGTGGTCATTGCCGGGCGGCTGGCTGCAGGCGGTATACCCGCATCGCCGTGGCGTGCTGCCGGCGATTCGCGCATGGATCGACTACCTGGAAGAAGGCTTCAAAAGCTGTGGAGATCGCCTGCTATGAGCATGACCGAAGCGCAAGTCGCACGCTTCTGCCTGGACCTGCCCGGCGCGCGGGAAGATTACAAATGGGGTGGCGTGCGGGTGTTTTCGATTGCCGGCAACAAGATGTTCGCCCTGCAGAACCTGCGCGGCGACTCGCTCGCCTTCAAGGTGGACCCGGACCTGTTTCTCGGGCATGTCGACCGCCCGGGCATTGGCCCCGCGCCGTACCTGGCGCGCGCCCACTGGATCATCATGAATACGCCCTACCCCCTGGGCGCCGATGAGCTGCGCGGCCTGTTGCAACGTTCCCACCAATTGGTAGTGAGCAAGTTGCCCAAGCGCACGCAGATCGGGTTGAAGCTAGAGGATTGAACCCAGGGTGCCGCCCAGGAACATCTGGTCAAGCCAGAACACCTGGTGCAACAGCACGATCACCCAGAACAGCACCTGGTACGACACCTTGCGCGTCTTGTGCCGGAACACCTGCTGGGCAATCAACGCCCCCGGCCAACCGCCCGCCAGCTCGACCGCATGCAGGACGTTTTCCGGAGTGCGCCAGCTATCGGTGCGGGCCTTGCGTTTGTCGCTCCAGTACAAGAAAAACGCCACCACGCTGACCACGGCATAGGCCGCCAGCGGCAGCACGGTGTCGCCGCGATACCACAGCAAGCCCGACCCCAGCAGCGGTGCCGCGCACAACAGCACGAAAATCAGGGCCTTGAGGCGTGGATGTTGGATCGTCATGCCTTGGCGGCCACCCAGTCGATCCAGCCGAACTGCCAGGTCGCCAGGATCAACAGGCCGAAGGCGATCCGATACCAGGCAAACACTGCGTAGCTGTGGCTGGCAATGAACTTGAGCAGGCCCTTGACCGCAATCATGGCGAAAATGAACGAGGTGACGAAGCCGATGGCGAACACCGGCAGGTCCGCCGGCTGGAACAGGTCGCGGTACTTGTAGCCCGAGTACACCGCCGCGCCCACCATGGTCGGCATGGCCAGGAAGAACGAAAACTCGGTAGCGGTCTTGCGCGACAGACCGAACAACAGGCCGCCGATGATGGTCGCGCCAGAGCGCGAGGTGCCGGGAATCATCGCCAGGCACTGGGCGAAGCCCACCTTCAGTGCATCCTTCCAGGTGATCTCATCGACCGTTTCGGCATGCACTTCATGCTGGCGGCGTTCGGCCCACAGCATGATCACACCGCCCACCACCAGCGCCGCGGCCACGGTGATCGGGTTGAACAAATAGTGATGAATCGCGTCGGCAAAAATCACCCCCAGCACCACCGCCGGCAAGAAGGCAATCAGCAGATTGGCCGTAAACCGCCGCGCCTTGGGCTGGGTGGGCAAACCGGTAACCACCTGGAAAATCTTGCCACGAAACTCCCACACCACCGCGAGAATGGCGCCCAGTTGAATAATGATATTGAACGCGTTGAAACGGTCGCCGCTGAAATCCAGCAAATCGGCCACGATGATTTGGTGCCCGGTGCTGGAGATCGGCAGGAACTCGGTGAGCCCCTCGACGACGCCCAAGATGAGTGCCTGTATGGCGGTCCAAAAATCCATGCTTCCCCCAAAGGTCATGCTTGGCGCATGCCTGGTTAGTCTTTTAATGGTTCACTGACGACGAGCGCGCTGAAGGCCCGGCGTTGACTATGGTCAATGCCGATCTGAAAAAATTCTGTGAAAAATCAGACAGTACTCAGGTTTTTCGAATTCAGGCCGAAAGCCTATCAGACAAGGCGTAAAAGTCGATCAAGCGCCCACAATTATAAAAAGACCGGAGTGACAGGACGATGAACAGTTTGCGCAATATGTCGATCAGCCGGCGGCTCTGGCTGATCCTGATAGTCGCCGTGCTGATGCTGTTGGCTCTGGGTTTGCTGATGCTCAAGCAGATCCATGACGACCTTTACCAAGCCAAACGTCTACAAACCCAGCATGTAGTACAGACCGCCAGCGGCATTCTGACGTTTTATCACGGCCTCGAAACCACCGGTGTCATGACTCGCGAAGCCGCGCAGAAACAGGCCCTAAGCGCTGTGCGTGGGCTGCGCTACGACCATGACGACTACTTCTGGATCAACGACCTTACGCCCGTGATGGTCATGCACCCCGCCAACCCCAAGCTCGACGGCCAGAACCTCTCGGCCATCCGCGACCCCGATGGTTTCGCCATTTTCAACGAATTCGTGGTCCTGGCTAAGGCCAAAGGTGCCGGCATCGTCAACTACCGTTGGCCCAAGCCTGGCGCCGAAGCCCCGGTGGCCAAGACCTCGTATATCCAATTGTTCGAACCCTGGGGCTGGATTATCGGCTCTGGCGTGTATGTGGACGACGTCCAGGCCGAGTTCAACGGCCAGGTATGGAAAGCCTCGGTGATCGGCCTGGTGATCGCGTTGGTCATGGCCCTGCTGGTGACGTTGATTGCCCGCAGCATCGTGCAGCCGTTGCAGGCCGCGGTAAACGCCATGGGCAATATCGCCAGCGGCGAAAGCGACCTGACCCGCAGCCTCGACACCCACGGGCGCGATGAAGTCACCCTGCTGTCCCAGCACTTCAATACCTTTACTGCCAAGTTGCGCCAGGTGGTCAGCCAGTTGCAGGTGTGTGCCAACGCACTGGGCCAGTCCTCCCAGGAACTGGGCAACAATGCCAGCCAGGCCCACGACCGCAGCCAGCAGCAGTCGCAGCAGATGGAACTGGTGGCCACCGCTATCAATGAAGTCACCTACGGCGTGCAGGACGTGGCCAAGAACGCCGAACACGCCGCCAGCGAAATGCGCGACGCCCAGGCCCAGGCCCAGCAAGGCCAGGTAAATATCGACGGCAGCCTGCAACGGATCGATCAGCTTTCCACCACCATCAGCCAGGCGGTGGATGTGATTCGTACCTTGTCCAGCGAAAGCACCCAGATCGGCGGCGTGCTGGAGGTGATCCGCTCCATCGCCGACCAGACCAACCTGCTGGCGCTCAACGCTGCGATTGAAGCCGCGCGGGCCGGCGAACAAGGCCGGGGCTTCGCCGTGGTGGCCGACGAGGTGCGCCTGCTGGCCCAGCGCACACAGAAATCCACCGCCGAAATCCAAGTGATGATCGAGCGCCTGCAAGGTCACTCCGAAGCGGCGGTCAAGGTTATCAGCGACAGCCACACTGCATCCCAAGCGACCATCGAGCAAGCCGGTCTGGCCGGCGAAAGCCTGAACGCGATCGGCCAGGCCTTGCGCAATCTCAATGGCCTCAACGCCTCGATTGCCAGCGCCACCCTGCAACAGTCCCATGTGGTGGAAGACATCAACCAGAACGTCACCCAGGCGGCCGGCCTGTCCCAC
Source organism: Pseudomonas sp. efr-133-TYG-23 (assembly GCF_030209215.1). NCBI lineage: Bacteria > Pseudomonadati > Pseudomonadota > Gammaproteobacteria > Pseudomonadales > Pseudomonadaceae > Pseudomonas > Pseudomonas sp. efr-133-TYG-23. The sequence continues at coordinate 253,539 of NZ_JARVSL010000020.1, read as the reverse complement.
AGCACCGCCTTGGCGGCGGAACAATCGAGCCTGGCCAGCACCCAGCTGCGCAGCTTGAGCGAACAATTGGAAGGCTTGCTGCGTCAGTTCAAGGTCTAGCGCTACCCCGCTGTGGGAGGGGCTGGTTCCCTCCCCGGCGGCCTCTGTGTGTTTTGTAGATTGCACACCTCTGGGTACAATCCCCGCCCTCTTCCACTCTCCCAAGGAACCACCATGTCCGGGCTTGAACTGTTCGCCGCCGCGTTGGGGGTGATCGCTGTCTGGCTGACGGTCAAGCAGAACCCCTGGTGCTGGCCCATCGGCCTGGTGATGGTGCTGCTCTACACCTGGGTGTTCTACGACGTGAAACTGTATTCCGACATGCTGCTGCAAGTGGTCTACGCCGCCCTGCAAGTGTATGGCTGGTGGCAATGGACCCGCGCCGGCGAGGTCAAGCAAGGGCGTCAGGTCACTCGACTGGGGGTGCCGGCCATCAGTGCCAGCCTGGCGCTGGGTGCGCTCGGCAGCCTGCTGTTGGGCGCGGCGATGGCGCACTGGACCGACGCCGCGCAACCCTGGCTCGACGCCGCACTCACCGGCTTCAGCCTGGTGGCGCAGGTATGGATGGCGCAGAAGCGCGTGCAATGCTGGCCGTTGTGGATCGCCGTGGATGTGATTTTCGTCGGGCTGTTCCTCTACAAAGGCTTATACCTCACCGCCGCACTCTATGCGCTGTTCACTGTGATTGCCGTGCAAGGCTGGCGCGAGTGGCGCGCCGACCCGGCGTTGCGCACATGAAAGTGGTGGTTTTGGCCGGCCCGGAATCCAGCGGTAAAAGCTGGCTGGCGGCGCAGTTGCAGGCGCAGTTCGGCGGCTTGATGGTCGGCGAATACGTGCGGTATTTCATTGATCATCACCAACGCGACACCTGCCTGGCGGACATCCCGGCCATCGCCCGCGGCCAACTGGCCTGGGAAGACGCCGCCCGCGCCGAGCAGCCCGACCTGCTGATCCTCGACACCCACCTGCTGACCAACCGGCTATGGAGCCAGACCCTGTTCGGCGACTGTCCCACCTGGCTTGAAGATGAATTGCTGGCCCGTCACTACGACCTGCATCTGCTGCTGTCGCCCGACGATGTGGAATGGACCGCCGACGGCCAGCGCTGCCAGCCGCACTTGGCCGACCGCCAGGCGTTTTTCCGGGCGGGCCTGGACTGGCTGCAACAGCACCGACAGCCAACAGTGGTGATCGGAGGCGATTGGGAGGAACGCCGGCAAGCGGCGTTCGCGGCGGTGGGAAAACTGCTCACCCAGCCTCTGTAACAGCGAACGCGCCGACAGAGGCTGGGCGTGGATCAGTAGCCCAAGGACAACCCGGTATTACGACGTGGGTCATTGGCCCCATAGAAGCGGTTGTTACCCACCGGTTTGCCGCCCAGCGACGGCGCCCCCACCAGGATCGCGGCCAGATGGTTGGCGTCCTGCGGCCCGGCGAACTTATGGCCCCAGCTCTCCAGAATCTTCTGGGTATCCGGACTCACCGCAAAGGTTTCCAGGTTGGTGGTCTCTGGCATCCATTGTTGATGGAAACGCGGCGCGTCCACCGCTTCCTGAATGTTCATCTTGTAGTCGATCACATTAAGGATCGTCAGCAACGTCGCGGTGATGATGCGGCTGCCCCCCGGCGTGCCCACCACCATCACGGCCTTGCCGTCCTTGGTCACGATGGTGGGGCTCATGGATGACAGCGGCGCCTTGCCAGGTGCGATGGCATTGGCTTCGCCTTGCACCAGGCCGTACATGTTCGGCACACCGACCTTGACGGTGAAGTCGTCCATTTCGTCATTGAGGATGACCCCGGTCTTGCTCGCCATCACGCCGGCACCGAACCAGTCGTTGAGGGTGTAGGTCACGGATACCGCATTGCCCCACTTGTCGACGATGGAATAGTGAGTGGTGTTGTTGCCCTCATGGGGCGCCACGCCAGGTTTGATCGCCTGGGAGTCGCCGGCCTTTTGCGGCTCGATGGCCGCGCGCAGCTTGGCGGCGTAGTCCTTGTCCAGCAGGTGGTCGATAGGGTTTTGTACGAAATCCGGATCGCCCAGGTAGCTGTTGCGGTCCACGTAAGCGTGACGCATCGCTTCGATCTGGTAGTGCAGGCCTTGGGCCGAGTGATAGCCCAGATCGGCCATCGGGTAGCCTTCGAGGATGTTCATGATCTGGCAGATCACCACGCCACCGGAGCTGGGCGGCGGCGCCGAGACCACATGGTAGCCGCGATAGTCGCATTCGATGGGCGCCAGTTCGCGGGTCTTGTACTTGTCCAGGTCGGCCTGGGTGATGATGCCCTTGCCGGCCTGGCTGGAATCCACCAATGCCTTGGCAACCCAGCCTTTATAGAAGCCGTCGCTGCCCTTGGCGGAAATTTCCTTGAGGGTTTTGGCCAGGTCTTTCTGCACCAATTTCTGGCCGACCTGCAGCGGCTGGCCGTTATGCAGGAAGATGCCGCGCATGTCCTTGTCTTTTTCGAACTCGCCGGTGGCGGTGTGCAACAGGTCGATATCGCCCTGCTCCAGGGCGAAGCCGTTTTCCGCCAGCTTGATTGCCGGAGCAATCACCTGGGCACGCTTGAGGGTCCCGTATTTGCTCAGTGCCAACTCCATGCCGGATACCGTACCGGGCACGCCGACCGCCAAATGGCCTTTAGCGCTGAGGCCTTCGACGACGTTGCCGTCCTTGTCCAGGTACATATCCGCAGTGGCGGCCAGCGGGGCTTTTTCGCGGAAATCGAGGAAGGTCTTGCGGCCGTCCGCCAACTGCACGGTCATGAAACCGCCGCCGCCCAAGTTGCCTGCCGCCGGGTACACCACCGCCAGCGCGTAGCCCACGGCTACCGCCGCGTCCACTGCGTTGCCTCCGGCTTTAAGCACATCCACGCCCACGTGGGTGGCCAAATGCTGGGCCGTGACCACCATGCCGTTTTCCCCGGCCACCGGGGCCTGGGACGCTGCGTGCACGCCGCTGACCGTCAACACCAGGGCAGTGGCAATCAATGTGCGGCTCAAAGGTTGGTATTTCATCCATGGCTACTCGGGTTGTTGAGATGCACCAAAATAGCCCGACTCAGATCCAAGCCCCAGCGCGGTGGCGTTTTTATTACAGAACTTGTCGGTCACGGGACGAAGCCATCAATATGCCTGTATTCAGGACCTGTCAGCACCGCTACTGGCATCTGGCATTTATCCCGTTAGAATCAGCCCCCCTGCCCTTTGAGACGAGCCGCCCATGAGCTTTGATTTCGACACGATCCACTCCCGCCTCGGCACCGGTAGTACCAAGTGGAGCCGTTACCCGGCAGACGTGCTGCCGATGTGGATCGCCGACATGGACATCGCCGCGCCGCCGGCGGTGCTGCAAGCCCTGCGCGAGCGTCTCGACCAGCAGATCCTCGGCTACAGCGTGGCCGGCCCGCAGGTGCGCCAAGCCATCGTCGACGATTTGTGGGCCAAGTACGCCTGGCGTGTGCTGCCCGAAGAACTGCTGTTCCTGCCCGGCGTCGAACCTGGCTTCAATATGGCGCTGCATGCCTTTGTGCAACCCGGCCAATCGGTGGTGCTGCAAACCCCCAACTACCGGCCGATTCGCCTGGCGCCGGGGCACTGGAACCTGCCGCGCATCGAAGTGCCGTTTGAATTCGTCAAGGGTGAATACCTGACACCTCTGCCCGCCATGCATCAGGCACTGAACGGCGCCGGCGCGCTGCTGCTGAGCAACCCGCACAATCCCATCGGCAAAGTATTCCCCCGCGAAGAACTGCTGGCCGTGGCCAACGCCTGCCTGGACAACGGCGCGCTGATCATCAGCGACGAAATCCATGCCGAACTGTGCTTCGATGGCCGCCGCCATATCCCCACCGCCAGCCTCAGCTCGCAGATCGCCCAGCGCACCATCACCCTGATGTCGGCGAGCAAGGCCTACAACGTGGCGGGCCTGAAGACCTGCTTTGCGGTGATCCAGAACGCCGAGATCCGCGAGCGTTTCAACAACGCGCGCTGCGGTATGGTCGACAGCGTCAGCCCACTGGGCCTGGAGGCCACGCGTGCCGCCTACAGCCAATGCGGCGAGTGGCTCGACGCGCTGGTCAAATACCTGCAAGCCAACCGTGATTACCTGCTCAATGCCGTGCAAACCCGATTGCCCGGCGTGGTGATGCATGCGCCCCAAGGCACGTTCCTGGCCTGGCTCGATTGCACGGCCTTGGGACTGGACGATCCGCAGCAGTTCTTTCTGGAACAGGCCAAGGTCGGCTTGAGCGCGGGGATCGAGTTCGGCGACGACAGCCAGCAATTCGTGCGCCTGAACTTCGGCTGCCCGCGGGCGATGTTGGAGGAAGGCTTGCAGCGCATGGAGCGGGCGTTGCGCGAGCGTTAACCGAGCGAGCCGGGTGCGACCCTCAGCTCAGGCGCCGACCTGGGGTGAGTGTCACCCAATAACGGGTGCGGGCATGTACCTCCAACCCTAACGTCGAGGCCAGCAGGTCGAGGATGCGATCGGTGTCCTCCAACCGAAAGCTGCCGGTGACCCGCAGCGCTTCCAGGCTCGGGTCCCAGCGCAGCACGCCAGGACGGTAGCGTTCCAGTTCCCGCAAAAAATCCCCCAGCGCCTGGTTCTGCGCGGTCAGTACTCCGTCGCGCCAGCCCAATTGCAGCACGTCGAACGGCACCCAGGCACCGAGCCCAGTGGCTTGCAAGGGCGCTTGCTGGCCGCCTTGCAACGTCGCCAATTGCCCGTTCAGGTCGCGTACCTGCACCGCCCCCTTGAGCACCGAGACGCGGCAACCGGCCGCCAGTTGCCGAACGCACACCTGGGCCTGACTGACCCGCAGTTGGCCATAACGCGTGTTTACGGTGAACGCCGAGTCGCCTGGCACATCAAGGGCCAGTTCACCGTCGACCAGAGTGATTTGCCGCTGCGCCAGGTCCATGTCCACCGCCGTGGCGGTGTTGAGCTGCAGGTTGGCGCCATCGGCTAACGGCAGGCGTTTGCGTTCGCCGGTGGCGGTATGCAGGTCGGCGCGCCAGGTTTCGAGCGGCAGCTGACGGCTGATCAGCCAGGCAGTCGGTACCAGCGCCGCCACCCCCAGCGCACGCTTGAGCACCGCGCGCCGCCCCGGTTGCGGGCGATCCAGACTGGCCATCGCCAGCGCCTGGGGCAAACCGTTGAAGCGCTGTCGCAAGGTCTGGGCTTTTTGCCAGGTCTGCTCATGCTGAGGATGGCTGTCGCGCCAGCGCTGCAACGCGGCGTGATCGCGCTCGGTGGCCGCGCCGGATTCCAGCAACGCCAACCACTGCGCCGCCGCGCGCGCGACATCGCGACTCACAGGTCCACCAGCAGGCAATGCTCATACGCCTGGGCCATGTAACGCTTGACCGTGCGTTCAGACACCTCAAGCCGCTCGGCAATCTCGCGATACCCCAGGCCTTCCAGTTGGCTCCAAAGAAACGCGCGGCGCACCAGCACCGGCAAACCGTCGAGCAACTCATCCAGGGCTTGCAGGGTTTCCAGCAGCAGCCAACGCTGCTCTGGCGACGGCACGCAGGCTTCGGGCAAGGTGGCCAAGGCATTCAGATAGGCCTGTTCCAGGCTGCGACGCTGATGGAAATTCACCAGCAAGCGCTTGCCCACCGTCACCAGATAAGCACGCGGTTCCTGCATCTGCGCAATGGGCTGGGCACTGGCCAATACCCGCAGGAACGTATCCTGGCTTAAGTCCGCCGCATCCCAGGCATTGCCCAAGCGCCGCCGCAGCCAGTTTTCCAACCAACTGCGATGATCGCGATACAAGCTCGACAGCGTCAGTTCAGCGGCTTGCGTAGGGACAACAGCATCATTCATGGCAAACAACCTGCGCAGCGCGAGTGAGTCTCAAATGAGATTAATTCTATTTAATATCGCGCCGGGATACCACGATCTTTCCTACAAAACTTTCTGAAAGGCGAGCCGTAACACTGCGCGGAGAAACACAGCCGTCATTCACCGCTATTTCAAAAGCCGCGTGTGCGCAACCACTGCAAAAAGCCTTTCTTCACTGGCACCACCGGGGCTTCCTGGGTCAGCGCCTGGGCGGCGTGTACGCGGAAATCCAGCAGGGTTTTCATGGCGTCGCCAATGTCGTGGCGCGCATCCAGGCACGGCGTCAGGTATTCCTTCTCGATGCGGTACAGGGTGCAGAAGGTCTTGGCGGTGAAATCCGCCAGGGTCGCCTCGTCGGACAGGATGCCCGCCTCGCCGATTACCTCGCCAGGGCCCATGCGCCCGGCTTCGAACTTATGCCCGCCCTTGGTGAGCATCACCGAGACCACGCCGGATTCGACGATAAACAAATGATCGCTGACCTCGCCCGCCGGCAGGATCATCTCGCCGGCGCGATAGGTGCTCAGGGTCATGTTTTGGCTGAAGGTTTCCTTCTCTTCCTGGCGCAGGGTGGAGAAAATCGTCGAGCTGTCCAACAGCGCCCGGGCCCGTGAGGTCACCACCGGCGTGGCGCTCTCGGTGGCCGACAACAGACTCACCCCGGCCGCTTGCAGATGACGGAATGCCAAGTCATACAGTTGGTTGCGTACTTCGCGTTTGAGTGGCATGGCCGGCACGAACCCGCTGATCTCGTATTCCGCCCCGCCACTGGCGGACGTTTTGAACGCCACGCTGGGTGCCGGCTTGGCCAGCAGCGGCCGGCAGCCCTGCATGGCGCGCTCCAACGCTTCGATCACCGTTTGCGGGCGCGCATGGGGGCTGACTTGCAAGCTGACGGCCAAACCGAACATATCCGCCGGACGCGAAAAATTGATGATCTTAGCCTTGGCCGCCAGGGAATTGGGGATCACCGCCATGCTGCCCTGGGAGGTTTGCAGGCGTGTGGCGCGCCAGTCGATATCGGTGACGCGGCCTTCGGTGCCGTCGATGGAGATCCAGTCATCCAGTTGGTAAGGCTTGGTGGTGTTGAGCACGATTCCGGAAAATACATCGCTCAAGGTGCTTTGCAGCGCCAGGCCGACAATGATCGCCACCGCGCCGGACGTAGCGAGCACGCCTTTGACTGGCAGGTCGAGCACGTAGGCCATGGCGGCGATGATCGCGATCAGGAAAATCACCGCGCCCATCAAATCCTGCAACAGCCGCCCGGTATGGCCGACCCGCTGCATCATCAAGGTGCCGAGCAATACCGTGAGCGTACGGGCCGCGAACAACCACCAGCCGATCTGCAACGCCGTGGCGGCTAGGTGCAGCGCGGTGTTGTCGGCATAAGGCGCCAACTGCATGGGGTTCATGCCGTCGTTAAACAATACGGCGCTGAACACCGCGAAAATCAGCAGCCGCGCCGCCAACTTCCAGTTGTCCAGGTTGGGGGAGATAAGTCGCCAAACGGCGATGTCGATCAGGATCAGCGCCAAGGCGCACAGCATCGGGTGATCAGCGATAAACGAGGGCATCCAGGCGACTCCAGGGCGAATGACGGGAAGATCGCATGAAATGAGATTGTCGGAAACAAATTGTATCGGGATGGGATGGGGCTGCTATGCAGCCCAGCGCAGGGCAAGCCTGCCCACCACAAAAAGCGCGCAAAAAACCGCATCTGTGCTGAGCGAGCTTGCCTCGCGCTAGGCCGGTTTATTCACCACAAAATTTGGGGCGCTTACATCCGCCCGAATTTGCCGGATTGGAAATCAGCAAACGCTTGGTGGATCTCCTGCTCGGTATTCATCACAAACGGCCCATGCCCAACGATGGGCTCATCAATCGGCTCGCCGCTGAGCAGCAACACCTTGGCGTCGTCGTTGGACTCCAATGTCACCTGGCGGCCATCGCGTTCGAACAGCGCCAATTGCCCTTGGCGTGCGATTTCCTGCCCATTGATCAGCAGCGTGCCGCGCAGGATCACCAGGGCGGTATTACGCCCTGCATGCAAGTCCAGGGTGACCGGCTTGCCCGGATTAAGGCGCAGATCCCACACATCAATAGGCGTAAAAGTGCGCGCCGGGCCGCTGGCACCGGCGAATTCACCGGCAATCAGGCGCAGCTGTCCGGCGTCGTTGGCCAGGGGCAGTACCGGGATATCGGCGTCGACAATTGTCTGATAACCCGCCTCGGCCATTTTGTCCTTGGCCGGCAGGTTGACCCACAGTTGCACCATCTCCAGCGCGCCGCCACGACGGGCAAAGGCTGGGGAATGGAATTCCTCATGCAGGATGCCCTTGGCGGCCGTCATCCATTGCACGTCGCCGGGGCCGATGGTGCCGCCGGCGCCGGTGGAATCACGGTGCTCGACTTCGCCGTCGTAAACGATGGTTACGGTTTCAAAACCGCGATGGGGATGCTGGCCGACACCGCGACGCTGTTCGGTCGGCGTGAATTCGGCCGGGCCGGCGTGATCCAGCAGCAGGAACGGGCTGATGTGTTTGCCTAGCGAGTCGTAGGAAAACAGCGTGCGCACTGGAAAACCATCCCCCACCCAATGACCGCGAGGACTGGTGTAGATACCGATTAACTTTTTCATGATGTACCTCCAAAGTGGGTACACCATAAGGCCGGCGAGGCGTAAGCACTAGACGGCAAACCTGGCCTGGATTGTCCTATGTATAGGACAGTTCAACAGGCAGGCGCGCGCGCACCGCCAACACCGACCAGCCAAACGCTTGATATATCACCAGCGCCCACACCCCGCCCAGCGCCATCAGCGTCACGCCCCTGGACACAATGCGCTGCGGGCCCAGGCGCATGATGGTGCGTCGGGTCTAGGTGGAACTGACGACCAGCCCAGACACTTGATCAACGGCCCACCGCCCATCGGCGCCACCACGATCGCATGGAGCATGCCGATTATGGCCAGTGCCAGATTGTCGAAACATCCCACATAACCGCCGGATAAGCTCTACTCCCCTGCCCTGCAAACCTCTGCAAAGTCCCTCGCCTGATCACACAGTGCGAGGGATTGCAGATGGTTTGTTTCGTGAAGCTTCTTGGCCGAGAGCGGAATGGTACAACTTAGAGAGTTCCAGAGATTCTCTACGTGACGTTTACGTTCTCGCTCAGGGCCGTTTGGAAAGGCGACCTCCCAAAAGCCAGCCGAGAAGCCCCATCAACAGGGTAAGAACACCCGCCACCTCACCGACTACCCAGCTCCTGTGGTGAGCGAGCTTGCCCGCGCTGGGCCGCGCAGCGGCCGGTCCGGACGTTGGGTATTTCAGGTGTGTCGGTGCTGTCTGTGTTTAGGGCTGCTACGCAGCCCAACGCAGGGCAAGCCTGCTCGCCACAACGACAGGCTCAAGTTCCGAGTAAACCTACGGCGCTCATCCGTAGGGAATGCGCCAGCGTAGCGCTGCTTTTTCACCCCACTCTCCCCCCCCACTAAACCGACCGCAACCAAGTCCCCTGCGCTGCGCTGACGCGGTTACGCCCGCCGCTTTTGGCCTGGTACAACGCCAGGTCGGCGTCGTTGAGCCAACTGATGGAGTCGGCGTGCCCCGATTGATAGGGCGCCAGGCCAATGCTCAGGCTGGCGCGCAGGGTCGGGTTTTGGTCGTAGGTCAGCGCATTGAAGCGATCGCGCAGCACATCCATAGCTTGCGTGGCACGGTTGAGCGGCATGTCCGACAGGATCACGCAGAATTCATCACCGCCATATCGCCCCGCCTGGTCGGTGCTGCGCAGGTTCTGGCGCAGTACCTTGCTGAGCTGGCGCAACACGATATCGCCTGTCACGTGGCCGTAGGTGTCATTGATAAGTTTGAAGTGGTCGATGTCGATCAGGGCAATCACCGCGCCCCGCTGTTCATCGCGACAACGCTGGAACTCGATTTCCAACTGATCTTTCCACGCACCGTGGTTGAGCAGGCCGGACAAGCTGTCAGTACGGCTCAGGGCCAGCAGTTCGCGCTTGTGCCGGGACAAGTTCTGAGCCTGTCGATAGCAGATCCAACCGAGCACCAATGGATACAGCATCAGGATCGGCAGGCAGGCGTATAGCTGGGCCTGGCTGGTCATGGCGATAAAACCCGGTGCTATCCACCACCACCCGATGGCGACACCCAGCGCCTGCGCCAGCCAGCCGGCCAACACAAAGCGCGGCCCGCCAATGGATACGTTGTTCATGGACATCATCGACAGCACGGTGACACTGGGCAGCGGATTGAACTGCATGGCGGCGACCCAGAAGCCGCCGCAAAACGAATCGAACAGCAGATGGCGGCGTTCGCTGCGTAGGGTTTGGCTGGCGCGTAGGGTCAGTTGGAATGACACGTGAGGCCAGACAAACGCATTGATCAGCATCCAGGCCCACACCCACGGCGGAGGCTCCAGGGGGTATATGGCAAAAACCACGCACACTACGCCCAGGGCCAATCCCAGGGCACGGGTTTTGTAGAGGCGAATGGCGAGCGGAAGTCCTTTTCCTCCGACGCTGGGCATGGCGGGGGTCAATCCTGGAGGAATGCCTGGAGTCTATCAGGGCGACGGCAAATTGCCACCACAGCCGACAGGGACTTTGCTTAGCGGGAAAAGCCCCGTGCCAGCATCAACGCCACACCCAACAACAAAACCGCCGTGGCGCGCTGCAACAACACGCGGCGCTGCGGGTTTTCCAGCACATGCTTGATGCGCTGGCCGAAGTAGCAATACAAGCAGCCACTGGCGAATTGCAGTAACAGAAAGGTCAGCCCGAGGATGGCGATGTCCGCCGCCGAGCTGTGCTCCCCGGCCCCGGCGAACTGCGGGAACACCGCGCTGAACATAATGATGGTCTTGGGGTTGGAAAACCCCGTCAGCAAGCCTTTGCCGAACAGGCTGCGCGGGCCTTCCACGCCGCCGGCCCTGTGGATCGACACGCCGTTGCTGGTCCACTGTTTGTAGGCCAAGTACAGGATGTAGGCCACGCCGACAAACTGGATGGTCTGGGTAATGGCGAGGTTGCCCTTGATCAGTTCCGAGAAGCCCACGGCAAAGATCAGGATCGAAATCAGGTACGACACACTGGCGCCGATCTGCGCCGGGATCGAACTGCGCAGGCCGTCCTTCAAGCCCAGGCTCAGCAAGAGCAGGGTCATGGGGCCAGGGCTGAAGGTCATGGTGGCGCAAAACAACAGAAAGTAGAGGAACGAAGAGAGTGTTAACGCGGTTGTCATGGTCCTGGACCTTGGGTAGGAGAGTCGACTTTCTTGGCCTTGAGCACCCTCTTTGGCTCTCAGCGGTTTTCTGGATGCGCACAGATAAGTCGTCATAAAAAATGCGGAACCCATTGCTCACTTGCAGGGAAATCGCCGTATCCAAGCGAGGTGGCCGGCAGTCTAGAGGAGCGACGTTGCACCAGGCAGGTAAAGTGATGCCTAATCCGGCCTCACTTCACCGGTAAAAGCACCAGCAAAGACAAGGAAGGTTAATGTTTGTATCCGCCATCGCCTTTGTGGACGGCACGCCGAAGGTGCAGCAGATCGTCGAAGCGTTCAGCCAGGCTATTGAAAACGGCGAATGGGCACCGGGTAGCAAATTGCCGTCGGTGCGCGAGTTGACCCAGACCCTGAGCGTCAGCAAATTCACCCTCAACGAAGCCCTCGACCGTCTGCGCGGCCGCAACCTGCTGACCTCCAGCCAGGGCCGCGGCTACTTTGTGGCGATGGACAGCACGCGGCCGGCCTCCTCTACCTGGGTCGACCTGCTGCCCCAAGACCTGCTCAGCGTCTTGCGTCGCCCGCTGGTGACGGCCGACAGCGACCTGCGCCCCGGCGGCGGCCATCTGCCCGAAACGTGGTTGAACGGCGAGGCGATCCGCCAGGCCATGCGCAGCGTGGTGCGCGCGCCGTCGCTGCGCATCGCCGGGCTGGGTACGCCAGCCGGTCTACTACCGCTGCGCCAGGCCCTGCAACACAAGTTGCACGGTGACGGATTGTCGGTGCCGGTGGAGCAAATCATCACCACCCCCAACACCGTGCAAGGCTTGGACATGCTTATGCGCCTGCTGGCGCGCCCCGGCGATACGGTATTGCTGGATGCGCCGTGTTATTTCAACTTCCACGCCAATCTGGCGCTGCATGGGGTCAAGGTGGTGACCATTGAGCGTCGCCCGGACGGTTTCGACTTTACCGCTCTGGAACAGCTGCTGGCCGACCACCGTCCCAGCCTGTACCTGACCACCAGCGTGCTGCATAACCCTACCGGCCATTCGTTCAGCCCGAGCCAAGCGTTCCGCCTGCTGCAGCTGACCCAGCATTACCACTGCCATATCGTCGAAGACGACCTCTACGGTGACTTGCACCCCAACCCGCCGCCACGCCTGGCCAGCCTCGCCGGTCTTGAGCAGGTGACTTACCTGTCGGGGTTTTCCAAGATCCTCAGCGCCAACACCCGCGTCAGCTACGTGGTGGCCGCGCCGCAATTGGCGGCCAACCTGACCAATATGAAGTTGATGAGCGGCGGCGTGACCTCGGAACTGTTCGAGCAAATCGTCTACCGCATGCTCAGCGAAGGCAGCTACGCCAAGCACCGCAAACGCATGGTGCAACGGCTGATGGAGGCCGGCGGTCGCGTGGAGCAATGGCTCAGGCGTTGTGGTTGTGAACTGCCAATGGCCTATGAAGGCGGCATGTTTATCTGGGCACGCCTGCCGCCGGAAGTGAACGGCGAACTGCTGGCCCAGGAGGCGTTGAAGCGCAGCATGGTGCTGGCGCCGGGGGCGTTATTCGGCTACGACCCGATCCATCGTGATTCGATGCGCTTTAATGTGGCCCACAGCGACGACCCACGCGTGCAACGTGTCTTCGAAGCCCTGCTGCGCGGGGGGGCCGGCAAGTCTGGCAACTGATCGCGCTAAGGCGATATGCCAGTTTTTTGCGTCGCCGTGTATCTGCCTGCGCCCAGATACACTGCAATACAAAACGTACAAGGCATCGCCGGCAACAGTGGCTAGACTGCGCCGCAACGAGCATTTAACGAGGAAGGCAGCATGGATCATGTCGATCATATCCTGATCGTCGATGACGACCGGGAGATCCGCGAACTGGTGGGCAATTACCTGAAAAAAAATGGCATGCGCACCACCGTGGTCGCCGATGGCCGGCAAATGCGCAGCTTCCTGGAAACCACCCCCGTGGATTTGATCGTGCTGGACATCATGATGCCCGGCGATGACGGTTTGCAGCTGTGCCGCGAGCTGCGGGTAGGCAAGCACAAGGCCACGCCGGTGCTGATGCTGACCGCCCGCAATGACGAAACCGACCGCATCATCGGCCTGGAAATGGGCGCCGACGATTACCTGGTCAAGCCCTTCGCGGCCCGTGAGCTGCTGGCACGTATCAATGCGGTGCTCCGCCGCACGCGCATGCTACCGCCCAACCTGGTGGTCACCGAAACCGGGCGCCTGATCCGCTTCGGTCGCTGGCGCCTGGACACCACCGCGCGCCACCTACTTGACGACGACGGCACCCTGGTGGCCCTGAGCGGTGCGGAATACCGTCTGTTGCGGGTGTTTCTCGACCACCCCCAACGGGTGCTCACTCGTGACCAATTACTCAACCTGACCCAGGGCCGCGACGCCGATCTGTTCGACCGTTCCATCGACTTGCTGGTCAGTCGCCTGCGCCAACGACTGTTGGATGATGCCCGTGAGCCGGCCTATATCAAGACCGTGCGCAGCGAGGGCTACGTGTTCTCACTGCCGGTGGAAATCCTTGAGGCCGATCAATGAGCCTGCGGCTCGGCTGGCCCCGCACCCTGGCGTCGCAATTGTCGCTGATTTTCCTGATCAGCCTGGTGTGCGCCCATGGGCTGTCGTTCAGTGCACAGTTTTACGAGCGCTATATCAGCGCGCGCACGACGATGCTGGGCAACCTGGAAAACGACGTGGCCACCTCGGTGGCGATCCTGGACCGCCTGCCTGCCGATGAGCGCGCCAGTTGGCTGCCACGCCTGAACCGCCAGAACTACCGTTACCTGCTCAACGCAGGCGAGCCGGGCCGCCCCTTGCCCAGCGATGACATGCCCATGGCCGCCACCTCGATTGCCGAGGCCCTGGGCGAGCGTTATGCGCTGACCTTTCGCGATATTCCGGGCGCGCAGAAGCATTTCCAGGCGCACCTGACACTGGCCGACGGGAGTCCGATCACCGTGGATGTGCGCCCCGCTGCCGTCCCGGTGGCCTATTGGCTACCGGTGGTGCTGGTGCTGCAACTGGCGCTGCTGCTGATCTGCACCGGGTTAGCCGTACGCCTGGCCATTCGCCCACTGACGCGCCTGGCCCATGCCGTGGAAACCCTGGATCCCAACGCACATCCCACGACACTCGATGAACGTGGGCCCACCGAAGTGGCCCATGCCGCAGCGGCGTTCAATCGCATGCAGCAACGGATCGCCGACTACCTCAAGGAACGCATGCAGATCCTCGCGGCGATTTCCCACGATCTGCAAACACCGATCACCCGTATGAAGCTGCGCGCCGAGTTCATGGAGGACTCCACCGACCGCGAAAAACTCTGGAACGACCTGGGGGAAATGGAGCACTTGGTACGCGAAGGCGTGGCCTATGCGCGCAGCGTCCACGGCGCCAGCGAAACCAGCCAGCGCATCGACCTGGACGCCTTTCTCGACAGCCTGGTGTTCGACTATCAAGACATGCACAAACAGGTCAGCCTCAGTGGCAAGAGCGCGGCGATACTCGACACGCGCCCCCACGCCCTGCGCCGGATTCTGGTGAACCTGGTGGACAATGCCCTCAAGTTCGCCGGCTCCGCCCATCTGGAAGTGGCGGCCCCCCCCAACGGTGAACTGTCGATCAAGGTACTGGATAACGGGCCAGGCATTGCCGAGGCTGAATTGCCCCAGGTGCTGCAACCCTTCTACCGCGTTGAAAGCTCACGCAATCGCGGCACCGGCGGCACCGGCCTGGGCCTGGCCATCGCGCAACAGTTGGCCGTGGCCATCGGCGGTGCGCTGACCTTGAGCAACCGCCCCGAGGGCGGGCTCTGCGCGCAAGTCAGGTTGCCCCTGTAAGGGTGCGACGACGTAACCAGCTCGGTCCGTTGACCAACCCTGTTACACACCATATAGTGTGCCCACAAACAAAACAGACCACTACATAGTGTGCGCCATCGGTGCTTACCGACCACACTCTGCGCAGTATTTCAATGCCTTGAAGCCTGCAAATCATCTATTTTTTGCACGGGCCCACCCCCGTCAGACCAGACCAGGAAGGAATATTTCGATGCTGAGTTGGGATGAAGTCGACAACGAAGACACCGGCCCAGCGGTGATCAAAGGCGCCAACGCCGGCCACGCCACCGAAGCCAACATGGACCGCCTCGACGGTGCCGGCGCCGCCGCCGCCATTGAAGCCCGCGCCGTCACCGCCAGTGACTCCGCCGCCATCGTGCGCGCCAAGGCCGCCCTGGACAAACTCGACATCGCCGAAGGCCTCGCCGAACTCGAAGGCGCCTCCGCCCGCGTCGCCGTCGACGAAAAGCGCATGATCAACTGCCGCGCCGACCTCAACCAACTCGTGCCCTTCAAGTACGACTGGGCCTGGCAAAAGTACCTCGACGGCTGCGCCAACCACTGGATGCCGCAAGAGGTCAACATGACCGCCGACATCGCCCTGTGGAAAAACCCCGAAGGCCTTACCGACGACGAACGCCGTATCGTCATGCGTAACCTGGGCTTCTTCTCCACTGCGGATTCGTTGGTCGCCAACAACCTAGTGCTGGCCGTGTACCGCCTGATCACCAACCCGGAGTGCCGCCAGTACATCCTGCGCCAGGCCTTCGAAGAGGCGATCCACACCCACGCCTACCAGTACTGCATCGAATCGTTGGCCATGGATGAAGGCGAGATCTTCAACATGTACCACGAGATCCCATCGGTGGCGAAGAAAGCCGCCTGGGGCCTGAAGTACACCCGTTCGATCTCCGATCCGAAGTTCGAAACCGGCACCGTCGACACCGACAAAGAACTGCTGCGCAACCTGGTCGCTTATTACTGCGTACTCGAAGGCATCTTCTTCTATTGCGGCTTCACCCAGATCCTCTCCATGGGCCGCCGCAACAAAATGACCGGCGTGGCCGAGCAGTTCCAATACATCCTGCGCGATGAGTCGATGCACCTGAACTTCGGTATCGACGTGATCAACCAGATCAAAATCGAAAACCCACACCTGTGGGATGCCGAGATGAAGGAAGAAGCGACCCAGATGATCCTGCAAGGTACCCAACTGGAGATCGAATACGCGCGCGACACCATGCCGCGCGGTGTATTGGGCATGAACGCGGCGATGATGGAGGATTACCTCAAGTTCATCGCCAATCGTCGCCTGTCGCAGATTGGCTTGAAGGAAGAGTATCCGGGGACCACCAACCCGTTCCCTTGGATGAGCGAGATCATGGACTTGAAGAAAGAGAAAAACTTCTTCGAAACCCGCGTGATCGAGTACCAGACCGGCGGTGCGCTGAGCTGGGATTGATCCACAAACACGCATCAATGTGGGAGCGGGCTTGCCCGCCCCAACATGGGCGCCGCGGTGCGCTACAGACTTTGCTAATAGCCTTCTATGCCTAACCAAACCATCAAGACCCCCTGCGTCGGCCTGTGCTCCACCGTGTACGGTGACCTGGTCTGCCGGGGTTGCAAGCGTTATCACCATGAAGTGATCCAGTGGAATGGCTACAACGCCGAGGAAAAGCGCGCGGTGTGGCAGCGTCTGGAGCAGTTGCTGGTGCAGGTGATGGCCAGCAAGTTGGAAGTGTTCGACCCCCAGCGCTTGCGTCAGCAGCTGCAGGACCGCCAGATCCGTTTTATGCCCCAGCAGTCGCCATATTGCTGGGCGTATCAGTTGATCGCGCGCGGTGCGCGGGTGATCTCCCGCCTGGACGCTTACGGTCTGGCGCTGTTGCCGGAGTTTCGCGAACGCCATCTGGCGGATTTGCGCGATGCCATCGATCGGGAGTTTTTCCTGTTGTCCGAGGCGCATTACCAGCGATATATCGCGCCGAATTTCCTCAAGGACGCCTTTGGGCCTGCTCTGATTGCCGCCATGTAGCGCTCGAATTCAGGCCGTTGTGTGTCACTTAATACCGCTCCATTCCTCGCGTGTGGTTAAAATGCCGCCCGCTCAATCACCGACGCTCAACGATGACCCCAGACGCACTCGCTACCCTCCACGCTCACCTGCTGACGGCCCTGGCCAACCCGCCCAGTGAAACCCGACGCCTGTTCCACGGCCGCGGCCGTTGCTGGCCGGGCCTGGAGCAACTGACGGTGGATTGGCTGCAAGGCGTGCTGCTGGTCTCGCTATTCAAGGAACCGCAGGCGGCACAGCTGGAAGCCCTGAAACAGCTGCTGCAAAGCGAGTTCAGCGCTTACACAATCGCCCTGCAACACCGTTACTTGCCACAAAGCACCACCGAATGGCTGGTGGGGCAAGCGATCGACGAGCGGATCATCACCGAGGGTGGCCTGCGTTACCTGATCGACCTGGGTAAAAAGCAGAACACCGGGTTGTTCCTCGATATGCGCTACGGGCGCCAATGGGTGCGCGAACAGGCCAAGGGCCAGCGCGTGCTCAATCTGTTTGCCTACACCTGCGGCTTTTCCGTGGCGGCCATCGAAGGCGGTGCCGAGCACGTGGTGAATCTGGACATGGCACGCGGCGCCCTGAGCCGTGGCCGCGACAATCATCGGCTCAACGGCCATGACCTGAGCCGCGTCACGTTTCTGGGCCATGACCTGTTCAAATCCTGGGCAAAAGTGATCAACAACGGCCCCTATGATCTGGTGATCATCGACCCGCCATCGTTCCAGAAAGGCAGTTTTCTGCTGACCAAGGACTATCAGCGCGTGCTGCGACGCCTGCCGGAACTGCTGACCGCTCAGGGCACGGTGCTGGCGTGCATGAACGATCCGGCCTTCGGCGAAGACTTCCTGATCGATGGCGTGACTCGCGAAGCGCCGGGGCTGCATTTCGTGCAGCGCCTGGCGAACCCGCCGGAATTTCCCGACATCGACCCACAAAGTGGCCTCAAAGCCCTGGTGTTTCGCCAGGGCTGATGCCGAAACGTCCTACGCTTGCTACCCTAAGCAAGACGCCGGGCGGTGAACCTTATCCCCCCCTTCCCGGTCGATACCTGCATTCCCCGGCCAGACTCGACCGCGTCACGTTGTCGGCTGCCCCGTTCCACCTTTGGAGAACCGCCCGTGATATCGACCCTGCATGTAGCCAGAATCAAAGCCTGGGGCGCCCACGGCTTTACCGCCACCGGTGTGGTCCTGGCCTTCCTGGCCACCCTGGCCCTGCTGGAAAACTCGCCCAAGGCTTGCCTGCTGTGGCTGGGCCTGGCGCTGGTGGTGGATGGCCTCGACGGCTCCCTGGCGCGGCGGGTCAATGTCAGCACGGTGCTGCCGAGCTTCGACGGTTCGGTGCTGGATTTGGTGATCGATTACCTCACCTACGTGTTTATCCCCGCGCTGTTTATCTACCGCTACATCGACCTGCCGGACTTCACCCATCTGTTTACCGTGTCGGTGATCCTGGTGTCGTCGTTGTTCTGCTTCTGCAACGTCAACATGAAAAGCAAGGACAACTATTTCGTCGGCTTCCCCGCCGCCTGGAACGTGGTAGCCCTGTGCGTGTACATCATCCAGCCGGACGCGTGGGTCACCTTGCTGACGGTCATCGGTTTGGCCCTGCTGACCGTCACGCCGATGAAGTTTCTGCACCCGTTTCGGGTCAAGCGCTTTATGCCGATCAATATCGCGGTGACCACCATCTGGTTGCTGTGCAGCTTTTTGATGGTCGTGGATTATCCCAACACCAATCCGTGGACATTCGGCTTGTGGTCGCTGATGTCGGCATACTTTCTGGGGATTTGCATCTGGCGCACCGCGCTGGAGTGGCTGGGCAACCACAAATAGCCAAATAGGTGGGAGGGGGCTGTCCCCGATTGCGATGTGTCAATCAGCTTATCTGTCACTGATACACCGCAATCGGGGGTAAGCACCCTCCCATAGTTGGTTCTGCATACATTCGGCAGGTAAGATGGCGACCTTCCGCATAGCGCCCTGCCAACCATAAGCCCTGCCCATGCCCTTCGAACTCAGCGTTGATCTCACCACCCTCGCCATCCTCGCCGTCGTGGCCTTTATCGCCGGTTTTATCGATGCCATCGCCGGCGGTGGCGGGCTGTTGACCACCCCGGCGCTGCTCACCGCCGGCATGCCGCCGCACTTGGTGCTGGGCACCAACAAGCTCAGTTCCACGTTCGGCTCGGCCACCGCCAGTTTTACTTTTTACCGCCGCAAGCTGTTTCACCCGCGTCAATGGATGCACGCCATCGTCGGCACGCTGGTGGGCGCGCTGGCCGGTGCGGTGGTCGCCCACTACCTGCCAGCCGAGGCCCTGAACAAAATGCTGCCGGTGATCGTATTCGCCTGCGGCCTGTACCTGTTGTTCGGCGGCACGCCCAAGGCGCCGCTGGATGTCGACGCGCCGATCAAGAAAAAGTGGCAGGCCACCCAAGGCTTCGGCCTGGGCTTCTACGATGGCGTAGCAGGCCCGGGCACCGGGGCGTTCTGGACCGTCAGCACCCTGCTGCTGCACCCCATCGACCTGGTCAAGGCCAGCGGTGTGGCACGCAGCATGAACTTCGTCAGCAACGCGGCAGCGCTGTCGGTGTTTATCTTCAACGGTTCGGTGGACTGGATAGTCGGCCTGGCGATGGGGATTTCGGTAATGGGCGGGGCCTTCTTTGGCGCTCGCAGCGCGATCAGCGGCGGCGCCAAATTCATTCGTCCGGTGTTTATCACCGTGGTACTCGGCCTGACCGTGCGCTTAGCCTGGCAGCACTGGTTCAGCGTGGCCTAAGCGGCGCGCCACATAGAGGTCGATCAGGTAGCGCGCAATCGAACGCGACGCCGGCAACGGCGGCAGGTCATGGATGTTGAACCACTGCGCGTCCTCGATCTCGTCGGCCTGGGGCACGATGTCGCCACCGGCGTACTCGGCATGGAAGCCGAGCATCATCGAATGGGGGAACGGCCAGCACTGGCTGCCCATGTACTGGATATTCTGCACCTCCACCTGCACTTCCTCGCGCACCTCGCGAATCAGGCAGTCTTCGGCCGACTCCCCCGGCTCGGCAAACCCGGCCAACGTGCTATAGACCCCGGTCACAAAACGCGGCGAACGGGCCAGCAGGATTTCGTCGCCACGGGTCACCAGCACGATCATGCTCGGCGAGATGCGCGGGTAACTGCGCAGGTCGCACGCCTGGCAATACATTGCGCGTTCCCGTGGCACTTGCACCATGGCCAGGCCGCAGCTGCCGCAAAAGCGGTGCTCGCGGGCCCAGGTGCCGATCTGCGCGGCGTAACCCAGCACTTTGTACAGGGTGTGATCGCCTTGCAGCATAAAACCGCGCAAGCCCTGCCAACTGCAGCCGAGCACATCGCTGGGGGCGTTGAGCTCCAGCAGGTACACCGGCTCGCCGTCGAGGTGGCCGATACCGTGTTCGGCGAACACCGAAAGGTCCTGACGCTTGAGCCACTCCCGCGGAAACAGCGGGCCATTGGCGTCATGTAAAAAGCCTTCGCGGCTGCGGGCGACAGCCCAGCCGCCAGGGGTGTCGTTGTCCAGAAGCGTTGTGGTAATCCAGCCTGGGGTCATGTCTATCAATCCACGAATTCGGGTGTCTGCTTGCTCATATGGGCCGCGATGGCCACACGCAGGTCGTTGGATTGCAACATAGCCGAGTTCCAGGTGGCAACGTATTCCAGCCCGTCATTGACTGTATGGTCACGCATATAGCTGATCATTGCCTTGGTGCCGGTGACGGCAATCGGCGATTTGGCCGCGATGTCCCGGGCGATCTCCAGCACGCCGGCCAACAGGCTGTCGTGATCGGCATACACACGGTTGACCAGGCCGATGCTGCGCGCCTCTTCTGCACCGAACATGCGCCCGGTGTAAGCCAGTTCGCGCAGCATACCGTCGCCGATGATGCGCGGCAGGCGTTGCAGCGTGCCGACGTCGGCGGCCATGCCGATATCGATTTCCTTGATGGAGAACTGCGCATCTTCGGCGGCATAGCGCATGTCACAGGCACTGATCAGGTCGATCGCGCCACCGATGCAATAGCCCTGGATCGCCGCCAGCACTGGCTTGCGGCAATTGTCCAGGGCATTGAACGAAGCTTGCAGTTCGAGAATCTTGCGCCGCAGCAAGCGCGCGTTGCGGCCCACGTCTTTGCCCAGGTCATTGGCCACCGAGGCCAGCATCATCAGGTCGATACCGGAGGAAAAATGCTTGCCGGCACCGCTGAGCACCACGGCGCGCACGGCGTCGGTGTCGTCGATCCATTGGAAAATGTCGATGATCTCGGTCCAGAACGCGGCGTTCATCGCGTTGATTTTTTCCGGGCGGTTGATCTGCACATGGGCAACGTTGCCGTTGAGTTCGACGACAAAGGCTTGGTATTCGGACATGGCCATGATCCCTGACTGGCGAAGGTGAAGGCCCAGACTATAACAAGGGTGCGCGACGGCGCATCGGCCAAAAGCGGGACTGGCCAGCGGGATGGAAAAGAGGCTGGATAAAACCCGGCGCACACGCCATCCTTCGTGCTTTGAGCCGCGCAGTGCGCGGCGTTCGACGTTTAAAGGATATGCCCATGCACGCCCAGCCCCTCGCCCCCGCCGATTTCGCCGCCCTGGAAGACACCCTGCTCAAGTACGGCGATGACCACTCCGTGTTGAACGTGGCCGAACTCGACGGCTACTTCACCGCGCTGGTCTCCGGCCCGGCGCCGGTAGACATCGCCGAGTGGTTTCCGGCGATCTGGGGCGGCCAGAACCCCGAGTGGGAAAGCGCCGACGAGGCGCAGCAGTTTCTGGACCTGTGCGTGCGCCACCTCAACACCCTGGCGGCGCAACTGGCCGGCGACGCCCCGGGCTTCACGCCGCGCTTTGACGAAACCGAGCATCGGGCACAGACGGTGACCCTGGCTGAAGAATGGTGCTTTGGCTACATCCGTGGCGCTGCCATCGGTAACTGGCCGCCGCTGCCGACCGAACAGGCAGCGAATCTGGAGAAAATCTCCTGGTGCGCCGAACAGGACAACTTCGAATTGCCCGCCGACCTGGATATCCAGGCCCACCAGCAGCGCGCCGGCCAGATCGAACCGGCAGCGCGGGCGTTGCATGATTACTGGTCGAGCCAGCGCTAAGCCTCGACAGCACGGCATCAATGCCCGATTATTCGGGTCCGCCCCGTCGGCCACTCCGTGCCACCTTGCCTTGAATCAGGAGCCTTGTACCTTGAGTTCGCAGAAAACCGTGACCGTTACCCCGCCCAACGCCCCGCTCATCGGCAAGGTCGCGCCCCCCGGCTCCAAATCCATTACCAACCGTGCATTGCTGCTGGCGGCCCTGGCCAAGGGCACCAGCCGTTTGAGTGGTGCACTGAAAAGCGACGACACCCGTCACATGTCGGTGGCCCTGCGCCAGATGGGCGTGATCATCGATGAACCGGATGACACCACGTTCGTGGTCACCGGTCAGGGCAAGTTGCAGTTGCCGGCGCAACCGCTGTTCCTCGGCAACGCCGGCACCGCCATGCGCTTTCTCACCGCCGCCGTGGCCACCGTGCAAGGCACCGTGGTGCTCGATGGCGACGACTACATGCGCAAGCGCCCCATTGGCCCGCTGCTGGCCACCCTCGGGCAGAACGGCATCCAGGTCGACAGCCCGAGCGGCTGCCCGCCAGTCACCGTGCACGGCACGGGCAAGGTGCAGGCCAAGCGCTTCGAGATCGACGGCGGGCTGTCCAGCCAATACGTATCGGCCCTGCTGATGCTCGCCGCCTGCGGTGAAGCGCCGATTGAAGTGGCGCTGACCGGCAAGGACATTGGCGCCCGTGGCTATGTGGACCTGACCCTGGACTGCATGCGCGCCTTCGGAGCGCAGGTCGATGCCGTCGACGACACCACCTGGCGCGTCGCCCCCACTGGCTACACCGCCCATGACTACCTGATCGAACCCGACGCCTCCGCCGCCACCTACCTGTGGGCCGCCGAAGTGTTGACTGGCGGGCGTATCGACATCGGTGTAGCGGCCCAGGATTTCACCCAGCCGGACGCCAAGGCGCAGGCGGTGATCGCCCAGTTCCCGGATATGCAGGCCAAGGTGGTGGGCTCGCAGATGCAGGACGCGATCCCCACCCTGGCGGTGCTGGCGGCGTTCAACAACACCCCGGTACGCTTTACCGAACTGGCCAACCTGCGCGTCAAGGAATGTGACCGGGTGCAGGCGCTGCATGACGGCCTGAATGAAATCCGCCCCGGCCTGGCGACCATCGAAGGCGACGACCTGCTGGTGGCCAGCGACCCGACGTTGGCCGGCACCGCCTGCACCGCGCTGATCGACACCCACGCCGACCATCGCATCGCCATGTGCTTTGCCCTGGCCGGCTTGAAGGTGGCTGGCATTCGCATCCAGGACCCGGACTGCGTGGCCAAGACCTATCCCGACTACTGGAAGGCCTTGAGCAGCCTGGGTGTCGCGCTGACCTATTGAGCCCGGCGCGCCGGAATGGGGAGGACTGAACATGAACATTCGCCAACCCTGCCCACCCGGCGCCTGCGTATGCGAGCGCGAGCAATTGCTGCAAGCGCCCGACGCGGACCTGCGCATCCTCGGCCTCACCCGCCAGGAAGAGAAGCGCCTGCTCGAACGCCTGGAAAACCTGCAAAACCTGCAAGACCTGGAACGCATGCAACAACGCATGTATGAACTGCTGGGCATCCGCGTACACATCGCGCCGGGCCACACCGAAGTCAAAAGCATGCGCGGCATTCAGATCGTCATCGACGACCTGCCCGGGCTATGTCGCAAAACCCGCCAAGCGATTCCGGCGGCGATTCGCCGGGGCATGGAAAAACGCCCGGAGATTGCCTACCGCCTGCTGGACGCCCACGACCTGTTTCGCGACGGGTAAGTCAGCCCGTCACCGTTTCGGCCTTGAACAGCCCCTGGCCCACGGTTCTCGCGGTGCTCAAATGGGCCTCTGCGCTGCCGCTTTCCGAGTCCAGTAGCAGGTCGGATGTGAGCACCTTCGCGCCACAGTAATCAAAGATGCCGTAGTCAATCTGCGTGTGCATCGATTGGGCATAACCATGCCGTTCGTACGCGCTGAAGTCCGCCGCGCCAAGCGCCAGCAGGTGCACGTGTAAATGCCCGAGTTTTTTCACCACCGGGGTGTCCGGGCCGTAGTCGATGGCCCAACCGTTGACGAATACACGGTCAATCCAACCCTTGAGCAGGCCGGGCATCGACCACCAATAAATGGGAAACACCAGAACCAACGCATCGGCGCGGTCGATGCGGGCCTGTTCGGCCAGCACATCGGCCGGTGGTGCGGCGCGTTCGCGATGCACCCGATGGTCGGCAGCGCTGTAACGCGGGTCGAAGCCCTCGGCGGCGAGGTCGGCGATTTCAGAGGTGTGATCCGATAGGCGCAGGCCATGGGCAACTTGGGCGGCAATGCTGTGGGTCAGGGATTGTGGGTCGTGATGGGCAACAACGATCAGTGCGTGCATGACATTCACTCCGGTTCGGTTTAGGCTCTGGGCTTAAGTTACGAACAGTAAGTTACTTTTGGTATATAAGCATGTCAAGCCACGAATCCCGTGCACCCCGCCGTCGTCTGTCCCGTGAAGATCGCCTGCAACAATTATTGGAGGTGGCCTGGCAGCTGGTGCGCGATGAAGGCACCGATGCCCTGACCCTGGGCCGGGTGGCAGAACTGGCGGGCGTCACCAAGCCGGTGGTCTACGACCATTTCGTTACCCGCGCGGGGTTACTGGCGGCGCTGTACGAAGATTTCGACGCGCGCCAGAACCAGGCGTTTGTCGACGCACTCGACACCAGCGACGCCACCCTGGAAGGCCGCGCCGGAGTGATTGCCGCGTGCTACATCGATTGTGTGCTATTGCAGGGCCGGGAAATCCCAGGCGTGATCGCGGCCTTGAACAGTTCCCCGGAACTGGAAACCCTCAAGCGCAAGTACGAAGCGATCTTCCTCGACAAATGCCGCAATGCTCTGGCGCCCTTCGCCCCCTCCGGCACAGTGCCTCAAGCCGGCTTGAGGGCCATGCTCGGGGCGGCCGAAGCGTTGTCCCACGCAGCGGCCAATGGCGAAGTCAGCCGTGAAGAAGCTCAGCAGGAATTGCAGGCGATCATTTCAGCGATGATCAACCGCGCTCGCCCGTGACGAACGCCTGCACCTTGCGCGCCAGCTGATCCAGGTGGCGGTCGCGCTGGCGCTCGGCGTCGACCATTGCGCGTTTGCCGTGTCGTTGCAGCAGGTAGGTATGGATCTGCTGCACCTCAAGGGAGCGGTAGATCGCGGCCACGTCCAGCACGCCCATCAGCCCGTCGGTGCCGTAGCTACGCGTGTTCATCAGCACCTGGGTGTCGCGTGCGCCGCGCACCTGGAACCCCATGGCCTCGAAGGCCGGCACCTTTTCCACCGAGCAGGCCAGCTCCGCATGGGGGTAGCGAGCCAGCACGTCCTGCATCATGGCGCGCCCTACCCCGTGGCGCCGCGAACCGGCCTGCACGGCCATAAAGGGAATGCCACAGGCCTCGGGGTCATCCTTGACCGGTAAACACAACAGAAACCCGATCACCTGTTCCGGATCCTCGGCATCCGTCGCCACCACCAGCTCCACCGCGATGCCCTTCTCACCGTTCAACGCCTCCAGATACAAATGCACCTCGAAGCCGATGGCGTATTGATAGATGTTGTACAGCAGGTTGCTGGGGGGCAGCGCGACGCTGCTGATATCGGTGAGGTTGTCCACCACCATCTGCAGGATCTGACCGTTGATAGGCTCGGGGCACGGCGTGGTGTAACGGGTAAGGCTGAACATGCACATTCCTGGGGGTTGGGCTTCAGGGCAGCGGCGATTGTACCTGTTACACCCGGTTCATGGCCCGCACACCTCACGCAGGCAACTGCGCAGCCAGCGGTGGGCCGGGTCTGCGTCCAGTCGCGGGTGCCAAAGCATGGCCACGCTGAAGGTGGGCAGGCTCAGCGGCAGTTCAAAGCAGAACAGCTCGTTGCGCTGGGCAATATAGCGTTCGGGGACGCTGGCAATCAGGTCGGTGTCCCGTGCCAGGGCGATGGCCGTGGCGAACCCGGCGACGATGGTGTGGATCTGCCGCGTAACGCCCAGGGCTTGCAGGGCATCGTCGATCTGGCCACGGTCCTGGCCTCGACGCGACACATAGAGGTGTTGGCCTTCGGCGTAGCGTTGCAGGCTGACCGCGCCGCAGCTGAGGGGATGGCCGTTGCGCACTACGCCGATCAAGCGATCGCGGAACAGCGTCTGGGTCAGCACCTCGGGGCCGGCGCTGGGGTCGACCACGCCGATGTCCAGATCCACACGGGCGTCGCGCAGCGGTGCGGTGTCCTTGTCGGTTTTACTCAGCAGACGCAGACGCACGCCCGGCGCTTCTTGAGCGATACGCCTGAGCAACGCGGCGCCAAAACACTCGATGAACTCTTCGCTGGTGCGCAATGTAAAGGTGCGCTCGACCTGGGCCATGTCCACCGCCTGCGCCGGGCGCAGGGCCGCCTGGGCCTCCTGCACCAAGCGGCTGACCTGCTCGCGCAACGCCAACGCATGAGGCGTCGGCACCAAGCCACGACCGGCACGCACCAACAACGGATCGCCCGTGGTGTGCCGCAGACGCGCCAAGGCCCGGCTCATGGCCGAAGGGCTCAAGTGCAGGCGCTTGGCCGCACGTTCCACGCTACCCTCGGCGAGCAGCACGTCCAGGGTGATCAACAGGTTCAGATCAGGCATCAGCGCTCCCAAGCAGGCGTTTTATGCAGGTATTTAATGCAATCCATGCGTCTTCCGCCATGTTAGGCCAGGCCGTAGAGTTCTGTCAGTCACCTTCAGTCAAGGAGTTCCCCATGCCCATCTCTTCGCGCGGCGCTCTAGTCAGCCTGTGCTTGTCCATGCTGCTGGCCTCGCTGGGCACCAGCATCGCCAACGTCGGCCTGCCGACGCTGGCACAGACCTTCAATGCAGCGTTCCCGGCGGTGCAGTGGGTGGTGCTGGCGTACCTGCTGGGCATCACGGCGGTGATCGTCAGTGCGGGTCGTTTGGGTGATCGCCTGGGGCGCCGTCGGGTGTTGATCGCTGGGCTGTTGCTGTTCGCGGTGGCGAGCACCGTGTGCGGCGTTGCCCCCTCATTGAATGGCTTGATCGCCGCGCGTGTGCTGCAAGGCCTCGGCGCGGCAAGCATGATGGCCATGGCCATGGGTCTGGTAGGCGATACCGTATCCAAGGAGCGTATCGGCCGAGTCATGGGCCTGCTGGGCACCATGTCGGCACTCGGTACGGCGATGGGCCCCAGTGTCGGCGGCGTGTTGCTCAGCCTATGGGGTTGGCACGCATTATTTATGGTGGGCACGCCCCTGGGGGTATTGGCCGCCGCCCTGGCCTGGCGCTATCTGCCGGTGGATCTGCCGCACGCACGCGTACCCGGCAGCCTGTGGTCGCCCTTGAAAGCCGCGCCGTTACGCGCCGGCCTGGCCATGAGCGCGCTGGTATCGGCGGTGATCATGGCCACCTTTGTGGTCGGGCCGTTTTACCTGTCACGCGGTCTGGGCCTCGCGCCTGAATGGATGGGTCTGGCAATGGCTGTCGGGCCGGGTGTCGCCGCGCTCACTGGCGTGCCGGCCGGACGCCTGACCGACCGCCTGGGCAGCCGCCGCGTCACACTGCTCGGGCTAAGCACACTGCTGGGCGGCGCGCTGCTGCTGGCCCTGGCGTCGGGGCTGATGGCTTATCTGGGCGCGCTGGTAATTCTGACCTGCGGCTACAGCCTGTTCCAAGCCGCCAACAACACCGCAGTGATGAGCGACGTGGACGCCTCCCGCCGCGGCACGGTCTCGGGCCTGCTCAACCTGTCACGCAACCTGGGCCTGATCCTCGGCACCTCAGCCTTGGGCGCGGTATTCGCCTGGGCCAGTCCGGATGTCATCCATGCCACGCCTGAATCTGTCACCCATGGCCTGCACGTCACGTTCAGCGTCGCGGTGGGGCTGATCGTTCTGGCCGCTGCAATGGCAGTGTGCCGCATTGCCAGCCTTACGCCGCCGCTGAACACCCGTTGAGGCAAAAAAACAAAAAAGGCGTTGCGCCGGACCGGGTTACTTCGCGCATCATGGGCACTTTCAAGCTCAAGGGTAACGTCCATGCGCGTTCTGTCATTGATGATGGGTCTTACGACGCTGGCCGCCAGTACGGTGTTCTGCGCCAGCGCGATGGCGAATGAAGAAAGTCAGTTGGTACAACAGATCAATGCCTATCGCAGCCAGGTGCAACGCTGCGGCGATCAGGGTTCCCAGGAGTTGCCGCCGCTGACCAGCGACGCGCGCCTGGTGCTGCCAGCCAATAACGCCGGCGACCTGCAGCAGGCGCTAGCGCGGGCGGCGTACCCGATGGTGAATGTGCAGGCCATCAGCCTGTCCGGGCCCAAGGATGCCGCCGCGGCCATGAAGGCGGTGAGCGAGAGTTTTTGCCGAGTGGTGCTGGACCCGCAGTATGTCGATATCGGCGTGAGCAACACGGGCCAGGACTGGCGCATCGTGCTGGCGCGCCCGCTGCTGTCCAGCGGCCGGGGCGACTGGCAGACCGAAGGCAAGCAATTGCTCAGTCTGGTCAATGCCGCCCGCGCCCAAGCGCACCAGTGCGGCACCCAAGCGTTTACCGCCACTACCCCGCTGGCCTGGAACGACACCCTGGCCAGCGCCGCCAACAGCCACACGCGCAACATGGCCAACGGCAACTTCTTCGATCACCTGGACCACGACGGCAGAACCCCCGGTGACCGTGCCGAATTGGCCGGCTATACCGCCAAGGCGATTGGCGAAAACATCGCTGCCGGCCTGGATACTCCGCGCAAGGTGGTGGACGGCTGGCT
The DNA here is from genome assembly GCF_030209215.1 of Pseudomonas sp. efr-133-TYG-23. Classification (NCBI taxonomy): domain Bacteria; kingdom Pseudomonadati; phylum Pseudomonadota; class Gammaproteobacteria; order Pseudomonadales; family Pseudomonadaceae; genus Pseudomonas; species Pseudomonas sp. efr-133-TYG-23. The sequence continues at coordinate 224,533 of NZ_JARVSL010000020.1, read as the reverse complement.
CGCCAGCCCCGGCCATTGCGCCAACCTGATGAACCCGCAGTTTCGCGAACTGGGCGCTGCCTATGCCATGGACCCCAAGAGCGATGCGGGCATCTATTGGACCGCCATGTTCGGCACACCGCAGCAATAGAGGGTGGTTGACCGCCCTAGTCGCCCTTCAAACGAATAGAGCATCAAAGTGCCATCTCGTGGATAATCCGCTGAACTGGCGGCGGGCATTCCGGTCTGTAGCTTGGCAGCCTGGGCTCTCCAGGCGACGACAGACTGTGGCAAACAAGGTGTGACCCCGATGATGAATTGGCTGCAAAGCAGCAGCGACATGGCCGAACAGGTTCGTCAGCATGATTGGGCAAGTACGCCCCTGGGGCCATTGGAGCAGTGGCCGGATGTCTTGAAGACCACCGTTGCGCTGTGTTTCGCGTCGAGTTTCCCTCAGGCAATCGTCTGGGGGCCGCAACTGATCACGCTCTACAACGATGCGTTTATTCCGATCCTGGGCAACAAGCCCTACGCTCTGGGCCGTCCGTTCAGCGAAATCTGGAGCGAGGTGTGGGACGAAGTGCGTCCCATCGCCAACGCGGCCTTCGAGGGACATGCCACCTATATCGAGAATTTCCCGCTGGTGATCGAACGCGGGCCCGCACCGGAACAGGCGTATTTCACGTTCTGCTACAGCCCGATCCGCGATCCGCGAGGCAAAGTGGTCGGCATGCTCGATACCGTCACCGAAACCACCGCCACGGTGTTTCACGCGCGCCGCCTGGCGTTGCTGGACGCCATCGGCAACGCGGTGGCCAACGCCAACGACGCCCAGGCGATCATGACTGACACCACCCGCCTGCTGGCCGAGCACTTGCAGGTGAGCAATTGCGCCTACGCCGATATGGATGCCGATGAAGATGGCTTCACCATCCGCGACAACTGGACCGCCCCCGGCTCGCCGAGCATCGTCGGTCGTTATAGCCTTGCGGCGTTCGGTGAGCGCGCGGTCAAGTGCCTACGCGCCGGTGAGCCGCTGGTGATCCACAACAACTTGCGCGAATTGCCGCCCCACGAGGCTGAGCAATTCCAGACGCTGGGGGTGACCGCCACCATCTGCATGCCGCTGATCCGTAACGGCCGCCTTACCGCCCTGATGGCGGTGCATGACAAAGTTGCGCGGCCGTGGTCGCACTACGACCTGGCGGTGCTGCGGGAAGTCACCGAGCGCTCCTGGGCCTATATCGAGCGCGTGCGTGCCGATGCCGATGTGCGCGCCGGCCTGGCCGCCTACGCCGAACTCAACACCACCCTGGAGCAGCGCGTCGAAGAACGCACCCTGGCGCTGGCCCAGACCGAAGCCGCCCTGCGCCAATCGCAGAAGCTGGAGGCCATCGGCCAGTTAACCGGGGGTGTGGCCCACGACTTCAATAACCTGCTGACCATCATCCGCTCCTCGGTGGATTTTCTGCGCCAGCCAGGACTCTCTGATGAACGCCGCCAGCGTTACATGGGCGCGGTCTCGGACACCGTCGAGCGCGCCAGCAAGTTGACCAGCCAGTTGCTCGCTTTCGCTCGGCGCCAACCGCTGAACCCGGAAGTCTTCGATGTAGGCCAGCGCGTGCAAAATATTGGCGAAATGCTCGAAAGCGTCACCGGTGCGCGCATCCAGGTGCGGGTGGAGTTACCGACGCAGCCGTGTTTTGCGCGGATTGATTCAAGCCAGTTCGAAACCGCGCTGATCAACATCGCCCTCAATGCCCGGGACGCCATGGACGGTCATGGCACCCTGACCTTGCGGGTGACCGGTCAACAGCCCCTGCCGCGCATACGCGGCGAGACCGGTTCGCGCCAGCCGCATATCGCCATTGCCCTGGCCGATACCGGCCCCGGCATTCCCAGCGACACCGTCGAGCGCATCTTCGAACCGTTTTTCACCACCAAGGCCGTGGGCAAAGGCACGGGATTGGGGCTGTCCCAAGTGTTCGGCTTCGCCAAGCAGTCGGGAGGCAATATCGATGTGGCCAGCACCCTGGGCCAGGGCTCGGTGTTTACCCTGTACCTGCCGCAGGTCGCGGCCCAGGACTCGGCACAGCGCAGCCCACAGGACGAACCGGCAACTGTGCATGACACCACGCAATGCCATGTGTTGATCGTGGAAGACAATCTGGAGGTGGGGCGCTTTGCCAGCCAGATCCTGCAGGATCTGGGCTACCAGACCACGTGGGCTACCGATGCCGAACACGCCCTGCGCCTGGCGGGTCCGCAGGCGTTGGCCTTCGATGCGGTTTTTTCGGACGTGGTGATGCCTGGCATGACCGGCGTGGCCATGGCCAAGGAGCTGCGCCAACGTCGTGCCGACCTGCCGGTGGTATTGACCTCCGGCTATAGCGAGGAGCTGGCTGACAGCGGCTACGAAGGCTTTGAGTTCCTGCCCAAGCCCTACTCGGCCGACCAGGTCTCGCGGGTACTGATCAAGGCAATACTCCGGGACTGAGCCGCGCCTTACTCCGCCAGCGCCACTTGGTTACGACCCTGGGCCTTGGCCCGATACAGCGCTTTATCCGCCATGTTCATCAGGCCGTGCAGGTCTTGGTCGTGATCATGGGTGGAGGCTAGACCGAGACTGGCCGACAAGCCCTTGACCGGCTCGGCAGCCAACCCGGAGATCGCCTTGATCAGTTGTTCGGCAATCGCGCGTGCAGTGTCCAGAGAGGTATTGGGCAGCAACACCGCGAATTCTTCGCCGCCCAGGCGGCCATACACGTCGGCCTGACGGAACGAGGCACTGATCACCCCGCCGATCTGGCGTAACACCTGATCGCCGGCCTGGTGACCGTAGGTGTCGTTGATCTGTTTAAAGTGATCCATGTCCAGCATCAGCGCACATAGCGGTTGCTGGTTATGCCTGCATTGCGCGTACAGCACCTGGGCACGCTCGAAAAATGCACGGCGGTTCATCAGCCCGGTCAATTCATCGGTTTGTGCGGCGCGGGTGGAAATGGTGTGGGCACGCTCCATTTGCCGGGTCAGGCGAAAGGCTTTCTCCAGCGCCTCGGACAATTTGCGCGTAGCGCTAAATACAAAGGTAGAAAACACCAGAACCGCGATGGCGACCCCCACTTGCATCGACGAGGGTTGCCACAACAGCCACAGGGTGCAAGGCATCAGCACCAGGCTGATGGACGTCACGGTCATGGCGCGATAAGCCGAATAACACGACACCGCGCTGACCGACATGCCCACGGTAAACAACATGACCAGCACCTGGGACAGTCGATCATCGGTGGGGATCAGCGCAAATGCGCCCGCCCCCCAGATACCGGCCGACAGCACCAAAGTGATCCAGTAACGCCGTTCCCAGCGCTCCGGCGTGCGCTCGCTGTTGGGGCAGCGGAACCATTCCATGAACATCTTTATGCGCAGCAGTGACGAAACGCCCAGCGTCACCAGCCATACCAGCATGATGCGCTGATCCAGACGGTCCCAGCACAGCCAGCAGAGCATGGCGGCGGCCAGGTAGCTGCCGAAAATCGCGGCAAACGACTGCCGGAACAGCTGGTGCAGCCGATCGGTGCGCACGTGCTGTTCGATAACGTCATCCTGGTCCTGCCCACGCCCAAGGCCATTCATGAAATTCGCCTGATCCGACTGCCGCGACAAAGGCGCCATTGTGGCATCCTGCCAGCAATCTGAACAACTGAATCGGCCTAGTTAGAGCGGTTGTTTGAGGGGCGATGCCAAACCACGCCAGACATAACGACAAAGGGCGATCATTGCAGATCGCCCCCCATTCGCCAGCCGCTTATGCTCAGTCCGGGCGCAGAATCAGCACGCCCAGCGGCGGCAGATTCAACGACAGCGACACCGGCTGCCCGTGACGCGGTTCCTCCTGGGTGAACACTTCACCACCGTTGCCGAAATTGGAGCCGGCGTAGGTGTCGGCGTCAGTGTTGATCACCTCGCTCCAGCGCCCGGCAAACGGCACACCTACGGCGTATTGTTCGCGAGGCACCGGGGTGAAGTTGGCCACCACCAGCACCGGTTTGCCGTCCTTGCTCCAGCGCAGCCAGGCGTAGACGCTGTTGATCGCATCGTCACCGATCAGCCATTGGAAGCCCTGGGGCGCGTCGTCCTGTTCGTGCAGGGCCGGTTCTTCGCGGTACAGGCGGTTCAAGTCGCCCACCAGTTTTTGCACACCTTGGTGTTCCTGGTATTGCAGCAAGTACCAGTCCAGTTGCTGGTCGTGGTTCCACTCGCGCCACTGGCCGAATTCGCAGCCCATAAACAGCAATTTCTTACCCGGGTGCATCCACATAAACGCCAGGTAGGCGCGCAGGTTGGCGAACTTCTGCCAACGGTCGCCGGGCATTTTGTCGATCAACGAATGCTTGCCGTGCACCACTTCATCGTGGGAGATCGGCAGGATAAACCGCTCGGACCAGGCATACACCAGGCCGAAACTCAGCTCGTTGTGGTGATGGGCGCGGTACACCGGGTCCTGCTGGATGTAATGCAGCGAATCGTGCATCCAGCCCATGTTCCATTTGTAGTTGAAGCCCAGGCCGCCTTGCTGGGTTGGCTGGCTGACACCGGGCCAGGCGGTGGATTCTTCAGCGATCACCAGGGCGCCCGGCGCCTCCAGTGCCACCACATCGTTCAAATGGCGCAGAAAATCGATGGCTTCCAGGTTCTCGCGACCGCCATGGCGGTTGGGCACCCATTCGCCGGCTTTGCGCGAATAGTCGCGGTAGAGCATCGATGCCACCGCATCCACCCGCAGGCCATCGACATGGAAGTGCTTGAGCCAGTGCAGTGCTGAGGCCAGCATAAAGCCGTGCACCTCGGTGCGGCCCAGGTTGTAGATCAGCGTATCCCAGTCCTGGTGGAAGCCTTCCAGCGGGTTGGCGTATTCGTACAGCGCGGTGCCGTCGAACTGGGCCAGGCCGTGAGTATCGGTGGGAAAGTGCGCCGGCACCCAGTCGAGGATCACACCGATATCGGCTTGATGGCAGGCATTGACAAAGTAGGCAAAGTCTTCGGGCGAGCCGAAGCGCGCACTTGGGGCGAACTGCGACAGGGCCTGATACCCCCAGGACCCTCCAAATGGGTGTTCCATGATCGGCATCAGCTCGATATGAGTGAAGCCCAGTTGCTGCACATAAGGAATCAAGCGCTCGGCCAATTCGCGCCAGCTGTACTGGCGGGCCACTTCACCGGCTTCGTCCAACTCGCATTGCCAGGAGCCGACGTGCAGTTCATAGATCGACAGCGGCGCGGTGGATTTCTGCTTGTCGGCGCGGGCCTGCATCCAATCGTGGTCCTGCCAGTCCACTTGCAACGGCGCGGCGACTTTCGAGGCGGTGTCCGGCGGCAGTTGGGTGGCCAGCGCCATCGGGTCGGCCTTGAGCGGCAAAATGCCGTGGGCGCCGAGAATCTCGTATTTGTAAGCGGCACCCGGTTGCAGGCGTGGGATAAAGATCTCCCACACACCGGAAGGATGGCGCAGGCGCATCGGATGCCGACGGCCGTCCCAAATATTGAAGTCGCCCACCACCGACACACGCCGTGCGTTTGGCGCCCATACGGCAAAGCGCACGCCTTGCACGCCGTCGACGCTGGTGACCTGAGCGCCCAGGCAACTGCCCAGGTCGCGGTGATTGCCCTCTGCAAACAGGTACAAGTCCATCTCGCCCAGCAGCAGTTGGCTGAAGCTGTAGGGGTCTTCGGTGATCTGCTCACCGCCGGCCCACTGGATCTTCAATAAGTAAGGCTGGCGCGTCGCAAAGTGCCCGACAAACAAACCCGGCACTTGGGTCGCGTCGAGGCTACCGAGGGTTTCGCCGCCATCGCGGCTCAACACCTGCACGCTCAACGCTTCGGGCAGGAACGCGCGAATAAATTGGCCGCCCTGCTCGTCGTCATGGGGCCCGAGAATCGAAAACGGGTCGTGGTGCTCGGCGCGCACCAGCGCTTCGACGTCCTTGGACGCCGGCATTGCAGTCAACTTAGGCTGCAGCGGTTCTTTATGTGTATAGCTCATGACGTCTCCCCACCGCGTGCAGTTTTGGATATAGGTGTAAGCCCGCTTAGCAGGCCGTGCAGCCCTTGCAGGGGCACCGGCAACCAGGTCGGGCGGTTTTCCGCTTCGTAGGCCACTTCGTACGCAGCCTTCTCCAGGCTGAACAACGTCAGCGCGGCGTCCTGGCCGTTGGCATCCTGCCAGTCATGCGCCAGTGTAGACGTAGCTTGCTGATAAGCCTGGATAAATACCTGGCGCGCTTCCTTCACATAGCGCTCGGTAACCCGTCGGCGTGCCTGCTCGGCTTGCGGCGACTGATCCACGCCTTGCAGATTCAAGGCCATGGCCGCTGCATAGTCGAAAGAACGCAGCACCCCGCTGACATCTTTGTACGGGCTGTGCTTGCCCCGTCGCTCATGCAGCGGTCGCGCCGGCTCGCCTTCGAAGTCGATCAAATAGGCATCGCCCTTGACCACCAGAACCTGCCCAAGGTGCAGATCGCCATGGACGCGAATGCGCAAGCCGCCCAAGGTGGCCTTTGCCAGGCTGTTCACATGGGTGGCAATGGCTTTTTTTTGCGCCAGCAATTCACTGACCAGCGCCTGATCGGCAGGGTTCAATTGGGTTTGATGCAGTTCCAGCAGTTGCAGCGCGCGGGTGATCTGCGCGCCCACATCCTTGGCCCAGGCCTGGGTGTCTTTGACACCGGTGACTTCGGGCTTGAAGTCTTTATTGGCGGTGGTGGCGCCCAGCACTTGGTGCATTTCCCCCAGGCGCTGGCCGAGCAGCGCGGCGAAATCGGCCAGCTCACCCAAGGCGTTGTAGTGCTGTTCCTGTTCGGACAGGGCTTCGGCCAGTTCGTCGCGGATTGCCCGTTCCAGATTGTTCTGGGTCCACGTCCAGGCATCGCCCTGATTGCTCAGGTAGCCCTGGGCAATCATCAGCAGATTGTCCTGGCCCTCGCTGTCATGACGCACCACCGCGCCCATCAACGGCGAGATATTGGCGTAACCGGCTGCGGTGAGGTACGCGCTCATCTCCAGTTCCGGATGCACACCGGCGCTGACTTTACGGATCAACTTGAGCACCAGGCTCTCACCCACCACCACCGAGCTGTTGGACTGCTCGGCGGACAGATAACGCACCGGGGACTCGTCGTTCAGTTGCAACGCAGCCAAGTGTTCGGTGGCGTCGAAACGCAACTCGCCGTCGCTGCTGGCCAAACGCGTGCCGGCCTGCAGGCCCTGGATCACCGCGCGAATAAAAGGCTCAAGGCTGAACGCGTCAGTCACCAAGCCCACCTGGCGCGCTCGGCGTACGCGGGCCATGGCCAATTGCTGGGGCAAGGCGCTGGTGAACTGGTCTTCGCCGAGGAAGCCGAACGGCAACTGGTAACGACTGACCTGCCCACCGGCACTCACCTCCAGTTCGCTGAGCAACACCGGATGCTCGGCGTCGCCGAACCGCACGCCATAGGCAATCCGCACGCTATCGATGGCCGTGTCCTTGCCGGCGAACCAACGCCGCTTGGGCAGCCAGGCCGGTAGTGAGGTCTGTTCCAGGGTGGTGCGACAAGGTGCTTCGAGCAGTTCTTCCATGCGTTTTTTCAATACCAATGTGGTGAAGTCGGGCATGCTTTGCGCCGGTTCCACATGCCAGCTGGGCATCTGGTTTTCCGCCGCCAGCACAAACCAATAGAAGCCGTAAGGCGCCAAGGTCAGCAGGAAATTTAGCTGACCAATAGGCGGGAAGGCGTTACCGCCGAGCATCTCCACGGGGACCATGCCAGCAAAGCCCGACAGGTCCAGCTCGGCCGCCTGGGCGCTACGCGACACGTTAGCCACGCACAAAATGATCTCCGTGCGGCCATCGGCACCGGTGTATTCGCGGGTATACGCCAGAATGCGGCGATTGGCCGGCGAGAGCATTTTCAGGCTGCCGCGACCGAACGCTTTGGACTGCTTGCGTACTGCGAGCATGCGCCGGGTCCAGTTAAGCAGTGAGTGCGGGTCCTGGGTCTGGGTTTCCACATTCACCGACTGGTAGCCGTAGAGTGGGTCCATGATCGGCGGCAGCACCAGGCTGGCCGGATCGGCGCGGGAGAAACCGCCGTTGCGGTCGATGGACCACTGCATCGGTGTGCGCACGCCATCGCGGTCGCCCAGGTAGATGTTGTCGCCCATGCCGATTTCATCGCCGTAGTACAAGGTGGGCGTGCCCGGCATCGACAGCAGCAGGCTGTTGAGCAACTCTACGCGGCGACGGTCACGCTCCAACAGCGGCGCCAGACGGCGGCGGATACCCAGGTTGATCCGCGCGCGACGGTCGGCGGCGTAGTAATTCCACAGGTAGTCGCGCTCTTTGTCGGTGACCATTTCCAAGGTCAATTCATCGTGGTTGCGCAGGAAGATCGCCCATTGGCAATTGGCGGGGATTTCCGGGGTCTGGCGCAAGATATCGGTGATGGGAAAGCGATCTTCCTGGGCCAGGGCCATGTACATGCGCGGCATCAACGGGAAGTGAAAGGCCATATGGCATTCGTCGCCGTCATCGCCCTTTTTGTCACCGAAATACAGTTGGGTGTCTTCCGGCCATTGGTTGGCTTCGGCCAGCAGCATGCGGTCGGGGTAATTGGCGTCAATCTCGGCACGGATTTGCTTGAGCACCCCGTGGGTTTCTTCAAGGTTCTCGTTGTTGGTGCCGTCGCGCTCGATCAGGTAGGGGATGGCGTCCAGGCGCAGGCCGTCGATGCCCATGTCCAGCCAGTAGCGCATGACTTCCAGCACCGCTTTCATGACTTGCGGGTTGTCGAAGTTGAGGTCGGGCTGATGGGAATAAAAGCGATGCCAAAAGTACTGGCCGGCGACCGGGTCCCAGGTCCAGTTGGATTTTTCGGTGTCGAGGAAAATGATGCGGGTGCCGTCGTACTTCTGGTCGTCATCGGACCACACATAGAAATCCCGCGCCGCCGAACCGGGCTTGGCCTTGCGTGCGCGCTGGAACCAGGGGTGCTGGTCGGATGTATGGTTGATCACCAGTTCGGTGATCACTCGAAGGCCACGTTTGTGTGCTTCGGCGATAAAGCGCTTGGCGTCGGCCATGGTGCCGTAGTCGCTGTGGACACCGCGGTAGTCGGCAATGTCATAGCCGTCGTCGCGGCGTGGTGAAGGGTAGAACGGCAGCAGCCAGATGGTGTTCACGCCCAGGTCGGCGATGTAGTCGAGCTTGGCGATCAACCCAGGAAAATCGCCGATACCGTCATTATTGGAGTCGAAAAAGGATTTGACGTGAACCTGATAGATCACCGCGTCCTTGTACCAGAGCGGGTCTTTGATAAAGGTGGCAGCCTTGGGTTTCTTCGCCATTGGACACTCCTGAAACACTCGATAAATCGTGCAGACTCAACGTCGGAGGGGGGTTAGCCCCCTCTTCCCCATCAGGTGGTAATGCGCCAGATCCCGAACGGCATCTGCGGTTCCAGGCGCGTCCACTGGGTCTTGCCGTACCAGGTCCAACGATGGCCGTTCATCAGGTCTTCGCCCTGGGTTTGGGCATCGTCCGGCAGGCCCATCTCCCACAAGGGCAGCTCGAAATGAGCTTCCTGGGCGTTAAAAGGGTCCAGGTTGACCGCCACCAGAATGAAGTTGCTGCCGTCCTCGCTGCGTTTGCCGAAGTAGAGGATGTTGTCGTTCCACGCGTTGTAGATCTTCAAACCCAAGTGCGTGTGCAGCGCCGGGTTCTGGCGGCGGATGCGGTTGAGCTGGGCGATCTCGGCAATGATGTTGCCGGGCGCAGTGAAGTCGCGGGGGCGGATCTCGTATTTCTCCGAGTCCAGGTATTCCTCTTTGCCCGGCACCGGCGCGGCTTCGCACAGTTCAAACCCGGAATACATACCCCACAGGCCCGAGCCCATGGTCGCCAGCGCGGCGCGGATCAAAAAGCCCGGGCGTCCGGATTGATGCAGGAACGCGGGGTTGATGTCCGGCGTGTTGACGAAAAAGTTCGGGCGGTAGCACTCGCGCCATGGCGACTGGTTGAGCTGGGTGAAATACTCGCTCAACTCAGCCTTGGTGTTGCGCCAGGTGAAGTACGTGTAGCTCTGGGAATAGCCGACCTTGCCCAGGCGGGCCATCATCGCCGGCGTGGTAAAGGCTTCGGCGAGGAAAATCACCTCGGGGTACTTGGAACGCACATCGCTGATCAGCCATTGCCAGAACGGCAGCGGTTTGGTGTGGGGGTTGTCGACGCGAAAGGTCTTCACGCCCTCTTCCACCCAGCCCACCACGATATCGCGCAGCTCGGTCCACAGGCCAGGGATCGCATCGGCGGCATAAAAGTCGACGTTGACGATGTCCTGGTATTTCTTCGGCGGGTTTTCCGCGTACTTGATCGTGCCGTCCGGGCGCCAGTTGAACCAGCCCGGATGCTCCTTGAGCCACGGATGGTCCTGGGAGCATTGAATGGCAAAGTCCAGCGCGATTTCCAAGCCATGGTCGGCGGCGGCCTTGACCAGGCGGCGGAAGTCATCGCGGCTGCCCAACTGCGGGTGGATGGCTTCGTGGCCGCCCTCCTCGCTGCCGATGGCGTACGGGCTGCCGGGGTCGTCCGGGCCGGCGGTGAGCGAGTTGTTCCGGCCTTTGCGATGGCTACGGCCGATGGGGTGGATCGGCGGGAAGTACAGCACATCGAAGCCCATGTCGTGGATCATCGAAAGCCGCGCGTGTACATCGTTAAAGGTGCCGTGGCGTGCCGGATCATCGGTGATCGAACGGGGAAACAACTCGTACCAGCTGGCGAACTGCGCACGTTCGCGCTCGACGTCAATCGGGTACACCGTGCTGATGCTCAGGTAGGCGCGGTGGTCGGCCTGGGTCATCAGATGCGCACTGTCTTCGTGCAGAAACAACGCCACCTGCTCGGTTTCCAGCAGGCCGGACAGTTCGTGGTGCAACAGCATCAGGCGGTCGCGCAGCTCGTTGTCGCTACGCTCGGCGGCTTGCAGCACCAGGCTGCGACCTTCCTGCAACTCCAGGCTGACCGGTACGCCGGCTTCGTGTTTTTTGCGCAATTCGTAGCAGAAGCTGGCGAAGGTATCGATCCAGGCTTCGATGCAGTATTCATGGGGCCCCTGATGGGCCACCGTGAACGCGCCTTCCCAACCGTTGTTGCCGACATCGGTCATGACCACGCTGTGCCAGCTTTCGTCGCGTAGCGGGCGCCAGCGGATCAATACGGCCAATTTGTCATGGCCATCGGCAAACACTTTGCTGGTGACATTAATGCGCTGGCCTATCACCGCCTTGACCGCGAATTCGCCGCCGTCAATCACGGGGCTGGTGCTTTCGATCGCGATCCGGGGCAATAGCAGTGCCTGGGACAGCGGCAGTACGGCAGTGTCTGGAACCTGTGTTTCAGCAGTCATCGAGCATCTTCCCCTTACGCCCAGTGGACGCCCTTTGCTAGATCCGAATCCAATACGCCAGCACTCTCCCTGAGCGGTGACGCATAAGGTCCGAGCCTGTGCCTGGGTTAAAAGTTCAGGTGGATATGCCGCCATTGAGCGGGAATCAAATGCCCCTTGGGAATGTCCACCGCTAGAGCAAAGCACAAAGGAGGCCACACCGATGAATATCCCGATCCCGGCTGAAACCCCGGACCCGAATATCGACAAACCCACCCTGCCGCCCACCGAACCGGAACCGATTCCAGAAAAGGAACCGCCGGAAAACCAGCCACCGCCTGTCCAGGAACCGCCAACAACAATGCCACCGGTCATTGCCAGACCTTTTTCAACCGTTTGACGATGGTGGTAAGGCCGATAGTGGAGTTAAGCCTGTCTGACGGATGGGCTACTCCTTTCCCGGTGCTTTTGGTGATTCTTCCTGCGCCCCACCTAGATAACTCGCAACGCCTGTGATTTTGCCCATGCCTAAACTGCGACGCATGTGCACCGTAGTTGAGACGGCGCCAACGCCTATCTTCAAGCAACATTCACAGCAGGAGAATTCATGTCCATTAGCAGCGTTGGTTTACACGGCAGCCCGATCTACCAGAGGGTTGAGCAGTTCAAACATCGAGATGATCGTGGCGGGGACATCCAGCACAACGGCTTGCAGTCCAAATCAACCGAAGACGCTGTCAAACGACTCTGGCGTCATAGCCCAGGTTGGTCAGACAAGAATGGTGACGGCACCGTTAATGTGACTTACGAGTTTCGGTCCGCGCCAGACGACAAGAACACTCGGAAATTCGGCAAAACCGGGTTTACGCCTATCCTCGACAACCAGCGAAAACAAACCCGACTCAGCCTGCAATCCATTGAAGATGTGGCAAACATCAAGTTTACCCGCGGGCCCAAAACAGCTGACAGTGAAGGCCATATCAAGATCGGCAATTATGGCCAAAAGATTGACTCTAAAGGCTACCCTTATAAAGGCGAGCACCACTCTACCCTGCCCACCAGGAATCAGGCTGACGTTAACGTATGGTTTGTTGACACTGACAAAGAGAAATCAGTACCCCGAGCAGCGCTAGGTAATGCGGGTCGACACACCATTACTCATGAACTCGGTCATGCCATGGGGCTGAGCCACCCTGGCAATTACAATGGAAGTGGCGGTGACAAGCTCGGCGAATCAAATGTATCTCATCACGAAGACTCTCAGAGCCATTCCGGCATGAGTTACCGGGGAGAGCGCACCGGGCATCATAACCACCAGAAATTCCGTTCGTCAGCCCCGCAACTTGACGACATTGCTGCCTACCAAGCGAAATACGGCGCCAATTATGAAACCCGCAAGGATGACACCACCTACGGTTTCAACTCGAACACGGATCGAGACTTTCTGACGGTCAAAACCCCTCACGATAAAATGGTGGCGGCCATTTGGGACGGCGGGGGCAACGACACATTGGATTTTTCCGGGTACACGCAAGATCAGCAAATAAGCTTGAGGGAAGAAACCTTTTCTGACGTCGGCGGCCTTAAGGGGAATGTCGCGATTGCCAAAGGTGCTGTCATTGAAAACGCGATAGGCGGCAAGGGCAATGATTTGATAATAGGCAACGACGTCAACAACGAACTCAACGGCGGTGACGGTAACGACGTCATCTATGGCGGCAAAGGTGGCGACAGATTGTGGGGCGGCAAAGGTGCAGACACCTTTGTGTACGGCAGCGCGTCAGAATCCTTCGACGCTGGGCGCCAGGATCAGCGTTCGCACGACGAGATCATGGATTTCGAGAGTGGCAACGACAAGATCGACGTGTCGGGCATGCAGGTTCAGAACGGCGGCAAGCCGTTTACGTTCAAAAATTCCCCTGTTATCGAGTCTGGCGAAGCGTTTATCGACTACAACCCCGACACTCACCAAAGCACACTGTACGCCCGGCAAACAGACGGCCAGGTTCTGAAGGTCAGCGTAAACGGCAAACTGGAGCAGAGTGACGTGGTGCTGTAGCCCCAGCCGTCAACAGCGGCCTTGGTGGAAATGATTCGACGCCGCGTCCTTGGTGAAGGTTATTTTTCGAGCATCCGCACGATTCTTGGCATTACGCTGAACACCACCAACGCCAGCAACGTACTCAACACCGCCGTGGACTCACGCCCCATGCCCGCCGCCACGCCGATGGCGGCGGTCATCCATAGCCCGGCGGCGGTGGTCAGGCCTTTGACGTGCTGACCCTCTTCGTCTTCCTTACCTTTAAGAATGGTCCCGGCGCCGAGGAAACCAATCCCGGCAATCACCCCCTGCACCACCCGGCTCATGGCATCGGCCTGGTTGCCGGACATCTGCGGCACCAACACAAACAGCGCCGCGCCCATCGCCACCAGCATATGGGTGCGCACCCCGGCGGCCTTGCCCTTGTGCTCCCGTTCAAAACCGAGGATCCCGCCCAGCAGCGCAGCGATCAGCAGACGCACGGTGATCTGCGTGAGCTGTCTGGCATCGCCGAGATCGGCAAATTCGGCCTGCAGGGTCACCCATACTTCGTGCCACCAAGCGTCCATAAACCCTGTCCTTTATTGAGATGGATAATGGGTTGACAACGGCGACCGTCAGTCAGTTGCCTGGAACGCCGCGCGTGGGCATGCGCCCTAACGTTTATCAGCCTGATAAAAAGGAGAGCGCCATGCCAATCCGTATCGAAAACCGCACCTGTTTCTTCAAGGTCAACGATGAGGGCCGGGAATACAGCCTGCCCGCCGCTGAGGTCACCGTCAGCACTGACGTCCCCAGAGCCATGTCTTATGTGGACGTGGGCGCCGAGCGTGTCTACATCACCGAGCAGGAAGCCGACGCCCTCACCGTGGCCGGCGCCACCGATGGGCGTCAGCACAAGAAGGTCACCACGCCGGATTCGGCGATTTGACTGATCTGTATCTATTGACGCCGCAGAAGGCTGCACCCCGAGCGCAACGGGGTGCAGCACAATGTCGCAGGGCCGCGCCTGCAAGCGATCTGATCCGGTTTTTATCGTCATAGCTGAGTCTGTTATGCAAACAGCTCGCCGCGCATAGTCCATTGGCCTGATGGAGGCTGATGAGCGAACGACCATGAGCGAACGAATCCCCACCGTGGAAATCTTTGAGCCCGTGCACCCAAAGAAGGTGAAGGCCAAATCCAGCGACACCCTGATCCATACCCGCAGTTTCACCGGCTTGTTCCGCACCTTGCGTGTGCTGGGCGCAGGCTTTCTGTTCCTGGCCTTTTTCGGCACCGTGTGGCTGAACTGGGGCGGTCGGCAAGCCGTGCTGTGGGACTTGGCTGAAAGCAAGTTCCACATCTTTGGCGCGACGTTCTGGCCCCAGGACTTCATCCTGCTATCGGCGCTGTTGATCATCTGTGCCTTCGGCCTGTTTGCCATCACGGTCTTCGCTGGGCGGGTCTGGTGCGGCTACACCTGCCCGCAAAGCTCGTTCACCTGGCTGTTTATGTGGTGTGAAAAGGTCACCGAGGGCGAACGCAACCAACGCATCAAGCTGCAATCGGCGCCATGGAGTCTCAACAAGCTGGCGCGGCGCTCGGCCAAGCACACGCTGTGGCTGGGCATCAGCGTGCTGACCGGGCTGACGTTTGTCGGTTACTTCACCCCCATTCGCCCCCTCGCGGCGGAACTGCTGACCTGGCAAATGGGCGGCGTCAGCCTGTTCTGGGTGCTGTTTTTCACCGCCGCCACCTACCTCAATGCCGGTTGGTTGCGCGAAGCGGTGTGCATGCACATGTGCCCTTACGCACGGTTCCAGAGTGTGATGTTCGATAAAGACACCCTCACCATCTCTTACGACGCCGCCCGGGGCGAACACCGTGGGCCGCGCAAACGCGAGGTTAAACCGGCCGACGTCGGCCTGGGCGATTGCATCGATTGCCAGCTGTGCGTACAGGTGTGCCCGACCGGCATCGACATTCGCGACGGCCTGCAAATGGAGTGCATCGGCTGCGCGGCGTGCGTCGATGCCTGCGATTCGATCATGGACAAGATGGGCTACGCGCGCGGTTTGGTGCGCTACACCAGCGAACATCAACTGCAAGGCGGCAAGACTCACCTGCTAAGGCCGCGACTGATCGGCTACAGTGCCGTGCTGTTGGTGATGATCGCCGCGCTGGTGTTGGCCTTGGTGCAACGGCCGATGGTGTCGCTGGACGTGACCAAGGACCGGGGCATGTTTCGCGAAAACAGCCAGGGCTTGATTGAAAACATCTACAGTCTCAAGGTCATCAACAAGACCCAGCAGCGCCAGGATTATCGGCTGGAGCTGGTAGAGGCCGAGGGTTTCCAATTGCAAGGCAAGACCGGGATCAGCCTGGCGCCAGGGGAAATCGTGGATGTACCGGTGTCGGTGGCATTGCTGGCGGATAAACCGGCGAGCAGTTCGCAGACACTGCGCTTCAAAGTGACGGATGTGGACGAGCCGTGGGTGTACAGCGAGGCCGAGAGCCGCTTCGTCGCACCGCTCAACCGCTGAAACTTGGCTATCGAAAACGATGAAAGCCCAATGCGGGAGGGGGCTTGCCCCCGAGGGTATCTCTCCTACAAAAACCTTGTTTAAGGCCGCCATGAAACGCTACGAAAAATTCGCCGACGACATCGCTGAACTGATCCGCTCCGGCGTCCTCGGCCCCGGCCAACGCGTGCCGTCGGTGCGCTACGCGAGCCAGACCTACGGCGTCAGCCCATCCACGGTGTTCCAGGCGTATTACCTACTGGAGCGCCGCGGGCTGATCCGCGCGCGGCCGCGCTCCGGTTACTTCGTCAACACCCATGCGCCGAGCCCGTTTTCCGAGCCGGTGGTGACCGAACAGGTACACGAATCCACCGAGGTGGATGTGAGCGAGCTGGTGTTTTCGGTGCTCGACTCGATCAAGGACCCCACCACCGTGCCCTTCGGTTCGGCGTTCCCCAGCCCGATGCTGTTCCCGTTGCCGCGTCTGGCCCGTTCCCTGGCCAGCGCCAGCCGTGAGATGGACCCGCGCATGGTGGTCACCGACATGTCGCCGGGCAACCCGCAACTGCGCCGGCAAATTGCCCTGCGCTATATGGTCGGCGGCCTGATGCTGCCTATGGAAGAGTTGCTGATCACCAACGGCGCCCTGGAAGCGCTGAACCTGTGCCTGCAGGCCGTGACCGAGCCAGGCGATTTGGTGGCCATCGAGGCTCCGGCGTTTTATGCCTGCTTGCAGGTCTTGGAGCGTTTAAAACTCAAGGCGGTGGAGATCCCGGTGCACCCACGCGACGGCATCGATCTCAATGCCCTGGCGCAAAGCCTGGAGCGCTACCCGATCAAGGCCTGTTGGACCATGACCAGCTTCCAGAACCCCATGGGCGCCACCCTGCCTGAAGCCAAGAAACAAGCGCTGGTGGAACTGTTGCGCGGCCATCAGGTGCCCTTGATCGAAGACGATGTGTACGCCGAGTTGTACTACGGGCAGCACGCGCCCAAACCGGCCAAGGCGTTCGACACCGAGGGCCTGGTGATGCACTGCGGCTCGTTCGCCAAGAGCCTTGCACCGGGTTATCGCGTGGGCTGGGTCGCAGCCGGGCGCTATGCGCAGAAAGTCGAACGCTTGAAGCTGATGACCTCGTTGTGCCCGTCGATGCCGGCCCAGGCGGCAATTGCCGACTACCTGCAACACGGCGGCTACGACCGGCACCTGCGCAAATTGCGCTATGCCTTGGAAGAACAGCAAAGCGCCATGCTGGCCGCCATTGGCCGCTACTTCCCCGCGCAAACACGCGTCAGCCAACCGGCCGGCGGGTATTTCCTGTGGCTGGAACTGCCCGAGCAGACCGATTCGCTGAAGCTATTCCAGATGGCCCTGGCCCAAGGCATCAGCATCGCGCCGGGGCCGATTTTCTCGGCAACTCAACGTTTCAGAAATTGTATTCGCCTGAACTACGGTAGCCCGTGGACCGAGGCGTCGGAAAAAGCTATGGAAACGTTGGGGCGGATTGTGCGGTCGTTCTAAGTGATGGTGTTGCGCTTTCTGACGCCATCGGGGGCAAGCCCCCTCCCACATTTTGAGCTGTCAGTGCTCTCAAGTGTGGGAGGCGGCTTGCCCCCGATGGCGTCGGTGCGGGCACTGCATCCCTAGCGCCCACCCCCCAAATCCAGAAATGTCCCCGTGGCATAGGACGCCTTGTCCGACAGCAACCAGATAATCGCTTCGGCCACTTCATCCGGACGGCCGCCACGGGCCATCGGGATGCCAGACTCCAGTTTGCTGACTCGGTCCGGATCGCCGCTCAGGGCATGAAAGTCGGTGTAGATATAACCCGGGCGCACCGCATTGACGCGGATACCTTCACCGGCGACTTCTTTCGACAGGCCAATGGTGAAGGTGTCGAGCGCGCCCTTGGAGGCGGCATAGTCGACATATTCACCTGGCGAACCCAGGCGTGCCGCCACCGATGACACATTGACGATACTGCCGCCCTGCCCGCCATGCCGGGGCGACATGCGCAATAGCGCATGCTTGGCACACAGAATCGGGCCGAGCACGTTGGTCTTGAGCATTTTCAGGATGCGAAACTCCGACATCTCATCGACCCGGGATTTATGCCCCACGGTGCCGGCATTGTTCACCAGCGCAGTGACCCGGCCCAATTCGGTATCGACACGGTGGAACAGCGCGATCACTTCGTCTTCGATACTTACGTCCGCGCGCACCGCAATCGCCTGGGCGCCGAGGGCACGCACCTGTTCCAGCACGCGGTGGGCGGCCTCGTCGTCGGCCTGGTAGTTGATGCAGATGCGATACCCCTGACGCGCAGCCAGCAAGGCCGTCTCGGCGCCAATCCCGCGACTGCCCCCGGTGATGATGACGACTTTGTCCATGCCTGCTCTCTCCTGTTTCAACCTGTAGGTTTAATGGGTCGTGTCAAGAATAACCGTCACTCGCTGACCTTGTCAGGGGCGGCCGCCTCTTCGGCGCGGCGGATATTAGCCATAAAACCCTCGGCCGGCAGTGGATGCCCCAGCAGGTAACCTTGCAGCGAGTTACAACCCAGGCGCGTAAGAAAATCCTGCTGTTTATCGGTTTCCACGCCTTCGGCCACAATGCGCAGCCCCAGGGCCTGGCCGAGGGCAACGATGGCCGACACGATGGCGGCATCGTCGCCATCGTGCTCCAGATCGCGCACGAAGCCACGGTCGATTTTAAGTTCGTTGGCCGGCAAGCGCTTGAGGTACATCAAGCTGGAGTAACCGGTGCCGAAATCATCGATGGACAGGTCGACGCCCATGTCCGACAGCTGCTGCAACACGTTCATGCTCGCGTCGGCATCGCGCATGGCCGTGGTTTCGGTGATTTCCAGGGTCAGGCTGTTAGCCGGCAACTGGTGGCGTTCAAGCGCGGCAGCGACGCTGTTGACCAGCCCGGCATGGCAGAACTGCAACGCAGAAAGATTCACGGCGATGCGCCATTCTTCATACCCCTGCACGTACCACAGGCGCATCTGGCGGCAAGCTTCATTGAGCACCCATTCGCCGATGGGGATGATCAGCCCGGTTTTCTCCGCCAGTTCAATAAACGTCGCCGGCATCAACAGGCCCTGCTGCGGATGCTCCCAGCGCAATAACGCCTCGGCGCCCACCGCAATGCCGCTGGCCGCGTCGAACTTAGGCTGGTAGTACAAGCGAAATTGCTGCTGCTCCACGGCGTTGCGCAAGTCCTGCAACAGTTGCAGTTGCTTGCGCGCGTTGGTGTTCATCGACACATCGAAAAAGCTGTAGCCGTTCTTGCCCAAGCCCTTGGCGTGGTACATGGCGGCGTCGGCGTTCATCAACAATTCCTGGGGTGTGGCGCCGTTGCCGGGGAACAACGCGATACCGACGCTGGCGGAGATGTTCAGCTCATGCTCGGCCACCAGGAACGCCCTGTTGATCAGTTGTACCTGGCGCTCGGCCAGGCCGAGGGCATCGTCCGGCTGGTTCAGCTGCACCAACAGTACAAATTCGTCACCACCGATACGCGCCAGGGTGTCGTGGCTGCGCAGATCCTCGCGCAGGCGCAAGCCCACTTCGCGCAGCAATTGGTCGCCCAGGTGATGACCAAAGGCATCGTTGACCGGCTTGAAGCCATCCAGGTCGATAAACATCAGCGCAAAGCAACCGCCCTGCTCCTGCACCGCCTGCATGGCCTGTTGAATGCGGTCGGCGAGCAGGCTGCGATTGGGCAGGCCGGTGAGCATGTCGTGCAGAGCCAGGTGGGATAGTTCCTGGTTGGCCTGGGTGAGCGAATCGGCGAGCACCGCGGTGCGGGCTTCCAGGCGCGCGTCGAGCAACGAAGTCAGCAAAGCGATGGCTAGCACTGCCAGGGTAGTGACCAGCACCAGGTTATCCAGGCCATTGCCGCTCAACCCGTCCAGGGCGGCGCCGCAGTAGCTGGCATCGGCAAAGCTGGCGGCCGCCATCCCGGTGTAGTGCATGCCGACAATGGCAACGCCCATCACCACCGCGGCACCGCCCCGGAGCAGGCGCACATGCGGGGTGTTGCGCCGCAGGTTGAACGCAATCAGCAAGGCCGCGCCCGACGCCGCCACGGCGATCAACAACGACGCGCCAAACAACGTCGGGTCGTAGTCGATGCCGGGGGTCATGCGCATGGCGGCCATGCCGGTGTAGTGCATGCAGCTGATACCGGCCCCCATCACCAGCGCGCCGAACAGCAGTTGCCAGGCGGGCAACCGGGCCTGGCTGACCAGCCACAAGGCAAAGCCACTGGACAATACAGCGATCAACAGCGACAACGCAGTGATGCCCACGTCGAACCCCAGGGCAAACGGCAAGCGCAACGCGAGCATGCCGATAAAATGCATCGACCACACCCCCACCCCCATCGCCAACGCGCCGCCGACTATCCACAGGTAGACGGCCCGTCCCTGGGCGGTCGCGATGCGGCCGGCCAGGTCGAGTG
This sequence comes from Pseudomonas sp. efr-133-TYG-23, assembly GCF_030209215.1. NCBI lineage: Bacteria > Pseudomonadati > Pseudomonadota > Gammaproteobacteria > Pseudomonadales > Pseudomonadaceae > Pseudomonas > Pseudomonas sp. efr-133-TYG-23. The sequence goes on along the minus strand of NZ_JARVSL010000020.1, from coordinate 204,115 downwards.
CGGTGTAGGAAGCCAGAATCGCAACGAACAGCGAGATCACGACCAACGAAGGGGAATAGCTACCGATAAGCATGCAGAGTCTCGCGAGCTACGAGCTGGAACGCCCGTACCGAGTGGCAAAGCGGCGGATTGTAGCGATAAATATTCGGCGGCAGTTGAATAATTATCACAAGGCCATCATGGGCTTTTTGACGTCAATCCACCGGCTCAACATCGCCATCGGGCGCTGCACGCCCGCACTCTTCTAGTCGTTGGCGCTGATTTGGGTTTGCCCATCCCAGCCCCCGCCCAAGGCGGCGATCAGTTGCACACTGGCGACCAGGCGCGATTGCAGCAAGGTCAACACGCTGCGTTCGTTGCTCAGGGCGGTGGCCTGTACGGTGACCACGTCCAGGTAGGCTATCAGCCCCGCTTTGTACTGGTTCTCGGTCAGGCGCAGCGACTCGCGCGCCGCCGCCAATGCTTCGTTGCTGACCGCCGCTTCGTCCTCCAGCACCTTGAGTTGCACCATGTAGTTTTCCACTTCGCGGAAACCGTCCAGTACGGTCTGGCGGTACTTGGCCACGGTTTCGTCGTAGGACGCCACGGTGCGGTCGACCTCCGCCGAGCGCTGGCCACCGTCGAACAGGGTCATGGCCAGTTTCGGCCCCACCGACCAGAAGCGGTTGGGCAGGCTGATCCAGTCGGCATAGGTGCTGCTGGAATAGCCACCGGCCAGGCTCAGGGTCAGGTCCGGGTAGTACGCGGCCTTGGCCACCCCGATATTGGCATTGGCGGCGATCACCGCGCGCTCGGCCGAAGCAATGTCCGGGCGGCGCTCCAACAGCTGCGACGGTAGGCCCACCGGGATCTGCGGCAGTTGCGGAATGTCCTTGCTCACCGCCAGGCTGAAGTTGGCCGGCGCCTCGCCGATCAGTACCGCAATGGCGTTTTCCAGTTGGGCGCGCTGCCAGATGAGGTCGATCAGGCTGGCCTGGGTGGTCTTGAGCTGGGTTTGCGCCTGGGCCACCGCGTCCTTGCCGGACACGCCGGCGCGATACTGGTTTTCGGTCATTTGCAGGGAGCGTTGATAGGTGTCCAGGGTGGCTTGCAACAGCCGCGTCTGTTCATCCATCACCCGCAGTTGCAGGTAGCTTTGTACCAGTTCCGATTGCTGGCTCAGGCGCATCGCCGCCAAATCCGCCGAGCTGGCTTCGGCGCTGGCCTCGTTGGCCTCCAGGCCACGGCGCAACTTGCCCCAGACATCCGCCTCCCAGCTCACGCCTAACTGCGCGTTGAGGGTGTCGCGGATACCGCTGCTGGAACTGCTGAGGCTGGCACTGCTGCTGCCGGTGCCCTGGCTGGCGCGGGTCTTGCCCACGCTGAGGTCGACGCTGGGGTAGAACGCACCGCGGGAGCTGCGCACCAACGCCTGGGCCTGGCGAAAACGTGCCTCGGCCTGAGCCACGGTCTGGTTGGCATTATTGAGCCGAGCGACCAAGTCGTTGAGCTGACGGTCGCCATACAATTCCCACCAGGCGCCGCGGGCCAGCGCGTCGCTCGGCGCGGCCTGGCGCCAGCCTTGGGCTTGCTTGAACTGCGCGGGCTCGATGACCTCCGGGCGCTGGTAATCCGGGCCTATGGCGCAAGCGCTGAGCATCAGACCGCAGAGTGCCGCTGCCAACAGTTTTTGGGGGGCGTGGGTTGAATCGGTCATAGCGCAGTGTCCAGGGCGGCATCGGTCCGCACGCCGCGCCAGGCATTGAAGCGATGGCGCGCGCGGTCGAGGTAAAGGTAAACCACCGGGGTGGTGTAAAGAGTCAGGATCTGGCTGAACACCAGGCCGCCAATGATGGTAAGGCCCAAAGGTTGGCGCATTTCCGCGCCGTCGCCGGTGCCGAGCAGCAGCGGTAAAGCACCGAGAATCGCCGCCAGAGTGGTCATCAGGATCGGCCGCAGGCGCAGCAGGCAGGCGCTGCGGATCGATTCCAGCGGGCTCATGCCGTCATGGCGTTCCAGTTGCAGCGCCAGGTCGATCATCAGGATCGCGTTTTTCTTCACCACCCCGATCAGCAGAAACAGCCCCAATAACGAGATGAGGCTGAATTCGCCGCCCAGCAGGTAGATCGACAGCAGCGCGCCGACGCCAGCCGAGGGCAAGGTCGACAGGATGGTCAACGGGTGAATATAGCTTTCGTACAGAATCCCCAGCACCAGGTACACCGCCACCAGCGCGCCAAGAATCATGAAGGGTTGGCCCTTCTGCGTCGCCGCAAAGGCATCGGCGGTGCCGGCCATTTTGGCAATCACATCTTCCGGCAGCCCCACCTTGGCGATCGCCCGTTCAATGGCGGCCGTGCCCTGCTCTACCGTGAAACCAGGGGCGATGTCGAACGCTATGTTTTCCGAGGCAAACTGGCCCTCATGACTGACGCGGTCGTCCGCCAGGCTGTTTTCGTAATGGGCGATGGTGGACAACGGCACCCGCGCGCCGTCGGCCGTAATCACCTGCATCTGGTTCAGGGTGATCGGGTCCTGGGCATATTTGGGGTTGACCTCCATCACCACCTGGTACTGGTTGAGGCTATCGTAGATCGTGGAAATCTGCCGCTGACTGTAGGCGTTGTTCAGCACCCCTGTGACCATGTTCATGTCGATGCCCAGGCGCTTGGCCTGATCACGGTCGACGATCAGTGTCACTTGCGCCGCACCACGGCCTTCGCGCGCGTCGATGGCGGTCAGCTCCGGCAATTCACGCAATGCGGCAACCACTTTCGGGTACCACAGACGCAACGCGGCCAGGTCGCCGCTTTGCAGGATGTAGGAATACTGTGCGCTGGTCTGGTCGCGGCTGCCGCCGAATTGCAGGTCCTGGTCGGCCATCAGGAACAGGCGCCCGCCCGGCACCGGTGGCACGTTCTTGCGCAGACGCTCGATCACCGCCTGGGCCGAGACTTTGCGCTCGCCGATGGGCTTGAGCCGCACCAGCATCACCGCGTTGTTGGTGCCGTTGTTGCCACCGATAAAGCCGGCGACGCTGAGCACCGCCGGGTCCTTGAGCACCGCCTGACGGAAAATTTCCATCTTCGGCTGCATCACGCTGAACGACAGGCCGTCATCGCCGCGCACAAAGCCGATCAACTGCCCGGTGTCCTGCTGCGGCATAAAGGTTTTCGGCACCACGATATACAACGCCACATTGACGCCGATGGTCAGCAACAGGCTGAGCAAGGTCAGGCGCCGGTGGCGCAGCACCCAGTCCAGGCTGCGGGCGTAGCCGGCGACCATGCGCTCGTTGATCCTGTGGCTCCAGCGTTGCAAACCGGTCATATGGCCTTTGACATGGGGCTTGAGCCAACGCGCGCAGAGCATCGGCGTCAGGGTCAACGACACCACCAGCGAGACGATGATCGCCGCCGACAGGGTGATGGAAAACTCGCGGAACAGGTTGGTGACGATCCCGCCCATAAACAGGATCGACAGGAACACCGCCACCAGCGACACGTTCATCGACAAGAGCGTAAACCCGACTTCCTGGGCCCCCAGGTACGCCGCCTTCATCGGCGGCACGCCGTCATCGATGTGCCGGGAGATGTTCTCCAGCACCACGATGGCATCGTCCACCACCAGGCCAGTGGCCAGGATCAACGCCATCAACGAGAAGTTGTTCAACGAGAACCCGTACAAGTACATCACCGCAAAGGTGCCCACCAGCGACACCGGCACCGCCAGGGTCGGGATCAGCGAGGCGCGGAAATTGCCGAGGAACAGGTACACCACCAGGATCACCAGCCCCACCGCGATCAGTAGGGTCATCTCCGCTTCGTGCAGGGTGGCGGTGATCACCGGCGAGCGGTCCATGGCCAGGCTGAGCTTGACGCTGGACGGCAGCACCGCCTGCAGCGCCGGCAACTGTGCCTTGATCTGGCGCACGGTCTCGATAATGTTGGCCCCGGACTGGCGGTTGATCACCAGCAACACCGCCGCATCGTTGTTGAAGAAACCGCTGTTGTAGCGGTCTTCCACGCCGTCGCTGATCCTGGCCACATCGCCAAGACGCAAGGCCGCGCCGTTCTGGTAGCGAATCAGCAGCGGCTCGTAGTCCTTGGCCTTTTCCAGTTGGTCGTTGGCTTGGATCTGCCAGTTGCGCTCGCTGTCTTCCAGCGAGCCCTTGGGCCGGCGCTGGTTGGCATTGGCGATGGTGTTGCGCACATCGTCCAGGGCCACGCCGTACTGATCGAGAGCCTTGGGTTCGAGTTCAATGCGCACCGCCGGCAAGGAGCTGCCGCCGATCTGCACTTCACCCACGCCCGGCACCTGGGACAGGCTCTGGGACAGGATGGTGGAGGCCAGATCGTAGAGCTGGCCCTTCTGCAACACGTCCGAGGTCAGCGACAGCACCATGATCGGCGCTTGGGACGGGTTGATCTTCTTGTAGGTGGGCATGCTGCGCATGCCGCTGGGCAGCAGATTACGCGAGGCGTTGATGGCCGCCTGCACTTCACGCGCCGCGCCGTTGATATCGCGGTCGGAGTCGAAGGCCAGAATCACCCGGGTCGAGCCCTGACTGGAACTGCTGCTCATGGTGGTGATGCCGGCAATCGAGCCGAACGAACGCTCCAAGGGCGTGGCCACGGTGGACGCCATCACCTCGGGGCTCGCGCCAGGCAGGCTGGCCGACACCACGATTACCGGGAAGTCGATCTGCGGCAACGGCGATACCGGCAGCAGGTTGAAGCTCACTCCGCCGAGCAACATGATCGCCAGGCTCAGCAGCATGGTGGCTACCGGCCGGCGAATGAAAGGTCCGGACAGGTTCATGGGGGGGAGCTCCAAGCGGCAAGTTTCAAGCTACCTGCAAAAGACGTAGGCTGCCCCTGCCGTTCCCTTGCAGCGTGCTGCTTGCCGCTTGCCACTGCTTTCGCCACGCCCATCACACCACGTCCTCAATGTCGGTCTTGCGCCAGCGGCGTCCCAACCGATCGAAATACAGGTAGATCACCGGCGTGGTGAACAGCGTCAGCACCTGGCTGACCAGCAACCCGCCGACCATCACCAAGCCCAAGGGTTGGCGCAGTTCAGCGCCGGAACCGCTGGCCAGCATCAACGGCACGGCGCCGAACAGCGCGGCCAGGGTGGTCATCAGGATCGGCCGGAAACGCAGCAGCGCCGCCTGATAAATCGCGGTCTGCGGGTCCAGGCCCTGGTTGCGTTCGGCGTCGAGGGCGAAGTCGATCATCATGATCGCGTTCTTTTTGACGATACCGATCAACAAAATGATGCCGATGATCGCGATCATGCCCAGGTCATTGCCGCTGAGCAGCAACGCCAGCAAAGCCCCCACCGCCGCCGAGGGCAAGGTGGACAGAATGGTGATCGGGTGGATGTAGCTCTCGTAGAGCACGCCCAGCACGATGTACATGGTGACCACCGCCGCCAGGATCAGCAGCAAGGTACTCGACAACGAGGCTTCAAACGCCTGGGCCGCGCCCTGGAACTGGGTCTGCACGCCCACCGGCATGCCGATGTCTTTCTGCGTCTGGTTGATCAGTTCCACGCCCTTGCCCAGCGCCACGCCGGGTGCGAGGTTGAACGACATCATCACCGCTGGGAACTGACCGATATGCGCCACGGCCAGCTGGGCCTGGCGCTGTTCCACCTTGGCCAGGCTCGACAAGCGCACTTGGCCGCCGTCGGTGGTTTTGACGTAGATCTGGTTCAGCGCGTCCGGCCCAAGGGTTTCGCCGGATTGGGCCTGCAACACCACGCGGTACTGGCTGGCCTGGGTGTAGATGGTCGAAATCTGCCGCTGGCCGAAGGCGTCATACAGCGCATCGGTGATGTTCGAGACGCTGACGCCCAGGCGCGAGGCGGCATCGCGGTCGATCACCAGGTACACCTGCAAACCCTTGTCCTGCAGGTCGCTGGCCACGTCGGTGAGTTCCGGTAACTGGCTGAGGGCGTGTACCAGTTTGTCGCTCCACAACGCCAGCAACTCGGCATCCGGCGATGACATGCTGAACTGATACTGGGTGCGACTGACGCGGTCTTCGATGGTCAGGTCCTGCACCGGCTGCATAAACAAGCGAATGCCCACCAGCTTGTCGATTTGCGGTTGCAGACGCGTGATCACCTGGGCCGCGCTCAGGTCGCGCAGGCCGTGGGGCTTGAGGTTGATCAGCAAGCGGCCGCTGTTGAGTGTGGCGTTGTCGCCATCCACGCCGATATAGGACGACAGGCTTTCCACCGCCGGGTCGGCAAGGATGATCTTGGCCAACTCCTGCTGACGCTGGCTCATCGCCGCAAAGGAAATCGACTGCGGCGCTTCGGAAATGCCCTGGATCACGCCGGTGTCCTGCACCGGGAAAAACCCCTTGGGCACCACCAGGTACAGCACCACGGTCAGGCCGAGGGTGGCGATGGCCACCAGCAGGGTCAGCGGTTGGTGCTTGAGCACCCATTGCAACTTGCGCCCGTAGCCTTCGATCAACCAGTCGATCCAGGCACCGCTGGCCTTATAGAAACGGCCCTGTTCTTCTTCCTTGGGCTCACGCTTGAGCAGGCGCGCGCACATCATCGGCGTGAGAGTCAGGGACACCACCAGGGAAATCAGGATCGCCACCGCCAGGGTGATGGCGAACTCGCGGAACAAGCGCCCGACTACATCGGCCATGAACAGCAGCGGGATCAGCACCGCGATCAGCGACAGCGTCAGGGAAATCAGAGTGAAACCGATCTGCTTGGCGCCCTTGAGCGCGGCAGCCAGCGGCGTTTCGCCCTCTTCGATATAGCGGGAAATGTTCTCCAGCATCACGATGGCATCGTCCACCACAAAGCCGGTGGCAATGGTCAGGGCCATCAGCGTCAGGTTGTTGATGGAGAAGCCCGCCAGGTACATCACGCCGAAGGTGCCCACCAGGGACAGCGGCACGGCGATGGACGGGATGATCGTGGCACTGACACGCCGCAGGAACAGGAATGTCACCATCACCACCAGAGCAATGGCGATCAGCAGTTCGTGCTGCACGTCCTTGACCGACGCGCGGATGGTCTGGGTGCGGTCGGTGAGCACAGTGACGTCGAGGCCGGCCGGTAGGTTATCAGTGATACTCGGCAGCAGCGCCTTGATGCGGTCGACCACCTCGATCACGTTGGCACCCGGCTGGCGCTGGATATTGAGCAGCACGGCCTGGTTCTGGTTGGCCCAGGCGGCCAGGCGTTCGTTCTCGGCGCCGTCGACGATCTGCGCGACGTCCTTGAGACGCAGCGGCGCGCCATTGTTGTAGGCCAGGATCAGTTCGGCGTATTGCTGGGGCGAGACCAACTGGTCGTTGGCATCGAGCATCGAAACCCGCGTGGGGCCGTCGAAGTTGCCCTTGGGCTGGTTGACGTTGGACGCGGCGATCAAGGTTCGCACGTCTGACAGGTTCAAGCCATTGGCCGCCAGGGCCTCGGGGTTAACCTTGATGCGCACCGCCTGGCGCTGTCCGCCGGCGATGCTGACCATACCGACGCCGCTGATCTGCGCGATTTTCTGCGCCATGCGCGTATCGACCAGGTCATTGAGCTTGGGCAGCAGCATGGTCTTGGAGGTGATGGCCAGGGTCAGTACCGGGGTGTCCGCCGGGTTGACCTTGTTGTACACCGGCGGCGCCGGCAGGTCCTTGGGCAGCAGGTTGGTGGCGGCGTTGATCGCGGCCTGCACCTGTTGCTCGGCCACGTCCATATTGATGTCGAGGTTGAAGCGCAGGGTCAGCACCGAGGCGCCGCCGGAGCTGGTGGAGGCCATCTGGGTCAGGCCGGGCATTTGCCCGAACTGGCGCTCCAGGGGCGCGGTGACCGCGCTGGTCATCACATCCGGGCTGGCGCCGGGGTACAGGGTCATTACGCGGATGGTCGGGTAGTCCACCTGGGGCAAGGCCGACACCGGCAGCAAGCGGTACGCAATGATGCCGGCCAGGACAATGGCCAGCATGCTCAGGGTGGTAGCGACCGGGCGAAGAATAAACAGCCGCGACAGGTTCATGAACCGACCTTTTGCGCCTTGCCGGCGGTGCTGCCGGTCTCCCCTTTGGCCGCAGGCTTGCCTTGCAGGTGTTCGGTCGGCGTGGTCGGCACTTCGCTGCTGTCGTTGACCACGTCCACTTCACTGCCGTCCTTGAGGCGGTCGGTGCCTTCCAGCACCACCCGGTCGCCGGCGACCAGGCCCTGCTTGATCACAGTGTTGTCGCCGTCGGAGTCGCCCACCACCAACGGCTGGACCTTGACCTTCTTGTCGCCATCGAGCTTGTAGACGAAGGTGCCGTTGTTGCCGAACTGAATGGCCGCCGAGGGCGCGAGCACCACATTGTGCAAGGTGTCGGCCAGCAGGTGCACATTGACGAACTGGTTGGGGAACAGCGCCTGGTCCTTGTTATCGAAGCGCGCCTTGAATTTCAGGGTGCCGGTGGTGACGTCGATCTGGTTATCCAGGCTTTGCAGTACGCCGGTGGCCTGAATCTTCGCGTCGCCACGGTCCCAGGCTTCCACGGGCAATTTATTGCCGGCGTGGTAACGGGTCAGAACCGTGTCCAAGGTGTTTTCCGGCAAGGTGAAGGCCACGCTGATCGGCTGGGTCTGGGTGATCACAGCCAGGGCGGTGGTGTCGTTGGCCGCCACCAGGTTACCCACATCAAGCTGGCGCAAGCCCACACGGCCACTGATGGGCGCGCGGATCTTGGTGAATTCGAGGTTGAGCTTGGCGTCATCCACCGCGCCCTGGTTGGTCTTGACCGTGCCCTGGTATTGCAGGACCAGCGCTTCGGCGGTGTCCAGGGTCTGTTTGGCGATGCTGTCCTGGGCATACAGGTCACGGTAACGCTGCACGTCGACCTGGGCGTTCTTCAACTGGGCCTGGTTCTGCAGCAAGGTGCCCTGGGCTTGGAGCAAGGCGTTCTGGTAGCTGCGCGGGTCGATCTCGGCGAGCAGATCGCCGGCCTTGACCATTTGCCCTTCTTCAAAGGCTATTTTCACCAACTCCCCGCCGACTCGGCTGCGCACATTGATGGTATTGAGCGCGGTAACCGTGCCCAGCGCCTTGTAGTAGACCGGGAATTCCCCCTGCACCACCGGCGCCACACGGACCGGCACCGGGCCGGTGGAGCCGCCGAAGCCCGGGCGCGCCATACCGGTTTTGCCGGTGTGCCCGGCAGGCGCGTCTTTATGGGCCGCGCTGCTTGGCCAGAATTTCCAGCACAGGCCGGCGATAACCAGCAGCACAAGCAGGCCAAACAGCCAGCGACGGGAGTGACGGGGGGAGGATTGCATGGAGTGATCAACCATTGGGCGCGAGAGCTTCTTCTTTGGGAGGCTGAAAGATAAGCACTGGGGCGCATTTAGAAAAGCGCCTTTACCGGCTATTTACCTTGGGCTTACAACGTGTGACTTGAGGATCTTAGTCCATCGGCCTATTCCAGCTAAGCATTTGAAGCGCAAATGAAAACGGCCTGGACTAGGCCAGGCCGCAATCATGTATCAAGCGTGTTACTGCAAAACGACAGCAATGCGCCGAAACAGTTACTTCAAGACTGCCAGGGCAGCTTCGTAGTTCGGCTCCTGGCCGATTTCCGATACCAGCTCGCTGTGCAGCACGGTGTCGTTCTCGTCCAGCACGACCACCGCACGGGCGGTCAAGCCTTTGAGCGGGCCTTCAGCGATGGAAACACCGTAATCAACCGCGAAATCCGAATCACGGAAGTCCGACAGGCTTTTCACGTTTTCCAGGCCTTCGGCACCGCAGAAGCGCGCCTGGGCGAATGGCAGGTCGGTGGAGATGCACAGCACCACGGCATTGTTCAGCGAACTGGCCTGATCGTTGAACTTGCGCACCGAAGTGGCGCAGGTTGGGGTGTCGACGCTTGGGAAGATATTCAGCACTTTGCGCTTGCCGGCGAAGGTCGCCAGGGTTGCGTCCGACAGATCGCCGGCGGTCAGGGTGAAGTCGTGGGCCTTGGCGCCAACTTTCGGCAGTTCGCCTTCAACCTGGACAGGGTTGCCTTTGAGGGTGACTTGAGCCATGAACGGAATCCTTATGCTGGGTTTGGTTTAAACGAATGCGAGAGGCGGAAGTTAACCACAAAGTACGTTGACCACCTACCGCCAGACACAAATTGTCATGTCGCCGGTTGTGGTTTAATTGCGCGCCTTTCGCCCTGCCCTGCAAGGAAACCGTTGTCGATGAAGCCGCCTGCTACCCGAGTCCTGGTCATTGGTTACGTCTGGCCGGAGCCGCGCTCCTCGGCCGCGGGCGGACACATGATGCAGATTCTCGAAACTTTTCTGACACAAGGTTGGGACATCACCTTCAGCAGCCCCGCCGCGCTCGGCGAACACAAGGCCGACCTGGCGGCGCTGGGTATCGCCGAGTGCGCCATCGAGCTGAATAACAGCAGTTTCGATGACTTTGTCCGCGAACTGGCCCCGGATATCGTGCTGTTCGACCGTTTCATGATGGAGGAACAGTTCGGCTGGCGCGTTGAAAAGCACTGCCCGAATGCCCTGCGCGTGCTGGAAACCTCCGACCTGCAAAGCCTGCGCGACGCCCGCCATCAGCGCCTCAAGGAACACCTCAAAGTCGAGCCCGATAGCGATGACTTCACCGCGCTGTTCGCCCCGGCCTTGACCGAAGAATTCCAGCATATGGCCGACACCGACCTGGCCAAGCGCGAGATAGCAGCAATTTACCGTTGTGACATCAGCCTGATGATTTCCGATGTGGAAATCCGCCTGCTCACCGAACAATTCAAGGTGCCGGCCGCCTTGCTCCACTGGTGCCCGCTGATGCTGACGCCGCCGAGCGAGGCGTTCGCGTCATTTGAGGAGCGTGCGCACTTCCTCAGCATCGGCAACTTCCGCCATGCCCCCAACTGGGATGCGGTGCTGTGGATGAAGAACAGCCTGTGGCCACGCATCCGCCAGCAACTGCCAGGGGCCCAGCTGCATATCTACGGGGCTTATACGCCGCCCAAGGCCACTGCCCTGCACAACCCGGCCCAGGGCTTTCATGTCATGAACTGGGCCGAGGATGCCCTGCGCGTGATGAGCGCCGCGCGTATCTGCTTGGCGCCGTTGCGCTTTGGCGCCGGAATCAAGGGCAAGCTGGCCGATGCCATGCTGTGCGGCACGCCGAATGTCACCACACCGATCGGCGCCGAAGCCATGGGCGATGAGCAGCCCTGGCCGGGAGCCATCGCGGCAGACGCCGACGCTCTGGCTGCTGCCGCCGTGGCGTTGTATCAGGACCGCGACCGTTGGACGAAGGCGCAGGAACACGGGCGCCATCTGCTGGCTCGGCGTTACGCCCAACAGATCCACGGCCCGGCGCTGATCGAGTGCCTGCAACAGTGCCGCAGCCGCCTCACGACCCATCGCCGGGACAACTTCACCGGCAGCATGTTGCGCCATCACGCCCACAAGAGTACCCAGTACATGGCGCAGTGGATCGAGGCGAAAAACCGCAACGGGTAAACACAGACGTTGGCGAGTGGGTGCACGAGGGGGCATTATCCTACGCAGCAACCACAATAAAGCGACGGCAGCATGACCCGAGCAACGCGCATCACCGACCCTTCCTACGAGCTGATGGACGATCACAACGGTCTGTCCATCATCTATCGCCAGCATGGCTTCCCCTGCCCGCTGGTGCGCTGGCATTTCCACAAGGAATACGAACTGCACCTGATCGTCGCCAGCTCCGGCAAGGTGTTTATCGGCGACTACATCGGCAACTTCTATCCGGAAAGCCTGTTCCTCACCGGCCCCAATCTGCCTCACAACTGGATCAGCCAGGTGGAGGAAGACGAAGTGGTGCCCAAGCGCGACATGCTGGTGAACTTCACCGATGAACTGCTTGAACAGGGCAGCCACATTTTCGCCGAACTCAAAAACCTCGCGCCGCTGCTGGAGCGCGCGCAGTCGGGTATCGAGTTTCGCTGCAAGCACACCATCGCCCAGGCCGTGACCTTGATGCAGCGCATCGAGGACGCCCAAGGCATGGCGCGCCTGGGGCATTTCTTTATCCTGCTGGACGTGTTGAGCGCGTGTGACGACTACCAACTGCTGTCCGGCGTGACCGCACCGCAAACGGCCGACGAGCACAGCATCGACCGCACCAACCGCGCGGTGGACTATATCTTCGCCCACTACGCACGGGAGTTGCCGCTGGAAGAAGTGGCCGAACACCTGGGCATGAAACCCACTTATTTTTCCCGCGTGTTCAAACAGGCCACCGGGCGCACGTTTATCGAATTCGTCAATCGGTTGCGCATCAGCAAGTCCTGCGAGCTGCTGGCCGATGGCGACAAAGCGGTGACGGATGTGTGCTTCGAGTCGGGATTCAACAATATTTCCAACTTCAACCGGCGCTTTCAGCAGCTCAAGGGCATGACCCCTTCGCACTATCGGCGCCTGGTAGTGCAGCGATTGACCGAGCAGAACTTGGCATAAAAAACATCGAGTCTATTTGCACTGCGCTTATTAAACCCAAGTGCAGTGTCGCACAGTGCTTTCTTGAAAAAATCGTTAGCCCCTTACATGAATTGCAACATGTACAGAGGAAACCAATCCGCCAGCATCACCACTTAATACACGCATTAAATACCTGCGCACCTCATAACCCTCACCGACAGACGCTTTAAAATAGAAATCCAAAAAAACAATGCGATGGGCGCACTCCTTTAACTATGGAGCGCGCACAAGTCCAATATCTATTTTCCAGCGAAGATATATAAACCATTCATTATTAACGGACTTTATCTGCATGAACATCGATCCCTTGCGCACCAGTGCGTTTTCTTCGGCATCTGCTTTGAACGCCCAGTCCGTGCCTTCTGTATCTAACGCGCGGAGTAAGCGCAACGTGGCGGTTGTCGATCTAGAAACCCAAAGCCTCGCCACCCGTGTGGTCAAGGCAGATGACGCGATTCTCTCAGAAAAGTACAGCGCCGCATTGCTGGAACTGCTCGTTGCCCTTCGAACTGGCACCCCCGTAAGTCCGGCGGCCAAGGTCATCGACGACATCCCTCGCTTTTCGACATTCGGCATGGCCTGGGCCCAACTTACCCACGCTATTGAAAGCGAGCCATTTGCAAGTTTCGCCAGGAAACACAAGATCGACACTTCAACACTGAAGTTGAATACGGTTGATGGATGGGAACTTGAATGTATCGCTGATGGGAAGCCCGCTAGCTTCTCCAAATATGATGAAGGTTGGTGGCAGGCCACCGCAGCGGTGACCGCTGCCGCTCAAGCGCTGGCCCCAACGCGACAGGTTATCGAGTACCTCGGCCCAACCCGCGCACCTGCTCAAGTGATAGGTAACTTTTACGAAGTGGGAGGTATGTATATACCCGAAGGATTAGTGATTAATATTGCTGAGCAAAAACGACACGGAACGTTCGTATCGTTACCCTCAGCCAATGCTGACGCGTCAGGGTCAAACGACGCCCACGACTCTGTGATTCGGCAACAGCAACAAGACGCCATCGAGGTCTTATCGACGCAAATCACCTTGACCCCCTCATTGATCCCCGCCTCTCGACGCGACCAGAAACCATCGGTTGAAGAAGCCGACCTGGAGATGGCGAGAATGTACAGCACCGGTCGATTCAGCGAAATTTCGGGATTGGGTGTTGTTTTGAACAAACGCAGCCACTTGTTAGTGTCCGAAATCCCTGAACGCTCGACACTCGGGCAGACATTGCGCAACTCTGCGGTGCCGCCCGCCATGAACAAACCCCTTAGCCTCGACTGGATAGGCAGGTTTTATGGTGAACCGACCGGTGATGGCAGCACCACATGGCAACTTAAAAACGCCTCATCGCTGACTCGCGACGGCTTTGCCGCATTGCGCAAACACAATCCGCGTACCGATAGACGCTCCGTTGGCGTCCAGGAGCGACAACGCGCAGTCGCGCAACGGCTTGAGCAGCCACACACCACGCAACCGCGCGCGACGGCATCACCGGCGGCCAATCCGTTGGTCACCCTGGCGCGCAGCCAGTTTGCCGGTGAGCCGACGTTGTTCACAGCGGTCGCGCGAGTGCTCAACGACAGGATCCAGACCATCGCCCCTGGATTGGATGTCGACGTTAACCAGCTCGCCATCGAATTACCTGATCCGGATCAACCGGGGCAGTTCAAGCGAACACAACTGATCACACTGGCCCTGGATCATCTGGCAGGCGGCCCTGCGCCGAATTTCACCCGGGACGCCAAAGCGTTTGATACCCGCCCGCGCGTGCCGCGGACAACCTTGGGCAGCCCGGTCGATGTACCCTTGCACCTTGATCTGGCAGGCTTGAGCTCCGCCATCGGTGCGCTGCCAAGCCGGCTTGACGAGGTCTATAACTCTGAGTTCAGGGCCTACTGGAGCAAGCCCGCATTCAGCGGCGCCGACAACGCCTTCTCCGGCAGTCATCGGGCGCTGGTCAGCAGTATCCTGCGCAGCAACCTGCAACAGGCGGCGCTGAAACAAACCGGACTGGATGATGAACAGCGTAAAACCCTGACCATGGTCGCATCACAGCCTAATGGGGCGACGCGCCCTATGCCGCTGGGTGCGAATTCGTCGGGCGCCGACGTCTATACCACCACAGGCCCCGAGCCGGAACTGTTAATCACACGATCCCTGTCATCACCCAGTCGCCAGCTACTCCTGCTGGTGGAGACCAGTGGCAAGGTCACCCCCTACGACTCCTGGGATGACCTTCCTGAGTCGAGGCGCCCTGCACAGCGAGTGGACGCCAATGTGTTCGACCTCCAGGCTGATCGACTGATCCAACAGCATAAAGGCGACCAACTCTCCAACGCGCCTGCCCTCACAGACATGCTGCCCCCTACCCAGCCCACAACCACGTTGCCCGACTGGATGAACAACGCCGACCAGTCGCAACGCTTTGTATTGCAGGAACTGCATCTCAGGCTGGCGGGCTTCATACAACTGAACAAAGGCCGCACGTACAGCAGCGACATCCCGGACATTCGCACTTTTGCCGAGCGTTCTTTCGATAATCTGAAGGCCGTCAGTCATCCGGCGAAGAACCTGGAGATCGTCTTCAAGGTGCCCGTGGGCGGCGCAGGGGCCAACGCAATGGTCAGCGGAATAATCAACCGTGAACGCATGAGCCTGACCGACGCCCTGCTGAAAAACCTGTCGGGGCTACCGAGCAGAAGCGTTGAGGTTTACCTCAAGCCCGATAATACACGCGTGCCCGAACTTGAAGAGGACGGTGCACTGCAAAAGCTGATTGAGGCCGTCGACGTGGGTAAAAACTACCCCGCGTTGCTCAAGCGTGAACTGCTGGACAATCCCGATAAAAAAACCGAACGCCAGTCCCTGTTTGCGCAGCAGGTCCCCACTGAGCTGCAATTGAAAGCTCTGGAGATGGTCATTCAGAAAAAGTCCGGCCTCGATAATACCGGTTTCAGATATATCCAGGCCGCACTCGACCCAACGCCCGGGGCCAAGACCGTCGACGGCAAGGAGATCGCCGTACGCCCGCTGGCCTTTATACCGGGCCCCGGCAAGGCCCCCGATGTGGTCGACAATATGTACTTGATCGAGCCCGAGGACAGCGAAGCCGGCCCACATATTCTCTATCGCCCTCTGATCGCCGATGCCCCGCTGCTGCAATTTCAAACCCGCAAGCAATTACTGGAGGCCATCCAGCAGCCGGGGCGTTTGCAGTCGGACATTCTGGCCTGGTTGCCGGATGAATCGACCCGAGAGTATTACAAGAGGTGGAGTTTCAAGGAGCCCGACGCCCTGACACTCGGCGTGTTTGGCGTGGGAGACGGCGAGACCGTACCGGCCGAACCCAAACTGGCCGCCGGCGGTTATGCCGCCGCCGATACCCTGAAGGCGCAACTGCAAACCGGGCATTTGATGGACCACCTCTACAATGCCAACGCACAAGCCCTGACCACGCTTGCCGAACAGCAGGCGGTTTCTGATGACGAAAGCCGTTGGGCGACGCTCAAGGAGGGTGGCTTCCTGTTGCTCAATGCGCTGTTGCCGGCCTTGCGCGGCCCCGGCGCGTTGCTGGGGCTCGCCTTGCAAGGCGCAGGTATCGCCAGCGACCTGGAGGTCCTGCACGGCGACGATATGAGGCTCAAAGAAACCGCGCTGGCCGATATGTTGCTCAACCTGGCGACATCACTCATTCACTTCAAGGCACGCGCATTGAATGAACCTTCCAGCAGCGCGGCAAGAGCGGCAGGTGCGGGCGCTATGTTGGTCGAGGAGATTCCCGTTCCCGCTACACCGCCGAAGAACCGGATCGTCCTGGGCGGCCCAGTGGAAATCAAGCCGCTCGCGGGCGATATTCAAGTGTTTTTCGACACCTACAAGGGTCACCAACGCCTTAACATCATGGGCCACAGTGAACAGCCCGCAAACGGCGGGGCGTCATCCATCCTGGGAGAAAATGGCAAGCGTTACGCAGCCGCTGATGTGGACCGTGAATTGTTGGCGCGCGGTATCAACATTCGAGACTACGAAGACGTTCGTCTTTTGGCCTGTTACTCCGCCAGCGGTGGCCAGGCGTCCCTCGCGTCGCAACTCAACGCGCTCACCGGCGCGCGCGTGAAAGGGTTTGAGCAGGAAATCGTCGGCGACTTCCCGAGCGTTGACAATAAAGACCCTTACGCCCTTTATGAGGAGGCACTGGGACGTTACCGCAACCAGTACAAGTCCCTTCCTGACAAGTACATTCAACTGCTAGCGGAAAAGGCGATGAACGACACGCTTGCCGAGCGCAACATCGCGTTCAACGTCAAAAAAGACAACGGGACAGAGGTTGAACTCAATATAGGCAGCGATGAAAAACCAGTGTTCTATAAAACCAGAGTCGACTATAAACCTCGCTCTTTCGACAGCGCCAAAATCTCATCGACCTCTTCACCGGTTGAAGTGCACATGGGGTATTCCCACACCGTGCAGGATCTTCGTACGCCCCTGTCGACCCGCAGCCTGACCGAATGCTCCGCACTGGCGGTGCTCACCGACCTGAAAGATGGCGTCTATCAAAAACGCACATTAATGCACCTGACCGGTAGCGATCTAAGATATGGCTTGATCGATAAAGTTGCTTATGAAGAGGTGGAGGAGCTGAATAAGTCATTGGATAAGGGCGGCAAGGTCATCTTCGTCGGCGGCGTGAATTCTCAATCGACGGTGGGTATGGGGGCGGTATTGGCACAAGAGTACGACGGCAAAAAACCCCTGTTTGACCTTCTGAAAAAGCCGGGCGTAGATGTCACGATTGCGGGTTCAGTTGGAGTCACTATCAATCCCGATGGCTCGTTCCAGTTGATCGAAGACACCGGCAAAGGGGTCTTCGCTGAGAAGGACATCAAGGACCTCTTCGCTTACGTCGGCTAACCCTCTAGCAGCAGCCAATCGGAATGGCTGCTGCATTTTCCCAATACCTTTAAGCGCAAACCCTAACGCCGACTGGCATTGAGCTGAGCCGGTGACACGTAGTGCAAAAAAGTATCAGTCCCAGTGTTCCCAAGGATTTGTCACACCGCCAATTGAAGGCTGTAATCAACGCACACTCTTCCTGACTCCCTGTAGGAAGACACAACAACAATAACTGTCCTTCCGTAGCCCCTGGGCGCGGAAATGGAGTGCGCGATGAAGTTCCCAGCAAAAGCTCTGCTTGCCTCTACGTGTATGACTGCATGTATGACCCTTAGCGCCGTCAGCCTTGGCGCGCAGACCCTGACCATTGCCACCGTCAACAACAGCGACATGATCCGTATGCAGAAGCTCTCCAAGACCTTCGAGGCCGAGCATCCGGAGATCAAGCTGAACTGGGTGGTACTCGAAGAAAACGTGCTGCGCCAACGCCTGACCACCGACATCGCCACCCAGGGTGGGCAGTTCGATGTCTTGACCATCGGCATGTACGAAGCCGCACTCTGGGGCGCCAAGGGTTGGCTGGAGCCGATGAAGGACTTGCCGGCGTCCTACGACCTGGACGATGTGTTCCCTTCGGTGCGTGACGGTTTGTCCGTCAAGGGTTCGCTGTACGCCCTGCCGTTCTACGCCGAAAGCTCGATCACCTACTACCGCACCGACCTGTTCAAGGACGCCGGGCTGACCATGCCTGAGCACCCGACCTGGAGCCAGATCGGCGAATTCGCCAGCAAACTCACCGACAAGAGCAAAGAGCAATACGGCCTGTGCCTGCGCGGCAAAGCCGGTTGGGGCGAGAATATGGCGCTGATCACCACCCTGGCCAACGGCTACGGTGCGCGCTGGTTCGACGAAAAGTGGCAGCCTGAATTCAACGGCCCGGAATGGAAGAACGCGCTGAACTTCTACGTCGACAACATGAAGAAATCCGGCCCGCCGGGGGCTTCCAGCAACGGCTTCAACGAAAACCTGGCGCTGTTCAACAGCGGCAAGTGCGCGATCTGGGTCGACGCCAGCGTCGCCGGCTCGTTCGTCACCGACAAAACCCAAAGCAAAGTGGCCGACCACGTCGGTTTCACCTTCGCGCCCCATGAAACCACGGACAAAGGCACGTCGTGGCTGTACTCCTGGTCCCTGGCGATCCCGACCAGTTCCAAGGCCAAGGACGCCGCCAAAGTATTCACCAGTTGGGCCACGTCCAAGGAATACAGCCAGTTGGTGGCCAAGACCGATGGCATCGCCAACGTACCGCCAGGCACGCGCAAGTCGACCTACAGCGATGAGTACATGAAAGCCGCGCCGTTCGCCAAAGTGACCTTGGAATCGTTGAAAGTCGCGGATCCGACCAAGCCGACGGAGAAACCGGTGCCGTACATCGGGATCCAGCTGGTGACCATTCCTGAGTTCCAGGCGATTGGTACCCAGGTCGGTAAGTTCTTCTCCGGTGCGCTGACCGGTCAGCAGACGGTTGATGCAGCATTGACTGCGGCGCAGACCACCACCGAGCGGGAAATGAAGCGGGCCGGTTACCCCAAATAACCTGAGCCTCACCACCGTCAAGGTGGGAGAGGGCTTGCCCCCGATAGCAGTGGATCAGCCAACTGATTCATCGACTGACACTCCGCTATCGGGCGCAAGCCCCCTCCCACACTGACCGCACTCCGATCCTTGCTCCGCACTGGCGTTAATTACCATGAATACACCTGCCAAAAACCGCCTGGCCAACCCCGGCTGGTTTCTCGTCAGCCCCTCGGTCGCCCTGCTGTTGCTATGGATGATCGTGCCGCTGGGCATGACCCTGTACTTTTCGCTGATTCGCTACAACCTGCTCTACCCCGGCGAGAATGAATTCGTGGGACTGGAGAATTTCACCTACTTCATCACCGACTCCGGCTTTTTGCCCGGCGCCACCAATACCCTGCTGCTGGTCGGCAGTGTGCTGTTGATCAGCGTGGTGTTCGGCGTGTTGATCAGTGCGCTGCTGGAGGCCAGTGAGTTCTTCGGTCGCGGCCTGGTGCGGGTGTTGCTGATTTCACCGTTTTTCATCATGCCCACCGTCGGTGCGCTGATCTGGAAAAACCTGATTTTCCACCCGGTATCCGGGGTGCTCGCCGCCGTGTGGAAACTGTTCGGCGCCGAGCCGGTGGACTGGCTGGCGCATTACCCGTTGCTGTCGATCATCATCATTGTGTCGTGGCAATGGCTGCCCTTCGCGATCCTGTTGCTGATGACCGCCATGCAGTCCCTCGACCAGGAACAAAAGGAAGCCGCGCGCCTGGACGGTGCCGGCGCCATCGCGATCTTCTGGCACCTGACCCTGCCGCACCTGGCGCGGCCGATTGCCGTGGTGGTGATGATCGAAACCATCTTTTTGCTCTCGGTGTTCGCCGAGATCTTCACCACCACCAACGGTGGCCCGGGCTACGCCTCGACCAACCTCGCGTACCTGATCTACAACCAGGCACTGGTGCAGTTCGACGTGGGCATGGCCTCGGCCGGCGGCTTGATCGCCGTGGTCATCGCCAATATCGCGGCGATCATCCTGGTGCGGATGATCGGCAAAAACCTGACTGACAAGCCTTGAGGGCCGCGCCATGACGCTTCAACAATCCCGTCGCCTGCAAAGCCTGCTGCTCGGCACCCTGGCCTGGGCCATCGCGATCCTGATTTTCTTCCCGATCTTCTGGATGGTGCTCACCAGCTTCAAGACCGAAATCGACGCCTTCGCCACGCCACCGCAGTTCATCTTCACGCCGACCCTGGAGAACTACCTGCACATCAACGAACGCAGCAACTACTTCAGCTATGCATGGAACTCGGTACTGATTTCCTTCAGCGCTACCGCGCTGTGCCTGCTGATCTCGGTGCCCGCGGCCTACTCCATGGCGTTCTACGAAACCCAGCGCACCAAACGCACGCTGCTGTGGATGCTGTCGACCAAGATGCTGCCGCCGGTGGGCGTGCTGATGCCGATCTACCTGTTGGCCAAAAGCTTCGGCCTGCTGGATACGCGCATCGCGCTGATCATTATCTACACCCTGATCAACCTGCCGATCGTGGTGTGGATGGTCTACACCTACTTCAAAGACATCCCTAAGGACATCCTCGAAGCCGCGCGCCTGGACGGTGCCAGCCTGTGGCAGGAAATGGTCCGCGTGCTGCTGCCGATTGCCAAGGGCGGCCTGGCGTCCACCGTGCTGCTGTCGCTGATCCTGTGCTGGAACGAAGCGTTCTGGTCGCTGAACCTGACCTCGTCCAGCGCCGCGCCATTGACCGCGCTGATCGCCTCTTACTCCAGCCCCGAAGGCTTGTTCTGGGCCAAATTGTCCGCCGTTTCGACCCTGGCCTGCGCGCCGATCCTGATCTTTGGTTGGATCAGCCAGAAACAGCTGGTGCGCGGCCTGTCCTTCGGTGCAGTTAAATAATAATTCCTAGCGGAGGCCCGTCATGGCCAACCTGAAAATCAAGAATCTGCAAAAAGGCTTCGAAGGTTTCTCGATCATCAAAGGCATCGACCTGGAAGTGAATGACAAAGAGTTCGTAGTCTTCGTCGGCCCATCAGGCTGCGGAAAATCCACCTTGCTGCGCCTGATCGCCGGCCTGGAAGAGGTGAGCGACGGCACCATCGAACTGGACGGGCGCGACATCACCGAAGTGACCCCGGCTAAGCGCGACCTGGCGATGGTGTTCCAGACCTATGCTTTGTACCCGCACATGAGCGTGCGCAAGAACATGTCGTTCGCCCTGGACCTGGCCGGTGTCGATAAGAAACTGGTGGAGAGCAAAGTCAGCGAAGCGGCGCGCATCCTCGAACTGGGCCCGCTGCTGGAGCGCAAGCCCAAGCAACTCTCCGGCGGCCAGCGCCAGCGTGTGGCCATCGGCCGGGCCATTGTGCGCAACCCCAAGATTTTCCTGTTCGACGAACCGCTGTCCAACCTCGACGCCGCCCTGCGCGTGCAGATGCGCCTGGAGCTGGCGCGCCTGCATAAAGAGCTGCAAGCGACCATGATCTACGTGACCCACGACCAGGTCGAAGCAATGACCCTGGCCGACAAAGTCGTGGTGCTTAACAGTGGCCGCATCGAACAGGTCGGCTCGCCCCTGGAGCTGTATCACCAGCCGGCCAACCTGTTCGTGGCGGGCTTTTTGGGTACGCCGAAGATGGGCTTCCTCAAAGGCCAGGTCAGCCGGGTCAGCGGCCAGGACTGCGACGTGCAGCTGGACGCCGGGACATTGGTCACATTGCCGTTGAGCGGCGCCAGCCTGAGCGTCGGCAGCGCGGTGACCCTGGGCATTCGCCCGGAACACCTGGAAATCGCCACGCCGGGGCAAACCAGCCTGACGGTGACCGCCGATGTCGGCGAGCGCCTGGGCAGCGATACGTTCTGCCACGTCATCACCGCCAACGGCGAGCCGTTGACCATGCGTATCCGTGGCGATATGGCCAGCCAGTACGGCGAGACGCTGCAACTGCACCTGGACCCGACGCACTGCCACCTGTTCGACACCGATGGCAACGCCGTGGCCCGCCCACTGCGCGCCGCCGCCTGATTTCGCGAGTATTACGCTATGAAGCTGAATAAACAGAACCTCACCCAACTGCCGCGTGAGATCCAAGTGCCGGCTTACGCCATCGCCAGCACCTCCCAGGGTATTGCCCATATCGGGGTCGGCGGCTTTCATCGCGCACACCAGGCGTATTACACCGATGCGCTGATGAACACCGGCGAGGGCCTGGACTGGAGCATCTGCGGCGTCGGCCTGCGCGCCGAGGACCGCAAGGCCCGCGACGACCTGGCCGGCCAGGACTTTCTATTCACCCTGTACGAACTGGGCGACACCGACGACACCGAAGTGCGCGTGATCGGTTCGATCAGCGACATGCTGCTGGCCGAAGACGGCGCCCAGGCGCTGATCGACAAATTGGCCGAGCCCGCGATTCGCATCGTTTCGCTGACCATCACCGAAGGCGGCTATTGCATCGACGACAGCACCGGCGAATTCATGGCGCACCTGCCGCAGATCCAGCATGACCTGGCACACCCGCAAGCGCCGACAACCGTGTTCGGCTTTATCTGCGCCGCGCTGACCCAGCGCCGCGCCGCCGGCACGCCGGCCTTCACGGTGATGTCCTGCGATAACCTGCCGCACAACGGCGCGGTCACACGCAAGGCGCTGCTGGCCTTCGCCGCCCTGCGCGATGCCGAGCTGCATGACTGGATCGCCGCCAATGTGAGCTTCCCCAATGCCATGGTCGACCGCATCACCCCCATGACCAGCACCGCGCACCGTCTGCAACTGCATGACGAACACGGCATCGACGATGCCTGGCCGGTGGTGTGCGAGCCGTTTGTGCAGTGGGTGCTGGAGGACAAGTTCGTCAACGGCCGACCGGCCTGGGAAAATGTCGGCGTGCAGTTCACCGATGACGTTACCCCTTACGAAGAAATGAAAATCGGCCTGCTCAACGGCAGCCACCTGGCCCTGACCTACCTGGGCTTTCTCAAGGGCTACCGGTTTGTCCACGAAACCATGAACGACCCGCTGTTCGTGGCCTATATGCGCGCCTATATGGACCTGGACGTCACACCGAACCTGGCGCCGGTGCCGGGCATCGACCTGACCGAGTACAAGCAGACCTTGGTGGATCGCTTCTCCAACCAGGCCATCGCCGACCAACTGGAGCGGGTCTGTTCGGATGGCTCGTCGAAGTTTCCCAAGTTCACTGTGCCGACCGTCAACCGCCTGATTGCCGATGGCCGCGAGACCGAGCGCGCGGCGCTGGTAGTGGCCGCCTGGGCCCTGTATCTCAAAGGTGTGGATGAGAACGGCGCGCGCTACAACATTCCCGACCCGCGCGCAGCGTTCTGTCAGAGCCTGGTCACTGACGATGCGCTGATCAGCGTACGCCTGCTGGGGGTGGAAGAGATTTTCGGCACGGCTATTCCCAATTCGCCTGCGTTTGTGGCAGCGTTCGAGCGGTGTTTTGTCAGCTTGCGGGATAACGGCGTGACCAAAACCCTGCAGCAGTTACTGAAAAAACCGGCTTAGAAATGTGGAAGGGAGCTTGCCCCCGATGGCGCTGGGTCAGTCAACTTATTCATCAACTGACCTCCCCTTATCGGGGGCAAGCCCCCTCCTACATTGGGATAGCATTTAACTTCCAACAATAATGCTGAGCACCCCCTCATGACCCAGCAAAACCTGTTCCTCGGCATCGACTGCGGCACCCAGGGCACCAAGGCTATCGTCCTCGACGCGAGCAGCGGCAAGGTACTGGGCCTCGGTGCTGCGGCCCACACCCTGATCAGCGCTGCCAATGGCCGCCGCGAACAGCACACCCAGGAATGGCTGGACGCTTTCACCGAAGCCACCCATCGCGCCCTGCAACAGGCCGGCGTCGACGGCCAGGACATCCTTGGCATTGGCGTATCCGGCCAGCAGCATGGGCTGGTGCTGCTGGATGAGCACGGCCAGGTACTGCGCCCGGCCAAGCTGTGGTGCGACACCGAAACCGCCGCCGAGAACGACCGCTTGTTGGCCTACCTCGGCGGCGAGCGTGGCTCTCTGGAACGCCTGGGCGTGGCCATTGCACCCGGCTACACCGTCTCCAAACTGCTATGGACCCGCGAACAACACCCGGACCTCTTCGCCCGCATCGCCCATATCCTGCTGCCCCACGATTACCTCAACTACTGGCTCACCGGCCGCGCCGTCGCCGAGTATGGCGATGCGTCGGGCACCGGTTACTTCAATGTGCGCAATCGTGAATGGGATACGGCCCTGCTGCGGCACATCGACCCGAGCGGCCGCCTGGAGCGGGCCCTGCCGCCGTTGATCGAGGCCGATCAAAGCGTGGGCACTATCCTGCCAGCCATCGCCGAACGCCTGGGCATCAACCCCAACGCCGTGGTCTCCAGCGGCGGCGGCGACAATATGATGGGCGCCATCGGCACCGGCAATATCGCGCCGGGGGTGATAACCATGAGCCTGGGCTCGTCCGGCACCGTGTATGCCTTTGCCGACCAGCCCAACGTCAGCCCCCAGGCCTCGGTGGCGACGTTCTGCTCGTCCAGCGGCGGCTGGTTGCCGTTGATCTGCACCATGAACCTGACCAACGCCACCGGGGTGATCCGCGAGCTGTTCGAGCTGGACCTGCCTGCCTTCAATGCCTTGGTCGAACGCGCGCCCATCGGCGCCGACGGCGTGAGCATGCTGCCGTTTCTCAACGGCGAACGCGTACCCGCCCTGCCCCACGCCACCGGCAGCCTGCATGGGCTGACCATGACCAACCTGACCCGCGCCAACCTGTGCCGCGCAGTGGTCGAGGGCACGACCTTCGGCCTGCGCTACGGCCTCGACCTGCTGCGCCAGACCGGCCTGCAAAGCCAGAGCATCCGCTTGATCGGCGGCGGTTCGAAAAGCCCGGTGTGGCGGCAGATGGTCGCGGATATCATGCACACCGAAGTAGTCTGCACCGAACAAAGCGAAGCCGCCGCCCTGGGCGCGGCGATCCAGGCGGCGTGGAGCCAGACCGGCGAATCCCTGGCCAGCCTCTGCGACAGATGCGTGAGCGTCGACCCGGCCAGCCGTACCGTGCCGGTGGCAGCCCATGTCAGCGCGTATCAACAGGCTTACGAGCGCTATCAGCAGCTCGTGGCAACCCTTTAAGAGCGAGCGATTATGTATCTGGTATGTGGTGAAGCGCTGTTCGATTTCTTCAGCGAGGAAGGCGCCGGCGGCAAGGCGTCGAAGGTCAGTTACACGGCGATTGCCGGCGGTTCGCCGTTCAACGTGGCCGTTGGCCTGCGTCGCCTGGGCATCAAGGCCGGCCTGTTCGGGGGGCTTTCCAGCGATTTTCTTGGTCGGCGCCTGCTGCAAGTGCTGCGGGATGAAGGCGTCAGCGAGGATTACCTGGTGGAATTCGCCGCGCCGACCACCCTAGCAATGGTCGCCGTGGGCGCCAACGGCTCACCGCAGTACAGCTTTCGCGGCGAAGGCTGCGCCGACCGCCAATTGCAGGTGAGTCACCTGCCGCAACTGGACGATAGCGTGCGCGGACTGCATGTGGGTTCGTTCTCGCTGGTGGTGCAACCGATCGGCGACACCCTGCTGAACCTGGTCAAGCGTGAAAGCGGCAAGCGCCTGATCAGCCTCGACCCCAACGTGCGCCTCAACCCGCAGCCGGATATCCAACTGTGGCGCGACCGCGTAGCGGAACTGGTCAAGCACGCCGACTTGATCAAGGTCAGCGACGAAGACCTGCACCTGCTCTACCCCGGCCAATCACCGGAAAGCGTTCTGCAGGGCTGGTTGCAGCACCGTTGCCAGTTGGTGTTCCTTACCCGCGGCGGCGATGGCGCCAGTGTATTCAGTCGCCAGCACGGCAACTGGTCGCAACCGGCGGTGGACGTTGTGATGGCCGACACAGTGGGCGCCGGCGATACCTTCCAGGCAGCATTGATTGCTTGGCTGACGGAGCATCAATTGGATTCGGTGGAGGGTCTGCAACAGCTCAGCCGCGAGCAGATCGACGCCATGCTCGGCTTTGCCATTCGCGCAGCGGCATTGACCTGCACCAAGACCGGTCCGGACCTACCGTATCGCCAGCAATTGGGTTGAAAGCATAGGGGGAATTGCGCAAGGACATACCACCGTTTTGGGCCTGGCGTTAATCCAGGCCCACAGTTCTTCGGTGGTTCAACCGCAGACGACGGCTTAGTAGTAGCCGCGCGCCCCGGCGCGTTGCAGTACAGGTGCATGGGTATGCTTGAGGTCTTCACGCAACCCGGTGATCAGATTGCAGATGGCGCGACTGCTGTCGAGTTTGTCTGCGTTGATGCCTTTGACTTCCAAGTCCACCCGGTCACGGTCGCGGTCGTCGTACACCTTGATCGTCAGCGAAGCATCTTCGGCTTTGGTGCATTCGCACCGTTTAGGCAGGAAACTTCCTTCAATAATGCTGCGTAATTCAAGTTCCGAAAGCATGGTCAACCTCTCCTTTTTATAGACTGCCAACAGATTGTTGTGTTTATGCCAGGCATACGCCTGCGACGTCTTACCAGCCTTGGAAGACGCCTTCACTGAGCAAGCGTACCCGGCAAAATCGAGTTGCGTTGTAACCTTTCCTCATAAGCGACCCTGGGTTTTATATAACTAAAACTTGAACTTTTCGCCGCTGTTTAAAATATCGGCGAATAGCATCGATTAAACGTTTAACCGGCGGTTTACGCTTAAACGGCTAACTGGGCACCCACTCTGTCAGCAACATATCGCAAACTATCAAAGTTGATATTTGCCCCGGAATTTACCGCTACCAGGGTCTGCCTCTGCACGCCGCGTTGGGCGACAAACCTGCGCATTCCCGCCACCGCCAACGCACCGGATGGCTCGGTGATGGAGCGGGTATCGTCGTAGATCAGCTTGATGGCGCTGCACAGTTCGTCGTTGCTCACGGTGATGACGTCGTCCACCCAGTCGCGGCATATTTCAAAACCGTAGGCGCCGATCTGCGCCACCGCGGTGCCGTCGGCAAACCCATCGACGCTGGGCAACACCACCCGTTCGCCGGCACGTAACGCCGCCAGCAAACAACTGGAGCCTTCGGCTTCGACCCCGATGATGCGCACCTCGGGCCGCAGGTATTTGACATACGCCGCGATCCCCGCGATCAGCCCGCCGCCGCCCACCGGTACGAAGATCGCGTGCAGCGGGCCCTGTTGCTGGCGCAGGATCTCCATCCCTACCGTGCCTTGACCGGCGATCACATCCGGGTCGTCGAAGGGCGAGACAAAGGTGCCACCGCTGGCCTCGGCCAAGGCCAGCGCATGGGCCAGGGCAAACGGAAAACTCGGCCCATGCAGCACCGCCTCGGCGCCTCGGGAGCGCACGCCCTGCACCTTTAAATCCGGCGTGCTGCAAGGCATCACGATCCGCGCCTTGATCCCCAGTTCCCGCGCCGCCAGTGCTACGCCCTGGGCGTGGTTGCCTGCTGAAGCGGTGATGACCCCTTGAGTGCGCTGCGCGTCGCGAAGTTGCACCAATTTGTTGTAGGCACCGCGCACCTTGAAGGAAAAGGTCGGCTGCAGGTCTTCGCGCTTGAGCAGCACTTGGTTGCCGAGCAACGCCGACAGTGCCGGGGCCGCTTGTAACGGCGTGCGCACGGCCAAGTCATAGACCGGCGCGGCGAGGATCTTTTTTACATAGTGCTCAAGCAAACGTGTATCGGACGTCGCTGGGGCTGTGGGGGTACTCATCGGTGTCTCCTGGCGGTGTGTGTAGGGCCCAGGAGACGGAAAAACAAAACCCGCCTCTAGGGCGGGTTTGGGTGCAGCCGTGCGCTATCCCGCCAACTGAGGAATGGCGGTAATAATGCTTGGCTGGCGAAAGAAGGTATGAAATGTCATGAAACGAAACTAACCGCCTACCGTGTGACCCGTCAATCGGCTTATGGGATTTTGCTATTGGGGGTTTACGTCAAATATACGAAACATATACGCTTTGTATATCCGTTCTGACACAGTGAACACCATGGGCATCGTTAAGATCACCGACCAACTGCACGAACAATTACGCCTAGCCAGCGCGACGATGGACCGCTCCATCAACGCTCAGGCCGAGTTCTGGATCAAAGTCGGCCTGCTCGCCGAACTGAACCCCACCCTGACCTACAACGACTTGATCAACAAACTGTTGCTGGACAAACCCGAACTGATCCGAGGGCGTGAATGATGATCAAGACTGCCGCCCAACTGGCTGTGATGCGCGAATCCGGTCGCCTACTGGCCCAAGTGTTCGACATGCTCGACGGCTTCGTCGCCGCCGGTCGCTCGACCCTGGAGCTGGACGCCGCCGTCGAAGCGTTTATCCGCAACGACTTGCAGGCCCGCCCCGCCAGCCTCGGCCAGTACGACTACCCGTTCAGCATCAACACCTCAATCAACGAAGTGGTGTGCCATGGCATGCCCAGCGCCAAGGACGTGCTCAAGGACGGCGACATCATCAACATTGACATCACCCTGGAAAAAGGCGGCTTTATCGCCGACGCCAGCAAGATGTATATGATCGGCACCGTCGCGCCCAAAGCCCGGCGCCTGGTGGAGATGACCTTCGAGGCAATGTGGGCCGGTATCCGCCAGGTCAAGCCTGGGGCGCGCCTGGGCGATATCGGCCATGCCATCCAAAGCCACGCCCAAGCCAATGGCTACAGTGTGGTGCGCGAATACTGCGGCCATGGCATCGGCCGGCAGATGCACGAAGAACCACAGATTCTGCACTTCGGCCGCCCCGGCACCGGGCTTGAGCTGCGCGAAGGTATGGTGTTTACCGTCGAACCGATGCTCAACCAGGGCAGCGCCAAAGTGCGCAGCCTCAAGGACGGCTGGACGGTCGTCACCAAAGACAACAGCCTGTCGGCGCAATGGGAACACACCGTGGCGGTGACGGCCGACGGCTACGAAGTCCTGACCCTCCAGCGACCGCCCACTCTCAGAGGCTGAAACCCAACCAGTGTTGAGCAGGCTTGCCCCGCGCTGGGCTGCGAAGCGGCCCCAAAACCTGACGACCGTTTATGCCAGGCACACCGCAGTGATTGGAGAAAGGGCCGCTGCGCGTCCCGGCGCGGGGCAAGCCCGCTCACCACAAAACGCTCATGTGCTCAGGTGATGTTTCTACCGGAGATATTATGTAGATACCGATGCTCATCGGGGATGCCTACACAACTCTCAGAGGCTGACACCCAGCCACGTGGTGAGTAGGCTTGCCCTGCGCTGGGCTGCGAAGCGGCCCCAAACCTGACGACCGTTCATGCCAGGCACACCGCAGTGACTGGAGAAAGGGCCGCTGCGCGCCCCGGCGCGGGGCAAGCCCGCTCACCACAAAAAGCTCATGTGCTCAGGTGATGTTTCTACCGGAGATATGTAGATACCGATGCTCATCGGGGATGCCTACACAACTCTCAGAGGCTGACACCCAGCCACGTGGTGAGCAGGCTTGCCCCGCGCTGGGCTGCGAAGCGGCCCCAAGACCTGACGACCGTTCATGCCAGGCACACCGCAGTGATCGGAGAAAGGGCCGCTGCGCGGCCCGGCGCGGGGCAAGCCCGCTCACCACAAAAAGCTCATGTGCTCAGGTGATGTTTCTACCGGAGATATGTAAATACCGATGCTCATCGGCGATGCCTACACAACTCTCAGAGGCTGACACCCAGCCATGTGGTGAGCGGGCTTGCCCCGCGCTGGGCTGCGAAGCGGCCCCGCTGGTCCTCACGCCACCTGCCTGATCCCTGCCTTGGCCTCCAATTCGCGCACCAGCGGCAATACCCGCTTGCCGAAGTACTCCACTTCTTCCTGGAAGTGCAGAAAGCCCGCCAGCACCAGGTCCACGCCCACGGCCTTGAGCGCGACGATGCGTTCGGCGATTTGTTGCGGCGTGCCGATCAGGTTGGTCTTGAAGCCGTCGTTGTACTGCACCAGGTCTTCAAAACTGGACTTGGCCCAGTTGCCCTCGCCTTCGGGCGAGGCCTTGCCGGCTTGTTTGGCGGCGTCACCGAAGGCGTTCACCGCTTGCGGGTCGGCTTTGTCGATGATTTCGGCCAGCACGGCGCGGGCTTCCTCCTCTGTGTCGCGGGCAATCACAAAGGCATTCACGCCGATCTTGACCGAATGGTTGTTCGCCGCAGCCTTGGTGCGGATGTCATCGACCTGGGCCTTGATACCTTCCGGGGTATTGCCATTGGTGAAATACCAATCCGACACCCGCGCGGCCATATCCCGCGCGGCCCGCGAGCTGCCGCCCTGGAACACTTCCGGCCGGCCCAGCGGCTTGGGCTTGAGGGTGTAGTTGTTGAAGCGGTAGAAGTCGCCCTTGAAGGTGAAATCATCCTGGGTCCAGATGCCTTTAAGCGCGCGGATAAATTCTTCGGAGCGACGATAGCGTTCGTCGTGCTCCAACCAAGGCTCGCCGATGGCCTGAAACTCGCCCTTGAACCAGCCGCTGACGATATTCACCGCGATGCGGCCGTTGGTGAGCTGGTCGATGGTCGCCAATTGCTTGGCCGCCAGCGCCGGCTGCCAGGGCCCTGGCAGGATCGCGGCGATAACCTTGAGTCGGGTGGTGGCGGCCAGCAGGGCATGGCTGAACGCCACGGACTCATGTTGGTTCTCGGCACCGTAACCGGCGGTGAAGCGGATCTGGGTCAGGCCGTACTCGAAGCCCGCCGCTTCGGCCAGTTGCGCCAATTTGCGGTTGTAGTCGATGCCCCAGTGGGTGCGTTGCTCGATCTTGCTGACCACCAGCCCACCGCTGACGTTGGGCACCCAATAGGCAAATTTCACGGCTTGCTGACTCATCGAACGGTACCTCGCACAAAAGGGATGTACCGAAGGGTTGAGCAGCAAGCGTGCCAGCCTGGGCAAAGCCCCCGAGCCAGGGCGGTTGCGCGGGATATTGCCGGCGGGGATCCCTTGGCGGCGAGTGTCGGGCTTCGCGCCTTTTGTCGGATCGCTGTTGCCAGGGCAACAGTTCTAACCCTCCAATCCCCATAAACACTGGGCTCGGCGCCCGGCACGGAGTGTGCAACTGCCCTTGCACCGATCACCGCCCAGGAACCGTCCCATGACCGAACACCACATCATCAATCCGCTGGCTACCGGCGCCGACTATGCCGCCCTGGCGGCGCGCTTTCGCCCGATTTTCCAACGCATCGCCGAGGGCGCGCTGGAACGGGAAAACACCCGCACCCTGCCCCACGCGCCGATCCAATGGCTCAAAGAGGCCGGTTTTGGCGCCGTACGCGTGCCGGTGGAATACGGGGGTGGCGGCGCCTCGCTGCCGCAGTTGTTCGCGCTGCTGATCGAACTGGCCGAAGCCGACTCCAACGTGCCCCAGGCCCTGCGCGGGCACTTCGCCTTTGTCGAAGACCGCCTGAATGCCGCGCCCGGCGCCGGCCGTGACCTGTGGTTCAAGCGCTTCGTCGACGGCGACATCGTCGGCTGCGCTTGGACCGAAATCGGCGCAGTGGCCATCGGCGAGGTGGTCACCCAAGTGACACCGAACGGTGATCAGTGGGCGCTCAATGGCGAGAAGTTCTACAGCACCGGCAGCATTTTTGCCGACTGGATTGACGTGTACGCCCAACGCAGCGACACCGGCGGCGACGTGATTGCCGCCACCCGCGCGCGCCAGCCTGGGGTGGTGCACAGCGATGACTGGGACGGCTTTGGCCAACGCACCACCGGCAGCGGCACGTCGCGCTTTACCAATGCCGTGGTGGAGGCGGAAAACCTCATCGACTTTGCCACCCGCTTCAAATACCAGACGGCATTTTATCAACTGGTGTTGCTGGCCAGCCTCGCCGGGATCGGCCGCGCCGCGCTCAAGGACGTGGCGCAGCACGTACGCAGCCGCAAGCGCATCTACAGCCACGGCAATGCGGCCCATGTCAGCCAGGACGCGCAGATTCAGCAGGTGGTGGGCGAAGTCGCCGCCCTGGTGTATGCCGCCGAAGCCAGCGCGTTGAAGGCTGCGGAGCCGGCGCAACGAGCGTACCTGGCGCGGTTCGGCGGGGATGAAGTGGCCGAGCGCGAGGCCAATGTGGCGGCCGAAATCGAATCGGCCACGGCGCAGGTGGTGGTGTCGGAATTGATTCAGCGGGCCACCAGCGAACTGTTCAATGCGCTGGGAGCTTCGGATGTGCGCCAAGGCAAGGGTTTGGACCGGCATTGGCGCAACGCGCGGACCGTGTCCTCGCACAACCCGGTGATCTACAAGGCGCGGATTGTGGGGGATTGGGTGATCAATGGCACCGAACCGCCGTTCGTTTGGCAGATCGGCAATGGCCCGGCGAAAGACTAAAACAGAATGAGCCGAACCCTGTGGGAGGCGCTTGCCCCTCCCACCTCAGAACGCCAATTTGTAACCGACGGCCATCAACATAACCGCCAGGCACGGGCGCAATACACCGTCCGGGATCTTGCCGGTCATATGGCTGCCGATGTAGATCCCCGGCAGCGAGCCCATCAGCAGAAAGCCCAGCAGGTGCCAGTCCATATTGCCCATGCCGGCATGGCCCAGGCCCGCCACCAGGGTCAGCGGCACGGCGTGGGCGATTTCGGTGCCCACCAGTCGGCGCGTGGCCAGGAACGGATAGAGGATAAACAGCGCCACGGTGCCCAGGGCGCCGGCGCCAATGGAGGTCAGGGCGACCATGGTGCCGAGGATCGCTCCGGTAAGCACGGTCAAGGCATTCAGGTTGCGCGGGTTCATGTGGTAGCTGTCGCCGGCATGACGCTGGGCGAAAGCCAACAGGGTTTTCTTGAAAAGAATCGCCAAAGCGGTCAACAGCAGCACCACGCCGAGGGCCTGCTTGATCACCGCGTTCATTGCGCTGGGGTCGGTGTGCAAAGTGGCCAGGAACCACAGGGTCAGGAGCACGGCGGGCACACTGCCGAGGGTGAGCCAACCGGTGATGGTCCAGTCGATGTTCTTGTTCTTGCTGTGCACCAGCACGCCGCCGGACTTGGTAATAGCGGCGTACAGCAGGTCGGTGCCTACGGCCGTGGCCGGGTTGATACCGAACCACAACAGGATCGGCGTCATCAAAGAACCGCCGCCGACGCCGGTCATGCCGACGATAAAACCCACGATCAGGCCGGCAATGACAAAACCAAAGTTACCCACTTCCATTAACAGCTACCTGCGGCCATATAAATTACTGGCCGCAGGATAGCGATTTTTCTTATAACCACTTATACCAATATGATCTGACTTTATGCCTTTTACGCCAGCCGGTGACACACGTAAGCCTGCGTCTGGTAAGGAAACGCTACGGTCTCACGCCCGCGAAGGTCGGGATGGGTGTCGATCAGGGTGCGCAGTTGCGCGGTGACGCGGGCCTTTTGCGGGTCCGGCAGCGCCGCAATGAAACTCACCGAGAGGAAGCGATCAATGATCACTTCCTGGGGGCTGCCTACGTGCTGGTAGGCAAAACAGGTCAGTTCGGGCATGGAAAAATACTCGCCGCGAAAGGCATCACGCCAATGGCCCGTATGGAACCGTGGGGTATCGCCTTCATAAGGCGTGATGATCTCGGTGATCGCCGCCACCCAGTCCACCGACTCGTCGCGCACATTCCACACCAGGCCCAGGCGCCCATCGGGCTTGAGTACACGGTGAATTTGCGCCAATGCCGGCTGTGTGGCGAACCAGTGGAAGGCCTGCGCGCACACGACGACGTCGGCACTCGCCGTGTCCAGGGGCATGGCGTCGGCGGTACCGGAAACCAGACGTACACCGGGCAATGCCTTGAGCAGTTGCTCGCCCATCTGCGCCACGGGTTCCACGGCGATAAGCGTCGGCGCCAGGCTACTGAGCAAGCGGGTGAACTTGCCGGTGCCGGCGCCTAGGTCGACCACCGTTGACTGGCCGGTAACCCCCAGCGTCTCGCTGAGCCAGCCCGTGAGTTGGCGGGGGTAATCTGGCCGCCCCTGGGCGTAAGTGGCGGCCTGGGTTGAGAAACCTAGTTGAGCAGACGCGTGAACGGCGGTCATGGTCAATCTCTCCTCGGGTAAAACGGGGCCACAGTATGCTCTTTTGCCCGCCTGCTTGCAGGCCGATCAGCTCGCGCTGCTGGGCAACCACACCCGAAACCGCGCGCCGCCCAGCGGTGAAGCCTGGGCGGTCAACGTCCCGCCCTGAGCCTCCAGCGCACGCCGGCTGATCGCCAGGCCCAGACCGAAGCCGCCAGTGGCACGGTCGCGGCTGCGGTCGAGACGGTAGAAGGGTTCGAAGATGCGCTCTCGCTGCTCCAGCGGAATGCCGATGCCGTCATCGTCTACCCAGATCTCACAGCCCTTGGGACATACCTTGACGCCCACCTGGATGCGTTTTTCGCAGTAGCGCGTGGCGTTGCGCAGCAGGTTCTGCAACGCGCGGGCGGTGAGGCGTGGGTCGAGACTGAAGCGCTCGACGGCACAATCGAGCGCCACATCGATGACGATTTCGGGGTTTTCCAGTTCGTCATCGACGCTGCCTAGCACGCTGTCGATAAATTCATCGAGCACCACGTCCACCCGCTCCGGCAGTTGCGACGGGTTCTGCAAACGGCTGTAGGACAACAACTCCAGCACCAACTCGTCCAGCTCACGGATATGCGCCACCAGGCCCTGCAGGCGTTCGCGGCTGGCCTGGGGCAGGTCTTCGGACAGTGCCAGGGCCAGGCCGAAGTCCAGACGCGTGAGGGGGGTGCGCAGTTCATGGGAGACCGCGTTGAGCAGGTCGCGCTGCTGGTTGAGCAAGTGCTCGATGTCGTCGGCCATAGTGTCGAACACCGCGGCCAGGCTGCCGATAGTGGAACGGGCCGAGATTCCCGTGCGCTCCGTCAAATTACCCCGGCCCAACTGCGCGGCAGTGCTTTTCAAGCGCTCAAGGTCGCGCCAGTGCGGGCGCAGCCAGGTCAGCAGGCACACCAGCAGCGCGGCGACAATCAGCACGTTGATGGCCCAGTACAGCAAGTTCATGTCCAGCGGGTCCGGCGGGATGGTCAGCTTGACCACAAACTGATCGTTGATCGGCGAGCTGATCTCTTCCATCCAGCCCCACTCCCCCAGGCGCACCACCGGTTTGCCCTGCTCCAGCAAGCGCGCTTCTTCGAGGGTATAACTGGCGTCCTGCCGCAGCAGCAGTTGCACATGCAGCGGCGCGAATTCCCGCCCCAGTTGCTCGGTTACCTGAGACCAGCGCTCCACCGGCGCACGTTGATACTGCTTGACGATCAGGTGTTGCTGGCCGCGGGTCTGCTCGATGTTGTAATTCAGGTAGCGGTGTTCAAACAGCTGGATCACCAGCTTGGGAATCAGGTAGATCGCGGCGCTATAGGTGACGATAGTGATCAGAAAGAGGCGAATCAGCACGCGCAGCATGGGTCAGCATTCCCACTCGGAACGGCTGAACAAGTAACCCTTGCCCCATACCGTTTTGATCTTGCGCGCTTCGCCGGCATGGTCGTCGAACTTGCGCCGCAGCTTGGAGATGGCCACGTCCACCGAGCGATCGGTGCCGTTGAACTCGATACCGCGCAGGCGTTGCAGGATCTGGTCGCGACTGAGCACTTCGCCGGCGTGCCGCGCCAGCACCACCAGCAGGTTGTATTCGCCGCTGGACAGCTCCACGGCCTGGTCGCGCCAGGTCACGGTGCGCTCCGACAGGTCGATGCACAGGTTGCCCATCAGGATCTGATCGTTGGCCACCTGGGGTTCGGACAAACTGCTGCGGCGCAGCAAGGTGCGCACCCGTGCCAGCAGCACGCGGGGTTCGCAGGGTTTGGTGACGTAGTCATCGGCGCCCATTTCCAGGCCAAGTACCTGATCGTGGCTGTCGTCGCGGGCGGTGAGCATCAGGATCGGCAGACAGGCCGAGTCGGCGCGCAGCAGGCGGCACACCTGCAGGCCATCAAGCCCGGGCAGCATCAGGTCGAGGATTACCAGGTCCGGGGGATCACGGCGCGCGCGTTCCTGCACCAGATCGCCACGACTGAGCACGTTGACGTGGTAGCCGTTGCGCTCCAGGTAGCTGGCAATCAGCTCGGAGAGCGCGGCGTCGTCTTCGACCAGGAGGATGTTGGGCATGAAGGTGTTTCCAGAAAATACAGTGATGTGTCGTACACACACCCAATGCCGGAGGGTGCAAACGCCCTCCGGCATTGGATACTGAGTGTTGCAAGATTGTGCAAGGATATACGCCCTCGGTGCCTCGCGCGCCGCACCTTACATTTCTTCACACACCTGCTACACAGCTTCACAGCACCGAGGCGCCGGTGACTTTAGGATGCGCCAGTCATTATTGGGATAAGAGCATGTCGAAGAATCTGTTTGCGCCGTTTTGCCTGCTGGCCCTGACGCTGGCACTGAGTGCCTGTGACCAGTCGGCCGTCGAAGCGCCGGAAATGCCTCTGGCCAAGGTTCGCATCGAGACCTTGCAAGCCAAGCCCCTGTCCATCAGCAGCGAATTGAGCGGGCGCATCGCCGCGCCACGCATTGCCGAAGTGCGCGCGCGGGTAGCCGGCGTGGTGCTGCAGCGGGTGTTCAAGGAAGGCCATGACGTCAAACAGGGCGACGTGTTGTTTCGCATCGACCCGGCCCCCTTCAAGGCCGACCTGGACAGCGCCAAGGCCAACCTGAGCAAGGCGGAAGCCAACGCGTTCCAGGCGCGCCTGCAAGCGCAACGCTACAGCCAGTTGGTGGAAGGCAACGCCATCAGCGGCCAGGACTACGACAACGCCCGCGCCGCCGTGCGCCAGACCAACGCCGAAGTCGCCGCCAATAAAGCCGCCGTTGAACGCGCCAAGCTCAACCTCGGCTACGCCACCGTCACCGCGCCGATTTCCGGGCGCATCGGCCGGGCGTTGGTCACCGAAGGCGCCCTGGTCGGCCAGAACGAGGCCACACCGCTGGCGATCATCCAGCAACTGGACCCGATCCACGCCGACCTTACCCAATCCACCCGCGAGCTGAACGACCTGCGCCGCGCCTTCCGCGCCGGCAGCCTGAAGCAGGTCGGCCAGGACCAGGCCAAGGCCACGTTGATCCAGGACGACGGCAGCCTCTACCCGCTGCCGGGCAAATTGCTGTTCGCTGAAATCAGCGTCGACCCCGGCACCGGGCAAATCGTTCTGCGCAGCGAGTTCCCCAACCCGGACCTCGACCTGCTGCCCGGCAGCTTCGTGCGCGTACGCCTGGAGCAGGCAGTCGATACCCAGGGCCTGAGCGTGCCGCAAC
The DNA here is from genome assembly GCF_030209215.1 of Pseudomonas sp. efr-133-TYG-23. Classification (NCBI taxonomy): domain Bacteria; kingdom Pseudomonadati; phylum Pseudomonadota; class Gammaproteobacteria; order Pseudomonadales; family Pseudomonadaceae; genus Pseudomonas; species Pseudomonas sp. efr-133-TYG-23. The sequence continues at coordinate 166,906 of NZ_JARVSL010000020.1, read as the reverse complement.
GCGCCATCACCCGCGACAGCGCCGGCGTCCCCATGGTGCTACTGCTGGACGCCGAACAGACCGTCAGCCAGCAACCGGTGGAGCTGGGCGCGGTGATCGGTGATCGCTGGGTGGTCAGCCATGGCCTCAAACCCGGTGACCGCATCATCGTGGAAGGCCTGCAACACGCGCGGCCCGGTGAGAAAGTCCAGGTGGACGACAGCCCAGCCAAGCTGGCCAACAAGGATTCCTGAGCATGCCGCAGTTCTTTATCGACCGCCCGATCTTCGCCTGGGTGGTAGCGCTGTTCATTCTGCTGGCCGGCCTGTTGGCCATCCCCCAGTTGCCAGTGGCGCAATACCCGAACGTCGCGCCGCCGAAAGTCGAGATTTACGCGGTGTACCCCGGTGCCTCGGCGCAGACCCTGGATGAGAGCGTCGTAAGCCTGATTGAGCAGGAACTCAACGGCGCCGATCATCTGTTGTATTTCGAGTCCCAGAGCAGCCTGGGGTCGGCAACGATCACGGCCACCTTCCAACCCGGCACCAACCCGGAGATGGCCCAGGTGGATGTGCAGAACCGCCTCAAAGCCGTGGAGCCGCGCTTGCCCCAGGCCGTGACTCAGCAGGGCCTGCAGGTGGAAAAAGTCTCCGCGGGCTTCCTGCTGCTGGTGACCCTCACCTCCAACGACGGCAAGCTCGATGACGTTGCGCTCAGCGATTACCTGGCGCGCAACGTGATGAACGAACTCAAGCGCCTGGACGGGGTGGGCAAGGCTCAGCTGTACGGGGCCGAGCGCGCCATGCGCATCTGGATCGACCCGCAGAAGCTGATCGGTTTCAACCTCACCCCGGCCGACGTGAATGCCGCCATCGCTGCGCAGAACGCCCAGGTCTCGGCCGGCAGCATCGGTGATTTGCCGGGCACCCATACCCAGGAAATCACCGCCGCGATCCTGGTCAAGGGCCAATTGTCGACCCCGGCGGAATTCGCCGACATCGTGCTCAAGGCCAACCCGGACGGTTCCACCGTGCGCATCGGCGATGTGGCGCGGGTGGAAATCGGCAGCCAGGAATACCAGTTCTCCACGCGCCTGAACGGCAAACCCTCCACCGCCGTGAGTGTGCAACTGTCACCGGGCGCCAATGCGCTGAACACCGCGACCCTGGTGCGGGCGAAGATGGACGAGTTGTCGCGCTATTTCCCGGCCAATGTGGAATACAAGATCCCGTACGACACCTCGCCTTTCGTCAAAGTCTCGATCACCAAGGTGGTCTACACCCTGCTGGAGGCCATGGCGCTGGTGTTCGCGGTGATGTTCCTGTTCCTGCAGAACGTGCGCTACACGCTGATCCCGACCCTGGTGGTGCCGATTGCGCTGATGGGCACCTTCGCCACCATGTTGCTGCTGGGTTTCTCTATCAACGTGCTGACCATGTTCGGCATGGTGCTGGCCATCGGTATCCTGGTGGACGATGCCATCGTGGTGGTGGAGAACGTCGAGCGGATCATGGTCACCGAGGGGCTACCGCCCAAGGAAGCGACGCGCAAGGCCATGGGGCAGATCACCGGCGCGATCATCGGCATTACCCTGGTGCTGGTGGCGGTGTTCCTGCCGATGGCGTTCATGGCCGGGTCCGTGGGGGTGATCTACCAGCAGTTTTCACTGTCGATGGCCACCTCGATTCTGTTCTCGGCGTTCCTCGCCCTGACGTTGACCCCGGCCCTGTGCGCCACTTTGCTCAAGCCAATCGCCAAGGGCGAGCACCATGCCAAAGGCGGCTTCTTCGGTTGGTTCAACCAGCGTTTCGAGCGGCTCACCGAGCGCTATACCGGCTGGGTGGCCTACGCCCTCAAGCGCAGCGGCCGCTACCTGCTGATCTATCTGGTGCTGCTGGTGGGCCTGGGGCTGTTGTTCACGCGGCTGCCCTCCTCGTTCCTGCCGGTGGAAGACCAGGGTTACACCATCACCGATATCCAACTGCCGCCGGGCGCCAGCAAGAACCGCACGGTGCAGGTGGCCGAGCAGATCGAAGCGCACAACGCCGGCGAGCCGGGGGTGGGCGATACCACCATGATCATGGGCTTCAGTTTCTCTGGCTCCGGGCAGAACGCAGCGCTGGCGTTTACCACGCTCAAGGACTGGTCGGAGCGCAGCAGCGAGGATGCCGCCGCCGCGATTGCCGAGCGTGCCAATGGCGCGTTCAGCGAGCTTAAAGATGCGATTGCCTACTCGGTCCTGCCGCCGCCCGTGGATGGCCTGGGCACCTCCAGCGGTTTCGAGTTCCGCCTGCAGGATCGCGGCGGCGTCGGCCATGCGGCATTGATGGCGGCGCGCACCGAACTGCTGGCCCTGGCGGAGAAAAGCCCGATCCTGGCCAATGTGCGCGAAAGCGCCCTGGCCGAGGCGCCCCAAGTGCAGTTGGAAGTCGACCGCAAACAAGCCAACGCGCTGGGGGTGTCCTTCGCCGAGGTGGGCAATGTGCTGTCGTCGGCGATTGGCTCGGCCTATGTCAACGACTTCCCCAACCAAGGCCGCATGCAGCGCGTAGTGGTGCAAGCCGAAGGCGACCGGCGCAGCCAGGTCGAGGACCTGCTGAAGATCCACGTACGCAACGACGCCGGCAAGATGGTGCCACTGTCCGCCTTCGTACAGGCCAAATGGACCCAAGGCCCGGCGCAGTTGACGCGCTACAACGGCTACCCGGCCATTGCGATTTCCGGCGAGGCGGCGCCAGGCTACAGCACCGGTGAAGCGATGACCGAGATCCAGCGCCTGGTCGGCCAACTCCCAGCGGGCCTGGGCCAGGAATGGACCGGCCTGTCGCTGCAGGAACGCTTGTCCGGCTCACAGGCGCCGATACTGCTGGGGCTGTCGCTGCTGATCGTGTTCCTGTGCCTGGCGGCGCTGTATGAAAGCTGGTCGATCCCGACCTCGGTATTGCTGGTCGTGCCGCTGGGCGTGCTCGGCGCGGTACTGGCGGTGAGCTTGCGCGGCATGCCCAACGATGTGTTTTTCAAGGTGGGCCTGATCACCATCATCGGCCTATCGGCGAAGAACGCGATCCTGATCATCGAGTTCGCCAAGGACCTGTATGACCAGGGCGAAGACCTGATCGACGCCACCCTCAAGGCCGCGCGCCTGCGGTTGCGGCCGATCATCATGACCTCGCTGGCCTTCATCCTCGGCGTGGTACCGCTGGCGATTGCCACCGGGGCCAGCTCGGCGAGCCAGCAGGCAATTGGTACAGGGGTGATCGGCGGCATGATCACTGCGACCTTGGCGGTGGTGTTTGTACCGGTGTTCTTTGTGGTGGTCATGAAGCTGGTGCGCAAGCGCAGTCGCTGACTGTCAGCTTCAAGCGGCCAGCCAGAGCACCCTTGCTTCAACTTGCCGCTTGAAGCTTGCAGCCTGCAGCTGCTCAACCTATGTTGCTCACTATTCCCCCGAATCGTGAGCGCCATGCCCTTCCTTGCCCGCACCCATCCGCGTCTCTCCGCCGCCGCCGTCCTTGGCCTTGCGGTGGGTATCCTGGCGCCGTCCGGAACCGTCACCGGCAAAATTCTGATCGGCTGGAATGCCGGCGTCTGGACCTACCTGCTGCTGATGCTGTGGTTGACCAGCCGAGCCAAGGCCGAGGACGTCAAGCGCATCGCCGAGGTAGAGGACGAGAACGCCGGGCTGGTGCTGTTCACGGTGTGCATCGCCGCCATCGCCAGTCTGGCCACCATCACGTTCGAGCTGGTGGGCAGCAAAGACCTGGCCACCTCCGAGCGCTTGCTGCACTACGGGTTTACCGGGTTGACGGTGATCGGCTCGTGGTTGTTGATCGGGGTGATTTTCAGCGTGCATTACGCCCGACTGTATTACACCTGGACCGGCAAGGAGCCAGCGTTGCGCTTTGCCGAGGGCTTGCTCACGCCCAACTACTGGGACTTTCTGTACTTCTCCTTCACCATCGGCGTGGCCGTACAAACCTCCGACGTGGGCGTGGCGACCCGAGGCATGCGCAAAGTGGTGTTGGGGCAATCGCTGATCGGTTTCTTGTTCAACACGGCGATCCTGGGGTTTTCGATCAACATCGCCGCCGGCCTCTTCGGCTAGGCTGCACAAACCTTCTAGACGCTCACACCGCGAGGCGCGTTAATGGGGTTTTACCGTCGCCGAGGGGGATATGGCCGCGCACAATTGGATCGACCTGGCTCAGGACGCCGACACCGGCATCGAAACGCTGCGCGCGCATTTCGAGGGCCACGCCTATGACCCCCACTGGCATGACAGCTACTTGATCGGCGTCACCGAGCAAGGCGTGCAGCAATTCAATTGCCGCCGCGCCCGTCATAACAGCGTGCCGGGCCAGGTGTTCCTGGTGGAGCCCGGCGAGCTGCATGACGGCGACGCGCCCACGGCGGACGGGTTCACCTACCACATGCTCTACCTCGACCCGCAATGGCTAACGCGGGAAGTCAGCGCGGTGTTCGAAGAAGCACCGATCAACAGCCAGCTGGGGTTTGCCAGCACCTTGGCCAACGATCCGCGCCTGGCCCTCGCCACCAGCCAAGCCTTCCGCACCCTGCATAGCGGCGAACTGCGCATCGTGCGTCAGCGCGCTATGGATCAATTGCTCGAATGCCTCACCGGCCAATTGCACTGGCGTCGACGCTATGGCGAGGACCCGCGCCTGCCATGGGTGGCACACAAGGCCCGGGAATACCTGCATGCTCATCTGCACCACGACGTGGGCATGGACGAGCTGGCACTGGCCTGTGGCGTTGACCGCTTTCGCTTGAGCCGCGCCTTCAAGAGCGCGTTCGGCCTGCCGCCCCATGCCTACCTGATACAACTGCGCCTGGCGCGTGCGCGGCACTTGTTGGCCAAGGGTGAACTGCCGGCCGATGTGGCGATTACCCTGGGCTTTGCCGATCAAAGCCACCTGGGCCGCTGGTTCGTGCGCGCCTATGGCCTGACACCGGCGGCGTACCGCAAGCGCTGCACAAATCTTCCAGACAGATAACGCCCCGCCTGGTGAAGATCGACGCCTTAATCGGGTTTATCGGAGTCACTCGCCATGTTGTCCACCTTGTTGCCGTTCATGCTGTTTGCCTTTGTCGCGTCAATCACCCCGGGGCCCACCAATATCCTGGTGCTGAGCAACAGCGCGCGTTATGGCTTCAAGGCTGCCGTGCCGATCATTCTCGGCGCATGCGCCGGCGCGGCGGGGCTTGTGCTGGTGGTGGGTTCAGGGGTCGGCCAGTCGCTGACACAGGCCCCCAAGCTGCAAGCCGTCATGCAATGGGCCGGGGTAGCATGGTTGAGCTATCTGGCCTGGCAGATTTACCGTGCGCCGGCCGAGGCGATCGACCCACAGTCGACGCAAAAACGCCTCGGTTTGATCGGTGCCGCCAGCCTGCAAGTGATCAACCCGAAAACCTGGATGATGGCACTGGCGGTAGTCAGCGTATTTGCCGGCAATGGTGCCGATCGCCAGCACCAGGTGCTGTCCCTGTCGCTGGTGTTCTTCCTGATTGCCCTGCCTTGCCTGGGTGCCTGGGCACTGCTGGGTGCCGGATCCAACCGGGTCTTGCGCTCATCGACGGCAGTACAGCGTTTCAACCGGTGCATGGCCCTCCTCTTGCTGGGGTCGACTTGGCTGAGCGTACTGATCTGAAGATGAAAAAAAGGGGAAGCCGAAGCTTCCCCTGTTGAAGTGAACGAGCGCCTTAGAAATCGTAGCGCACGCCGAAGTTGACACCCCATGGCTGGTCGATCTTCTTGCCTTTGCTGGTTTCGAAGTCCGCATGCAGCTTGAGGTTCTTGGAGACCGACATAGCCACACCGGCCGCCAGCTCGATACGCGAACCCGACAGATCGTTGTTGAAGCTCTGATCGTTGATGAACACCTTGTTGCTCTGGTCGAACTCGTGGGCAACTGCCGTGCGCAGGTACGGCTGCAACACACCGCCGCTTTCCAGCTGGATGTCCTTACCAGCGGTGACGCCCACCTTACCGACCACCGAGCTGGAACGATCACCCTTGGCCTTCAGGCCATTGGACAGCTCGTAGCTCTGCGCCTGGGTAATCGTCGCCGCCAACTGGCCATAAGGCTCGACGAAGAAGTCGTTATCCAACTTGATGTGGCGACCGACCTCAGCCGACGCACCCACAGCGTTCTGCGTGTAACTGCCCTTGGCTTTCTTGCCGTCGCTCATGGTCACATCGACATCGTTGTGCAAGCGGTTGAGCTTAGCGACACCATCGAAGTACAGACCGCTCTCGTCATCCAGCCAGGTGGCGTAGGCACCCAGGTAGTAGCTCTTGACCTCGCCTTTGCTACCCCGGTTGAGGCTCAGGTCCGACGTGCTGTGACCGGCCATGACGCCCGCCAGCCATTGGCCGTCGCCGCTGGACAACGGCGTGTCAGCACCGATGGTGAAACCTTTTTGCGTCTGCGAATAACCGGCGCCATTCTTGTTGGCCGCCACTTCGTGCTTGTTGCCGTAGCTGCGCATCCACAGGCCATTGTCGCGGCGATCGCTGAAGCGCAGTTCACCCATGCGGGTACGCAGGATGGACGACTCACCGTACAGGATCGTCGGCGCACTGTTGAACAACGCCAGTACCGAGTGAGCACTGGTGCTGGTGCCTTTGCGCGTCGGGTCCAGCAACCAGTCGCCGCCGTCCTTCTGCAAGCCATAGGCGTATGCACCGATATCCACGGTATCGCCCACCAGAGAGAAGTGCGCGTCGCCCCCCTCGGTATGCACCACCTTGATCGGCTGGCCGCTGGCCAGTTCCGAGCCGGTGGCGTTCAGCAACAGGCTGTGGTTGCCTTCGGCCTTGCCTTCCACATTGAGGAAGTCGGTCTGGTGCGTGGAGAAGTCGGTGTGCATGACAAAGGTGCCATTGCCTTCCAGACTCTTCACGTCCAACTGGTAGAACTCATCCGGCCCACCGAAGTGCACGGCACCGCCGCCCATCTTCAAAGCGTCGACATTGCTGTCACCTACCAGATTCCACTGGGAGGCGTTGTTCACACTCAACTCGGCAACGTTTTTCAGCTGGCCGGTGAGTGAGGAGCCGTTGTTGAGCTGCACTTTGGCAGTGGAGCCTTCTTCTACCACCACATCACCAAACAAACGGCTATTGTCGACGTTCATATTGGCACTGGAACCGCCGGTGACTTCCAGGATATTGCCGTTGCCGCCGGTGAGGGTTGAGCCGTTGCGCACCTGAATATCGGCGTTAGTCCCGGCTTTTGTCAGGATAGCAGCGCCATTTGTGCCTTGGACGCTGGAACCCTCCAGCACCAGCGTGGTGTCCAGAACGCCGGAGGATCCGTCAATGCCCATTTGCACGCCGTTTGCTCCCCCGACAAAGTGACTATCAGTGGCGAAAGCCTGTCCGCTCAACAGTGCAACACCGATGCCATTGGCGTTCGTCGCCTGGACGCGCGAACCGGAAAAATCCAGCACGCTGTAGGCGCTGGCAGAGGCTCCCTGATTAGTACCAGTGACAGTACTATTGACTACTTTGACACTGGAGCCATCGGTCCCGCCCAAGGAACGCCCCGCAGCCAGCGCAGTACCGTTGCCATGAATGACATTACTGTTGCTGATCAATACGTTGCTGCCGCCGACAGCATGGAGAGCGACGTTGGCCGTGCTGCGAGCGATGACATCGGAGCCGTCGATACGGACCTGCGAATTAGTGGCAGAAATATCTTGGGTAGAACTGCCCGGCGTGACCACTAATGTGGCGGATCGGGCACGAATATCCTTGGTGACGACACCCTCGACCGTCAGGCCGGAACCTGGGAGTAACTCAAAACGATCCGGTGCGGGTCCTGGGCGGACATACTCATCAGGCCCGGTGACAACTCGGGCTTCGGCTGTATGTGCCATAACCATGAGCAAGGTAACGGCCTTGACTTTCAGGGCGACACTCAATGGCGAAAGCTTGAAACTGAATACGGATGACATGTAACTAACCTCTGGGTTGGCATTCCAATATGGAAGAAACTGGCCGGTTCCAAAGTGCGAGGGACCATGCCAATCGAGCGTCGCCAAGTTATCCCGAGCGGTTACCACTTTATGTAGGACTAATCCCAAGTGCCTGCATTAATGGGCCACACGGCAAGTAGCCCTGAAGGGATGCCCAGCTCCCAGAGAGAGTTATAAAAAACGCCAAAGGGAAGCCGTGCCTCCCTTTGGCGACAACTGCGCGCCTCTACTACGCTGGCACGGGAGTTCCGTCGCAGAAAATCCCGGTAGGCCCACCAATTAGATGGCCACGCACCAGCGGTGTGGCTTCAGCGGAAGTGACCAGTTGGCCATGCAACATAATGGTGTAGTAAACCCTGGCTGATCCGGCGGTCCGGTTAGCTCTAGTGGGTTGAATCGGTTTGAAGCGTGTGAAGTAGTCTTCCAGTTTGAAGTCGATTCCACTGTTCAATTCGGTTTGTGTCAGCGGCGGCGAGTCCTTGAACCCATAGACCTCAGTGACTTCGTCCGTACCCAAGTCATCCCGGTAACCCCGCCAATGCAACCTGACAATCATGTTTAAAGCGAAATGTTCTGAGGCCGGGGCATGGACTAGAATATTCCCTAGTGCGGGCTCGAAGCTCGTGCAATTGAGAAACCCAGCGCCATCGCCTAACAGCTTTTGAATAATGGGTGGGCGAAGTGAGATGATGTTGGCCGTGACTTCTACTAGCGTAGTGGACGAATATTGCCTGTTAGAAGAGCCTGTCGAGCCAATGGTGTAATACACCCTCATCGTTCCATTACCGTGACTTGCAATGATGCTCCAAGGAATGTGCATCACTACATCTTGGAGCGCCGTACCATTTGGTACGAATAGGGTGTCAGCCAGTACGCCCTCATAGTAGAAATAGATAGTGAAGGGACCCGCGTCCGGCGTGGGGGGAAAGTGCCACAACCTTATATGGACATTGGCTGGCCGGTTGGCGTGCTCAGGCGTCAGCTCATTATCCGCACCCTCGATGCCTGTTGCATCTTCGCCTCTGACCACTGCCGGGTTCAAATTAGGGTTGATCAGGCTCGGCTCGTCCGGATTGGTCGGCCCCACCACGAAGAGGTCCAGATTCGTCATCGCGGTCAACAGCGCATTGTGGCTGACTGAACGACGTTTGACGACGTAGGAAACGGTCATCTCCAATTCCCCTTGCGTCGCGCCATAAATCTGAAGCAGCGTCGGAAATTCCGCATGCACCGTTACCGGAAAAAGGTTGTTGCCTAGCGGCACATCGGGCAACGTTTGTGAGCCCAATGAGGTTGTCAAGGTCACACTGAGAACGTCACCGTCATTGCCGCGCATGTAGTTGTCGTAAGCCGGTATACGAATGATTGCGCCATTGAGTTGCGCGGCGTCATCACGATCGATCAGTTGATCGCCGGGCACCGCCAAATCGATAGTGGGCGCCTTGAAGTTAGTTGGCTCAGGAAACAGCGCCACATCAAAAACAAACTGGGACGACAGTCTCGCGGGGTTTCCCGCCGCGTCGTACAACTCGTAGCGCAAACTGCGCAACCCATCTTCACTGCCCTGGACAACCGACAATGGCAAGGGGATTGTCAAATTGGCAGGAAGCACCCATTTCGGATCGCTACTGCCAGCAGTAGGCAGATAGGGCGTATCCGAATTGTTGTAGTACAACAAGGCATAGTCACCGTCTGCCTGCCCGTTGTCCCCATAACCAGGCACGGTAAACAGCGCGGTTGCATTAGGCAACCCTTGGAAATACGCCAAGGTGGCAGGCGTCGGCAAATCTCCCGGAGGCAGCGGCGCGGGGATCGGTCCCACGTGGCTGTAATAAGGACCCGCAAGGTCAACGATCAGCGGCTGACGCAACGATTCACTTTCATTCTTGACGCTCTCAACGTACACGCTGTATAGCAAGTGGTGAACGCCAGGTGGCCGCCGCGCCAGTGCAATATTGACCGGCACACCGGTTGCCGGGGGGGAGGACACCGTACATGTCGTGAATGGGTCGTCCGGACGAGTGTCACCCAATGGCCACATCCACACACTCACAGTGTCCGGGGCACTTGGGTCCGTACTGAAATCCTCCCAACGAGGAATTATAAAATCCATGGTTTCTTTGAGCGCGGTATAGCGATCAATTAGACCGGGGAAACCCGGTACCTCGCCTTCATAGGTACCAGGGGGCAAAGCATTCAGTCGATCGGATTCTCGACGACGAGCTTCAAAGCAACGAATAAATTCCAACGTTTTCTTTTCCATCTCTATTCTCCAACGTGAATTAACTAACACTGCGTTCTCAAGGCGTGCGAAAGCACGCGATGCAACATCGCAATTGGCCTTGCTCGTAGTACGCAAGATGAAAGACTTACTTTAAAGCTAACGACTGATTACAACGGTATTACCAAATCTATATAAGCCTCTAGCTGTTCTAAGTCTCGACGCGGGTCGGTACTCCGTCGCTTGCGCATAAAATCTCATCGCCCGCCTGGCAATACCCGCCCGCAGGGTAGTTGAGGTCGATACGAATATATCTGGGCTTTGACTCACCAATGAGCGCACCGCCACGTCTTACTTGGAACCACGCTTGCGCGGTGCGACTGTCGCGCATCGGGACCACTTTTTCTTCATACGGCCAAACAAGGAAGTTCAAGCCACCCTCCAATTGTTCCTGACTGAAGAACGTTTGATTTTCGGCATACCTCGACTGATCAATAGCCGGCGGTGACCAATTATTATTAGGGAAGCCTTCCCACATCAGCCTCACTACATCGTTGAGTTGGAATCGCGCATCGGGCGCGACATACCAACCAACACCTTCGAAAATCTCCGGTTTGGAACAGCACGCCAATTTAGCGGCGGGGCCCACCAGCGAATGTTTAAGCACGGGTTCGTTAAATTGAATCAGCGCTCCCGTATTCACGTTTACCAACGTATTGGGAGAGCGTTGATCATTCACGCCATTACTGGTGGTGTAATACACCGGCAAGGCCGGGTTAATGACCCCCGTCATCGCTGCCCAGGGAATCACACTGGAAAACACCAACTGCCCTTCTACATCCCCAAGTTGTACGGTGTAGGTCGCGACCGGTCCCGTCCCGTTCCAGTAGAACCGAAGAATCTGCCCCGGTTCGGGGTTGTCATAAAGCAGCACACGAGCTCGCGCGCCTGCAGGATTGTCATCATGGTTAACGACGTCTTGAGTGTTAGAGGTCAACCCCCACACTTGCGCGACCGGCAAATCCGGATTGAGCAGCGCCGGCGCATTGACATGGTCCTGCCCGGCGATGGTGAGGTTTACATTCACCGGAATATTGAAAGACGGAAATGGTGGCAAAGCGCCGCGAATGATCTCGTAGCGGACCGGGACCGTTTCGGCGATCAATGGGTCAGTCAAAGGCCCGCGTAAAACACTCCACGGCACCTCGACATCACAGGGGAAACTGTTGACCGGCTGCACAGCGGTGGGGCGACCTTTCCAATACACAATGACCTGATCCATGGGTGCCCAGTCGGTGTAAGCAGTTATCCTGACAAACACGCCAGCCCTGGCGTCTTCGCGATTGATCAGTAAGTCGTCGTAGCGGGGCGGAACAATTTGTGGCAACGGCAAGTCGCCCGGCAACGGGACCAAAGCCAGTTGAAACGGCAGTCCTGCACTGCGGTCACTGAAGTTGCCGGCCCTATCAAAAATTCGGAAAAAAACGTACGCGGCACCGTTACTCAGCGTGCGAAACGCATCGGCAGGCAACGTAACGACCAAGGGATCAGTGCTGGAGACCAGTTCAAACGTGCCGTCCTCCCCGGCAACCGGAGGGTTGGGTGAATTCGACAGGTAGAAGTGAATGATGTCGCCGTCATTGCGCCCCGTATAAAGAGGAACGTCAAACGCCACCTGCGGATTATTGATCAAGTACGCCTCATCCATGAGAGGCGAAGGTGGCACCACAAATTCCAGGTGATCCGCCGGGTTCAGCAACTGCGGAGAGCTCATATCGACTGTCAGTGTTCGTTTGGGGTCGAGGACACTCTCTCCACCAAATGAATCAGTGACTGAGTAGTACAGTTCAACCGGGCCAGACTGCTCACGCAGCACCACTAACGGTATAAACATCTCGTGCTCGGCAGGAAACGGCGGCGGCGTATGGATCATTAGCTGGTCGTCATGAACCACCACACCGCCCCTTGCCCAAAAGAGCTTGAGAGTATGTGGCGTGTCCAACGGCTCCGGCGGCGGCGCCCACATTGGGATCAACACTCGAAGCGGCGCCAGCATCAGCGCCGCCGGTATCAAGCCAGTTGGATCCGCAGGGTCGACACCCGGGATGTTTATCGGAAGGAGTGCCAGCGCCCCCGGAGGTACCGCTCCTAAGGTCTCGTTGCCAGGATTGAATCTGCGTGACATGACGACTCCCTCAATGATGTGGTGCGAATAAACCAGACCGGGTCACCGACTGAAACTTGAGGAAATTAAACCCTTAACGATGCCTATCGGAAACTGTCAGAACTAACAGGTAATGGCGCCACTGGTCGGAATGGAATGCCTGGCGCCACCATCATTTTTCTTGACGACCTGGGTTATAACGTGTTCCATGAAACCGGTTTCAGCCGCCACTTGTATGACGTTTTCCAATAATAAAGGCCGTCCCACGTGACCACTTTTTCCACCGCCCAGCGCAGCCGCGTGACCATGCTCGACGTTGCCCGCCACGCCGGCGTGTCCAAGGCCAGCGTCTCGCGTTTCATCGGTGAAGACCGCGCCCTGCTCTCCGATGCGATCGCCCTGCGCATCGAGCAAGCCATCGAACAACTCGGTTACCGCCCCAACCAGATGGCCCGAGGCCTTAAACGTGGCCGCACGCGCCTGATCGGTATGCTGGTGGCGGATATTCGCAACCCCTATTCCATTGCGGTGATGCACGGCGTAGAAACCGCCTGCCGCCAGCATGGCTACAGCCTGGTGGTGTGCAACACCGACCGCGACGATGAGCAGGAGCGCCAGCACCTGGCGGCCCTGCGCTCGTACAACATCGAAGGCCTGATCGTGAACACCCTCGGCCATCACCTCGACCAACTGCTGGAATTGCAACGGGAAATGCCCCTGGTGCTGGTGGACCGCAAGGTCGAGCCGCTGCACAGCGACCTGGTGGGGCTGGACAACCCGGCGGCGGTGCAGATGGCGGTGGAGCACCTGGAACAACAGGGCTACCGCGACTTGCTGCTGGTCAGCGAAGCCACCGATGGCACCAGCTCGCGCCTGGAGCGCCTGGCCAGTTTCAAAGCCGAGATCGCCCGCCGCCCGGCGTTGAGCGGCGCCGTGCTGGAGCTGGACGACGCCCTTGAAACCCACCTGCGCAATTTTCTCGCCACGCCGGGCCCCAAGGCGTTGTTCTGCGCCAACGGCGTTGCCGCGCTGGCCTGCACCCGCGCGCTCAAGAATCTTAGCTGCCACCTATTTGACGACATCGGCCTGATCGCCCTGGATGACCTGGACTGGTACCCGCTGGTAGGCAACGGCATCACCGCCCTCGCCCAACCCACCGAAGCCATCGGCGCCAGCGCGTTCGACTGCCTGCTCAAGCGCTTGCGCGGCGACACCGAGCCGACCCGCACCCTGGATTTCCTGCCCCAACTCATCATCCGCGGCTCCACCACGCGCCGACAGGGATGAGTGTTTTTTTTGAACAAAAATGAAACCGGTTTCAGAGGGACAAAAACAATGCACACATACCCCGTTTCCATCAGCCTCTCCAGCTACGGCGCCGAGCTGGTGCGCCAGCAAGGCCAGTTGAGTTTCGTCCAATTGCTGGCCCAGGCCGGCGCGCGGCGCATCGAGTGGCGTGAAGAACTGCTGACCGTCGAGCAACCCGCCGAGCTGGCCCAGGCCGTCGCGGCATTGGGCCTGGAAGCGGTGTTTTCATCGCCGCTGGAACTGTGGGTCGCCGGTCGCGCCCAGCCGAATGCTGAACTGAGCGCAACGCTGGATCGCGCCCAGGCCTTCGGCGCGCGCTGGCTGAAAGTCTCCTTGGGCTACTTCACCGACACCAACGACCTGGAAAGCCTGCACGCACTGCTGCGGCGTCACCCGGTGCACCTGCTGGTGGAAAACGACCAGACCCTGCACGGCGGCCGTATCGAACCCCTGCAACGCTTTTTCAGCGAAGTCGAACGCCTGGGCCTGCCGATCAAAATGACCTTCGATATCGGCAACTGGCAATGGCAGGACCAGTCCGCCCTTACCGCCGCGCGCCTGCTGGGCCGGCATGTGGACTACCTGCACTGCAAGGCCGTGAGCCGTCGCGCGGACGGCAAGCTGGTGGCGCTGCCGCCTGGCGCCACCGATTTGCATCAGTGGGAACAACTGCTCTCCCACATGACTCAAGGCATTACACGGGCAGTGGAATTTCCGCTGCAAGGCGACGACCTGCTCGATGTCACCGCACGCCAGGTCGCCAGCCTCGCCGTGCTTGGCCAACCTCTCGCGGAGAACGCCCATGTCTGAGATCGATGTGTTGTCGTTTGGGGAAACCATGGCGATGCTCGTCGCCGAACAGACCGGCGACCTGGCCCAGGTCAGCCAGTTTCACAAACGCATCGCCGGGGCCGACAGCAACGTCGCCATCGGCCTGTCGCGGCTGGGCTTCAACGTGGCCTGGCTGAGCCGGGTGGGCGACGATTCCCTGGGCCGCTTTGTGGTGGACACTCTCAGCCGCGAAGGCTTGGACTGCCGGCACGTGGCCGTCGACCCGCTGCACCCCACCGGGTTTCAATTCAAATCCCGCGAAGAAGCCGGTGCCGATCCCCAGGTGGAATATTTCCGCAAGGGCTCCGCCGCCAGCCATCTGTCCGTCGCCGATATCAGCCCCGCGCTGCTGCAGGCCCGCCATCTGCATGCCACCGGCATTCCCCCGGCGTTATCGCCAGCCACCGGCGAGCTGTCCCGCGCGCTGATGACGCAAATGCGCCAAGCCGGGCACAGCGTGTCGTTCGATCCCAACCTGCGCCCGTCGCTGTGGGCCAGCCAGGCGCAGATGATTGCCGAGATCAACGCCCTCGCCGGCCTGGCCGACTGGGTTTTGCCGGGCCTGGGCGAAGGTCGCTTGCTCACCGGTTTCGATGACCCGGCCGACATTGCCGCGTTCTACCTCGACCAAGGCGCCGAAGCCGTGGCGATCAAGCTCGGTGCGGATGGCGCCTACTACCGCACCCAGCTGGACCAAGGATTTATCGCCGCCGTGCCGGTGGAAAAAGTCGTCGACACCGTGGGTGCCGGCGACGGTTTTGCCGTGGGCATGATCAGTGCCCTGCTGGAAAAACTCAGCTTCCCCGAGGCCGTGCGTCGCGGCAATTGGGTCGGCAGCCGCGCCGTGCAAAGTCGTGGTGACATGGAGGGCCTGCCCACCCGCGCCGAACTGCTCGGTCGATCCGTCGCCTGACATCCAACACCCTGTTGCCACAACTACAACAAGCTCAGGAGCAAGCCCATGGAAACCGTGAAACTCGCCACCCGCCGCTGGTGGTACATCATGCCTATCGTGTTTATCACCTACAGCCTGGCGTACCTGGACCGCGCCAACTACGGCTTCGCCGCCGCCTCCGGGATGGCCGAAGACCTGATGATCACCCCGGGCATGTCGTCATTGCTGGGAGCGCTGTTCTTCCTCGGCTACTTTTTCTTCCAGGTGCCGGGAGCGATCTATGCGCAAAAGCGCAGCGTCAAGAAACTGATTTTTGTCAGCCTGATCCTGTGGGGCGGCCTGGCCACCCTCACCGGCGTGGTGTCCAACGCCTATATGCTGGTCGCCATCCGCTTTCTGCTCGGCGTGGTGGAAGCGGCGGTGATGCCGGCGATGCTGGTGTACCTGTGCCACTGGTTCACCCGCGCCGAACGCTCGCGGGCCAATACCTTTCTGATCCTCGGCAACCCGGTGACCATGTTGTGGATGTCGGTGGTGTCGGGCTACCTGGTGCAGCATTTCAGCTGGCGCTGGATGTTTATCATCGAAGGCCTGCCGGCGGTGCTGTGGGCGTTTATCTGGTGGAAGCTGGCCGATGAACGTCCCAAGGACGCCACTTGGTTGAGCGACGGGCAAAAGCAGGAACTGGAAACTGCCCTGGCCGCCGAACAGGTCGGCATCAAGGCAGTGAAGAACTACGCCGAAGCCTTCCGCTCGCCCAAAGTGATCATCCTGGCCTTGCAGTTCTTTTGCTGGAGCATCGGGGTGTACGGGTTTGTGCTGTGGCTGCCGTCGATCCTCAAACAAGGCTTGCAGATGGACATGGTCGAGGCCGGCTGGCTGTCGGCATTGCCTTACCTGGCGGCGGTGATCGGCATGCTGCTGGTGAGCTGGGGCTCGGACAAGCTGCAAAAACGTAAACGCTTTGTGTGGCCACCGCTGCTGATCGCCTCCATTGCGTTCTATGCCTCCTACGTGCTCGGCGCCGAACATTTCTGGTGGTCCTACACCCTGCTGGTGATTGCCGGGGCGTGCATGTATGCGCCTTACGGCCCGTTCTTCGCCATCGTGCCGGAAATCCTGCCGGCCAACGTCGCCGGCGGCGCCATGGCGCTGATCAACAGCATGGGCGCCCTCGGCTCGTTCGGCGGCTCGTACCTGGTGGGTTACCTCAACAGCAGCACCGGCTCGCCCGGCGCCTCGTACCTGTTGATGAGCGGCGCGCTGATGCTGTCGGTGGTGCTGACGATTTTCCTCAAGCCCGGCGCCAGCGACCGTCAACGCGCGCCATTGCCACCCCTTGAATTGAAGGTAAAAGCCCAATGAAAAAGTCTGTGGTGCTGTACAAAAAACTCTCCGCGCCGCTGATGGCGCGCCTGCACGAGCAGGTGGACGTCACCCTGATCGAAGCTCTGGATGACACCGGCCTGGCCAAGCTGCGCGACGCCCTGCCGAACGCCCATGGCCTGCTGGGCGCCAGCCTGCGCCTGGACGCGCACTTGCTGGACCTGGCGCCGCAACTGGAAGCGGTGGCCAGCGTTTCGGTGGGGGTCGACAACTACGATATCGACTACCTCACCCGACGCGGCATCCTGCTCAGCAACACCCCGGACGTACTCACCGAAACCACCGCCGACACCGGCTTCGCGCTGATCCTGGCCAGCGCCCGCCGCGTGGTGGAGCTGGCCGATATGGTTCGCGCCGGGCAATGGCATAAGAACATTGGCCCGGCGCATTTCGGCAGCGATGTGCACGGCAAGACCCTGGGCATCATCGGCATGGGCCGCATCGGCGAAGCCCTGGCCCAGCGCGGGCATTTCGGCTTCGGCATGCCGGTGCTCTACCACAGCCACTCGCCCAAGCCACGGGTCGAAGAGCGCTTCGGCGCGCAGTACCGCAGCCTTGAAGACTTGCTGCAACAGGCCGATTTTGTCTGCCTGACTCTGCCGCTGACCGCCGAGACCGAAAAGCTGATCGGCGCCGAGCAGTTCGCGCTGATGGGCCCGGACACGATCTTTATCAATATTTCCCGCGGCAAGGTGGTGGACGAAGCGGCGCTGATCGAGGCGTTGCAGCAACGCACGATCCGCGCGGCGGGGCTGGATGTGTTCGAGAGGGAACCGCTGGCTCACAGCTCGCCGTTGCTGCGGTTGAACAACGTGGTGGCCACGCCCCACATCGGCTCGGCGACCCACGAAACGCGCGAGGCCATGGCCACCTGTGCGGTGGATAATCTGTTGGCCGCTCTGGCGGGCGAGAAGCCGAAAAACCTGGTCAACCCGACCGCCTGGAAGCAATAGCCACACCGAAGGCAAACACAGATCACCTGTGAGAGGGGGCTTGCCACCTCCCACAGAGCGGCGTCAGATCACGAACTTGGCCACCATCGCGTTCAAGTCCACCGCCAGGCGCGACAGTTCATGGCTGGCGGCGCTGGTCTGGTTGGCGCCGGAGGTGGACTGGGACGCCAGGTCGCGGATATTGACCAGGTTGCGGTCCACTTCGCGGGACACCTGGGCCTGTTCTTCCGAGGCGCTGGCGATTACCAGGTTGCGCTCGTTGATCAGGCTGATGGACTGGGTGATCTGCTCCAGCGCCACACCGGCGGCGCGCGCCATTTCCAGGGTGTCCTGGGTGCGCTGATTGCTCTGCTGCATCGATTGCACGGCCTCGCCGGTACCATTCTGGATGCCAGCGACCATTTTCTCGATCTCCTGGGTCGACTGCGCGGTGCGATGGGCCAAGGCCCGAACTTCGTCGGCCACCACCGCAAAACCGCGCCCGGCCTCACCGGCGCGGGCCGCTTCGATCGCGGCGTTGAGGGCCAGCAGGTTGGTCTGCTCGGCAATCGCGCGGATCACGTCGAGCACCTTACCGATGTCACGCCCCTGGGTGGCCAGACCCTCGATCATCACAGCGGTGCTTTGCACGTCGTGGGTCATGGTCTGGATCGCGTCGACGGTTTGCACCACGCGGTCGCGGCCTTCGCGCGCCGCCTGGTTGGACTGGCGCGAGGCTTCGGAGGTAGACACCGCGTTGCGCGCCACTTCTTCCACCGCGGCGGTCATCTCATTGACCGCCGTGGCGGCCTGGTCGATTTCGTCGTTCTGTTGCTGCAGGCCGCGGGAGGCTTCTTCGGTGACCGCGCTCAACTCTTCAGCCGCCGAGGCCAGTTGAGTGGCCGAGCCGGCGATATGCCGGATGGTCTGGCGCAGGTTGGTCTGCATGGTGGACAACGCCCCGAGCAGGCGTGCCGGCTCGTCCTTGCCGTCGTCCTCAATCATGCCACTAAGGTTGCCGCCGGCGATGGTCTCGGCCACCTGCACGGCTTTGCGCAGCGGCGTGACGATGCTGCGGGTCAGCAGCCAGGCCAGCAGCACCGTCAACAGTGCGGCGGCGACCGAGACCACCACAATGCCGGTGATGGCGCTGTTATAGCTCTGGCCCGCTACATCATTGGCTTGCTTGGCCGCCGCGCCGTTCATCGCAATCAGTTTGTTCAGTTGCTCGCCCATCTGGTCGGTGCCGTCCTTGATCCGGGTGTTGATCAGGGTGCGCATTTCTTCGACCTTGCCGTCCCGGGACAGGCTGAGCATATCGGCCTGGGCTTTCAGATAGTTGTCCAGCGTGCTGGAGAACGTCTTGAACAGCGCCGCTTCATCCGGTCCTGCAGGCAAAGCCGCGTAGGCGGCCTGGGCTGTCTTGGCCTTGTCGACCAACACCCCAATGCGGGTTTCGGCTTCCTTGAGCGCCGCAGGTTCGCGGTTGACCAATACGCGAAACGACAGAATGCGCATGCGCAACACGTTCTCGGTCACCTGCCCCAGGAAGGTCACACTGGGCAGTTGATTGGTATTCATGTCCACCGATGCTTGACGAATCAAGGTCATACGGTTGGCCGCGAACCCACCCAGCAGCACCACTAACAACGCGATAAAGGCGAAACCCAGCGAAGCGCGAGGGGCGATATTCAAATGACGAAGCGACATAGACGTGTTCTCGAAGTGAGTGCCTGCGCGCAATCCCTGCCGCGAAACGATCAATCAGCGGCAACGCGCTGCCTGACCTTGGACGCCACTGTTGTTTTTAATAGGTGGGCCTGTAAGCAGTATCGGCAAGGATTGGGAATTTATGCAGGGCGCTTATAAATATTTTTTTACACTTCTGAGCATCGGCGCTTTCTGGCATCCTGCGCCTCCCTTTTCCGACCCGAGCCCATATTTTGTCTGACGCTCAAGCCCCCCGCCCCCGCTATAAATCCGACCTGATCTACGGCCTGGAAGACCGTCCGCACTTCAGCGCGGCGATCTTCGCTGCGCTGCAGCATGTGCTGGCCAGTTTTGTCGGCATCATCACCCCGACCCTGATCGTCGGCGGCGTACTCGGCCTGGAAAGCGAAGTGCCGTATCTGGTGAGCATGGCGCTGTTCGTCTCGGGCCTGGGCACCTTTGTCCAAGCGCGTACGTTCGGCCCCATCGGCTCGGGCTTGCTGTGCCTGCAAGGCACCAGTTTTTCGTTTATCAGCGTGATTCTCAGCGCCGGCTTTATGGTCAAGGCCCGCGGCGGCGGCACCGATGAAATTCTCTCGACGATCTTCGGCATCTGCTTTTTTGCGGCGTTTATCGAAGTGGTGCTCAGCCAGTTCATCGGCAAGCTGCGCAAACTCATCACCCCGGTGGTAACCGGCACCATCATCACTTTGATGGGCCTGTCCTTGATCAAGGTGGCCGTCACCGACATGGCCGGCGGCTTCGGCGCCAGCGACCTCGGTGCGGCCGGCAACATGGGCCTGGCGGCCCTGGTGTTGCTGACCATCGTGGTGCTCAACCGCTTCAATAACCCATTCCTGCGCCTGGGTTCGATCGTGATCGGCCTGACCCTGGGCTTTGTGGTGGCCTGGTGGCTGGGCCGCGTCGATATGGCGGCGCTGCCCCAGGTGCCATTGATCAGCGTGCCGGTGCCGTTCAAGTACGGGTTTTCGTTCGACTGGGTGGCGTTTATTCCAGTGGCGGTGATCTTCCTGATTTCGCCGTTGGAAGCCGCCGGCGACCTGACCGCCAACTCGATGATTTCCCAGCAGCCGGTAAAGGGCCCGCTGTATATCAAACGCATCAAGTCCGGCCTGCTGGCCGACGGCCTCAACTCGGCGATGGCCGCCACGTTCAACAGCCTGCCGATGGTGACCTTTGCCCAGAACAATGGGGTGATCCAACTGACCGGCGTGGCCAGCCGCTATGTGGCGTACTTCATTGCCGGCCTGCTGGTGCTGCTGGGGCTATTCCCCATGATCGGCGCGGTGCTGCAACTGATGCCCAAACCGGTGCTGGGCGGCGCCACGCTGATCATGTTCGGCACCGTGGCGGTGGCCGGTATCAAGATCCTCGCCGAGGCCGGCCTGCACCGGCGCAACGTACTGATCGTGGCGATTTCCCTGGGCATGGGCCTGGGCGTCGCCGCCGTGCCGGAAGTGCTGCGCGAGTTGCCCAAGGCGCTGCATAACATCTTCGAATCGCCGATCACCGTAGGAGCGTTCTGTGCAATCCTGCTGAACATTTTCCTGCCCGAAGAGTTCATAGAGTTGGAAGAAGATGAATTCGATCCGGAGTCCTCTACCCTCAAGGTGATGCAAGACCCGGACGTCACGAACTAGGAGCCCTCACATGCGCAAGCTCATGGTGCTATCGCTGCTGCTACTGACCCTGAGCGCCTGCGCGCTGTTTCCGAACCGCGACCCGGTGAACATCAACGTGGTGGGCATCGAACCGCTACAAAGCCAAGACTTGGAAGTGCGCTTCGCCGTCAAACTGCGGGTGCAGAACCCCAACGAAACGGCGATTGACTACAACGGTGTGGCTCTCGACCTGGAAGTCAACGGCCGGCCGTTGGCCTCAGGCGTGAGCGACCAGGCCGGCAGCATCCCACGCTTCTCGGAGACCGTTCTGACGGTGCCGGTCAGCGTTTCGGCATTTTCGGTGTTGCGTCAAACCCTGGGCCTGAGCCAGACCCAGAGTTTGAACAACCTGCCCTATGTGCTGCGGGGCAAACTGGCCGGGGGGCTGTTCGGCACCATGCGTTTCGTTGACCGAGGTACGTTGGATATGCCTAACGGCGCGACGTGGTAAAGCCTGCGCAACCGACCGATACCCCGCCATCGGGGGCAAGCCCCCTCCCACAGGTTGGCCCATGGGCAAATTTGGAGGCAACACAGACCCCCTGTGGGAGGGAGCTTGCTCCCGATGGCAGTGGCAAAGTCAACATATCGACTGGCTGGCTCTGCGCCATCGGGACGAGCCCTCCCCAGCCTTCCTGCCAATGCTTCAGTCCGTGATATAGCGCACGCCGGGTTTGGCGCGTTCATCCACCACCAGCTCGAACACATCCGGCCGTGCGTAATGCCCCACCACGTCGTAGTCATACCGCGCGCGCACCAGGTCGTCGGTATCAATCTGCGCCGTCAGCAGCCCCGCTTCGCCCACCAGCGGCCCGGCCAGGATGTCGCCCATCGGGCCGACAATCACGCTGCCGCCTGCAATCAACGGGCGGTCCGAAGGCCAGTTGGCAATCTTCACGCCGAGGGCTTCGGGCGACGCCTGCACCTGGCAAGCGCTGACCACGAAACAGCGGCCTTCATGGGCTACATGGCGCATGCTCACCTGCCACATCTCGCGCTCGTCCACGGTGGGTGCACACCAGACTTCCACGCCCTTGGCGTACATCGCGGTGCGCAGCAGCGGCATCATGTTTTCCCAGCACACCGCGCCGCCGATACGGCCCACCGCGGCGTCGATCACCGGCAAGGTGGAACCGTCACCCTTGCCCCAGATCAGCCGCTCGGTGCCGGTAGGCATCAGTTTGCGGTGCTTGGCCACCAGGCCGCCGGCGGGTTCGAAATACAGCACCGTGCAGTACAAGGTATTGCCGCTGCGCTCGATCACGCCCAGCACCAGGCTGGCGCCCGTGCGCGCCGATAACCCGGCCAGGGCGTCGGTTTCCGCGCCAGGTACATCGATGGCATTGGCAAAGTAACGGGCGAAGGCTTCGCGCCCTTCGGGCAGGCGATAACCCAGTTGCGTACCGAACCCTTCGCCTTTGGGGTAGCCACCGAGGAGCGCCTCGGGCATCACCACCAATTGCGCGCCGCTGCGGCGGATCTGGTCTTCATAACCGAGGATCTGTTCCAGGGTGTCGGCCTTGCCGCCCGGTAGGGAGCCGATTTGCAAGGCCGCGACGGTAGAAATAGGCATAACGTTCACTCCGATGATTGGCTGGGGGTTGCCCATTCTCCCGCCACCCCGGATCATGAATAAAGCCCACTTCAGTACTGAATGATATGAGCCAAATGAATATCGCCCAGGTCGATCTGAACCTGCTCAAAACCTTCGAAGCACTCCATGACGAGTCCAGCGCCAGCCGCGCCGCCTTGCGCCTGGGCGTGACCCAATCGGCCATCAGCGCTGGGCTGCGGCGCTTGCGCCAGGTGTACGGCGACCCGTTGTTTGTGCGCACCGGTCGCGGCCTGGCGCCGACGTTGCGGGCCAACCAACTCAAACCGGTGATCAGTGAAGCACTGGACCGTTGCCGTCAGAGCCTGGCCATGGTCGACCCGGTCAATCAGCAGTACCAGGGGCGTTCGGTGGTGGTGGGTTTGTCCGATGACTTTGAAATCGCCTACGGCCGTCGGTTGATGACGCAGATCGCACAACGCCTGCCGCAATTGCGCGTGATCTTTCGCCAGACCCATAGCCAGATTGTCGCCGGCGCGCTGCTCGACCGCACACTGGACCTGGCGATCACCGCCGGCGGGTTTGCCCAGGGCCGGTTAAGCCGACAGGTGTTGGGCGAAGGGGATTACCGCTGCCTGGTGGACCCGGACAGCCTGGCGCCCGGTCAGCAAGGCATCGACCTGGACGAGTTTGTGCGCCGCGCCCATGTGCTGGTGTCGTCCGGCGGGTTTATCGGGATCACCGACGAGGGGCTGGCAGCACAGGGGCTGAGCCGCCATGTGTGCGCCTCCACCAGCCACTTCGCCGCGCTGCCGTTTCTACTCAAAGGCAGCCAGGCCGTTGCCACCATCCCCGGGCATGCGGCGCAGGCCATTGCCGAGATGACCGGCCTGCGCGTGCTGAGCTGCCCGTTGGCGCTGCCGCGCTACCCGGTGGAACTGGGATGGCGCACCCAGGCTCAGCTCGATCCGATGTTGCTGAAAGTCCGCGAAGCGATTGTGGCGAGCTTTACTTAGCTGCTGCCATCAGTTTGTTGACTTCGCTGCGCACCATGTTGGAAAACTCCGGCGGCGACATGCCGTCCAGTTCCGCACGGACCCACTCGGCCCATTTGCCCTTGCGCTTGGCGCGCTCGCCGAACAACCGCGCGGCTTCGCCCTTGGCCTTGCCCAGATTGGTTTGCCACAGGTCGTAGAGGCGCGACTTTTCATCTTCCAGCTCGGCGCGTTCGGCGAGGGTCTTGTTGGCGAGATTGAAGCTCATGTTGAATTACCTGCTGCACAAATAGGTGGCATCTTACACTGTAGGTCGAAATTTCCTGATTCGGATTTTGCCCGGCACTGCGCCCCAGCAAAAAAAAAGCAACTTTTAAGGGCGCCGGGTACTCCATTGTTCACTGTTACATTCACTTGCAAGGAGTCACCCCATGGCCCGCAAAACCGCCGCGCAAACCGCCGCCGACCAAATCAAGGACCAAGCTTTCAGTGAGCTCGCCGCGCTGATCGAAGAGTCCGACAAGTTGCTCAAGAGCAGCGCCAACCTGGTGGGCGAAGAAGGAGAAACCCTGCGTGAGCAGGTCGCCCTGAAGCTCAAACAAGCCATGGACTCCGTGACCAACGTACGTGAGCGCACCCAACCGATGGTCGATGCGACCGAAACCTATATCGGTGGCCACCCGTGGCAGACCGTCGCCATCTCGGCGGGCTTCGGCCTGGTGGTTGGCCTGTTGCTGGGTCGCCGCAACTAAACGTCGCCCGTCGCGCCGCTGCCACGCAGCGGCGTTTCAATGTCAGTTGGCCCAGTCACGCAACTGATTCAACGCCTGAAGTTCCACTTCAACCCCCTGCCCCAGCGACTTCGCCCGTGTGCGATGGCGCCTATCCCCCGGTAACCGCCGCAACCCTACGGCATGCATCTGCCGCACCAGTTCCTGGCTGCGCTCGGCAAAGCTTTGCCCGGCGGTTTTGCTCGGGTCGATAACAATCAACAGTTGCCCGGTCCATGGCGTACGCGCGCCAGGGTGATCGGCCCAGTTGAATTCGAAGGAAAAGTGCCCGCCGGTCAGGGCCGCCGCCAGCAGCTCGACCATCATCGACAGCGCCGAGCCTTTGTGCCCGCCGAATGGCAACAGCGCACCGCCCTCCAGCACGGCCTTGGGATCGGTGGTGGGCTGACCGAGGCTGTCCACCCCCATGCCCGGCGGCAAACGTTCGCCCTTGCGCGCCGCGATCTGCACGTCGCCATGGGCGATGGCGCTGGTGGCCAGGTCGAAGACAATCGGCGGGCCGTCGGCGCGCGGCGCCGCGAACGCAATAGGGTTGGTGCCGAACAACGGGCGATCGGCGCCGTGGGGCACCACGCAGGTCATGCTGTTGACCACGCTCAGCGCCACCAACCCCTCTTCGGCGAACGGCTCGACATCCGGCCACAGCGCCGCGAAGTGATGAGAATTGTGAATCGCCAGCAAGGCGATGCCGGCACTGCGCGCCTTGCTCACCAGCAGTGGCCGGGCCGCCGCCAGTGCCGGCTGGGCGAACCCATTGCCGGCATCCACCCGCACAAAACCGGACGCCACGTCCGTGACCACCGGAATGGCCTTGCCGTCGACCCAGCCGCTGGCCAGGGTGCTGAGGTAACCGGGGATACGGAAGATGCCGTGGCTATGGGCGCCGTCGCGTTCGGCACTGGCGCAATTGCGCGCAAGGATCGCGGCCACTTCCGGCGACGTGCCGTGCTGGACGAACACCCTGTGCAGCAACGCCACCAGTTCGGTGAAGCCGATAAGGGTATGGGGACTGTCGACGATCGGGGACTGGGCAGACATCTGTAGCTCCGATTTTAGAATTGGAAGAGACAACAAGAATCCAGACGCTCGATTAAACAACGCCTCATGTGCCTGCTGTCAACGGGCGCCCCCAGTTATCTACCGCCATCCGCGCCGCCGCGCCGCCTAACGTGAAGCCTCATCCCGCCGCCTTGCTGGAGAGCGCACCATGGCGAACCTCACGCCCCCGTATTTCTTCGATGAGTTCCTGCAAAACGTCAAACGCAAGACCCCCACGCCCCGCGAGCGCGCGCTCGGGTTCTCGGTCAGGGACCTCGATTGGCTGCACACGCTGTACTACGCCACCCATACCGCGCGTATCGACCCCAGCGTGCAGCGTTACCCGATGCACGTCGAACGCTTGTCGGTCAACCGGCCCGACCACGCCCCCGTGCCCCTGGCGGGTGTGTTCATGATGAGCCCGACACCCGATGACCACAAAGCGGTGCTGTTTACCCCCTACGGCGGCCTGGAACTGTTCGACAGCCGCGCCGCGCTGCTCCATGAGGTGGATGAACGCCTGACGCAGCCAAGCCGGCGCGCCGAACTCCTGCAATTTCTGGCGATTGTCGAACGCGACGGCTTGCCCAGCACAGAACCCCTGAAGACAACGGGCACGGTGATTCCAGGCGCGGTGATGCAAGACCAGGAACAAACCATCCTGGCCGGCCAACAACACAACGTCACGACGATGCTGGAGGAACTGCGCAAGCTCACCGACCTGCGCGGCATGCTCGACACTCTGCTGGGCATCATGGCCCGCTCGTACTTTCCGGGGCTGGACCAGCGCGACACGCGGGTGAATTTTTTCACCCAGCCCACGCCTATGGAGGAGAGTCGCTGGGTGGCCTCCGAGTCATTGCGCGATGCGCTGCTGCAGTTTTACGTCAAGCAAGCCTGGCCGGCGAACCAGACTCACACGTATTTCAATGTGGGCCATGACGACAGCGCACACACCGCACAACAGAGGGCTCAGGACCACCAGCGCTGGGACAGTGTGGTCGAACAGACCAGCGGCATCCTCTCGAAGCTGTTGAACAGCCTGCTGCAAACCTACTGGAATGAAGATTTCAACCGCGGTCAGTCGCGCCTGCGTTTTTTTGCCCGGGTCATGAGCGACAAGTTTCGCGCCGACCTGCTGTTCAAGCAGCAAGGCCTGGTCCTGTCCAGCCAGGAAAGCCAGGACCTGCGTGCGCTGTTCCTTCCCGACCAGGCGGCGCGTAGCGCCTATGCCAGCCATCTGAGGATAGAAAAGGTCCGAGTGCATGCCCCGTTCCAACATTATGTGGAACTGGCCAGCACGCTGATGATCAGCGATAGCCAGGCCTACCTCTACACCCAATCGCGGGGGTTGCAGGTACTCAAAAACCTGAGCGACCTCAAAGATGCCTTGTTGCAGATGCTCAGAACGGCGGGACACGAGGACGAACTGCTGCACTTTCTGTCGGTGGATGAACGCAGTGCGTTCGTGGGCATGGAACATATCCAAGTGACCGGCAAGCCCATCGCGGGCGATGTGTTCCAGGCAATGATCGAGGACATTGTCACCAAGCAGTCCGACAATCTGGACTATGCCTTGGGGCTCTATCGGCGCAGCAACGGCGTGATCGACCTGGCCGCGCTGCTCGACACTGCCCTGGACGTGCGCAGCATGCTCGACACGCGGCTGCTGGAGCAGGAGGCCGATGGGCGCTGGACCCTTCACCCCATCACCAGCGGCAATGGCCGCCCTACCACCGTCCAATCGGAAAAGGCCAAGGTGCGCCTGGAACGTTTGCAGGCGGTGGCCTCAGCCATGGCGCTGGAACGTAATCGGCAGCCGACCTTGCGCAGCCTGGTCGCCCATGCGCTGGACACCGAGTTGGCCAAGCGTCTGCTCGATCTCAAGGCCGAGCACGTCTATATCAATACCTATGTCACCCCCGCCGCAGAGCGCGAAGAGCGGGCGCCCCATACGTCATTGAGCATGGTCGAGCACTTTATCGCGCGTTTGGCCGGGCAAGCCGATCGGCTCACCGAGTCGACCC
Source organism: Pseudomonas sp. efr-133-TYG-23 (assembly GCF_030209215.1). NCBI lineage: Bacteria > Pseudomonadati > Pseudomonadota > Gammaproteobacteria > Pseudomonadales > Pseudomonadaceae > Pseudomonas > Pseudomonas sp. efr-133-TYG-23. The sequence goes on along the minus strand of NZ_JARVSL010000020.1, from coordinate 139,394 downwards.
TGACCTGGTTCTACACGGAACAGAGCGCCGGCGTGGCCTACCAGTTGCACAACCTGACCATCGACAGTTTCAACGCCGTCATCGAAGAGGTGCTCAGCACGTTCGCGCAACGGGACCTGCGTACCCTGCCCCACCTGCTGCTGGAGAATAACCGGGCGCACCTGAGCCAGGGCATGTTGCAGGGGCTGCGCGGCGAAACCGAATTGAGGCGCCTGGACCATAGCCTGCCGCCCCCTGCCCTGGCGTTACTCGACAGCGCCCTCAATGCCGACGGCATGAGCCGGCTGACCCGCCATGGCCTGAATGGGTTTATCCCGGATGCGTTCAGCCTGAGCCTGTTCCTGGGCACCGCTACCGAGCCTCAGCCCCTGGCCAATGCCTTTGTGCTGACCGAGCGCGGTGGTATCGACCCCATCCACTCGGGCACCGCCCTGCTGTGGACCCCACGGCGTGGCTATGAGGCGTTCGCGTCGATCCAGGCCCTGCGCGACAGGCTCGAGCAGCGCTTGCAAAACCCCGTGCAGCGTCTGCCCCTGCTGGAGAACCTGCCGGTGTCGCGGCGCATCCCTCACCAGGCCTGTCGCCTGGGGCCCTTGCAGCGAATCGACGAACACCTGCTGGACAACCGTCAGCAGAGCTACAGCGACTTCACCCGCGACGAAATCGACCAGGTGCTGGCGATGGAGCTCAGCGCCACGCGCTTCCAGGACTGCATGGACCGCCTGATCCGGCGTCAAACCCCGTCCAATCTGCCCAGGTCGATCACCCTGGCGCGCGCCCTGATCCACCAACAAGCCCTGCCAGTCTGGCTGGGCATGGCACGGCCCCACGAACAGATCCTGCAGGCCGAGCTGCTTGAGCAATATCGCGTCAGTGCGCCTGACGAACGGGACTATCTGCACAGCATCGTGCCGATGCGCGAACACATCTTCAGTACCCTCTCAACCCTGCTCGGCGCGCGGTTCCCCGGCCAGGTGTACAACCCGGATAACGTGCTGATTCCCGGGCGTATCGACCTTGAAGGCCACACCCAGACGCTGACGGACTTCGCGTTGCGGCACCTGCCCGATCTGCGCGCCGAGACGATCCGCCCGCGCTCGCGCACCAGCGTCCCACTGCCGGAGACACTCGACGGCGCGGCCATCGTGCAATTGGTGCGACAACTGGATTTGAAAACGCTGTACCGCCAAGTGTTGAGCGGCCTGCTCCAGGGGCAGAGCGACGACGCGCGTGAGCGGCGCCGCCTTTTCTGCCGGCAGCTGCCGTGGCAATTGTTGCAGTACGCCCATGAACAAACCCTCACTGAACGGCTGTCCGCCACGGCCTGGGGTTTTATTCGGCAAGTCTTCGACATGCCCGACGCCGTGGCCCGTGCGGCGGTGCATGGGGTTACGGCGATGATCCGCCCGCTGGAGCTGATCGCCACCGCCGGCGCCAGTCAGGCCAAGGTATTGGGCTGTTACCTGATCAGCCCCAAGCCCGGCGCGTCCGGGCCGTTGGTGCTGTATGCACCGTACAGCCCCAAACATTTGTTGAAAGAGTTCCCCAGCGAGGCGGCGCTCCTGCACGAATTCACCAGCCCTGGCGCGCTACAGGAATGGGTGATCGGGCAGTTGCAAGCGCCCCATCAAGCCACGTACCGCAATCTGCTGAACGAGCGCTGGCGCCCGGATCTCTCGGACATCCGCTTGGGTGACTCGCCCATCGCCGGCAACCTGCTCAACCGACTGTTCGACGACAATACCCAGATGCTGCTGCAGATGCTGGCCGGCCAGTTTTGCGCGTCAGGCAAGACCCATTGGGACGCGGTGACCAGCCTGTTGAGCAAGGGCATACCCAAGGGCCTGCAATTTATGGCCGGCAAACTGACCTACCCGCTGACGGTGTGGCGCAGCTACCAACTGTTCAAAACATCGGCCGAAGACTTACAGGAACACCGCTGGCAGCACTCGCTCAAAACCTTTGTCGCGGGCGTGGCCGAACTGGCCTCGTTGCGCAAAGCGCTGGACCAGTGGCTGCCGCCAACCCCACCCAGCGAACAACCGCTGCCCTTTGACGACTGGCTAGATGCCCCTGCCCCCGTGGCCGCCAGCCTGGACGAGCTGGACCTGACCGCACCTGGGCGAACCGCCTTGCAAACCTTCGAAAATCACCAGGTTGCCCTGAGCGACCTGGAGCGCAGCGCGCCACCCTTCGTGTACACCGACAACGACACGCGCACGCATTTCGTGCCATTGGCGGGAAAGGTCTATTCGGTGAGAAAAGCTGGGGAACGCTGGCGCCTGAGCCGCGACGAGCAGCACGGCCCTTATGTGCGAGCCAACGCCCAGGGCGAATGGACCCTGGACCTGGACCGCCATCACCCGCGCTACGGCAAAACCCTGAGCCGCTACGCGGGCAAAATGCAAACCTGGGCGGCGGAGCGCGACGCTATCAATATCGAGGCGGTGGGCATGCGCGAAATTGCCGCCCTGTCGAGCTGGAAGGCCCAGTGCATCGACGAAGCGCTCAACGTCGCGACCTATTACGCGGTGACCTGCAAACGCAACCTGCTGCACTTTGCGCCGCTGCGCGAACCCGACAGCCGGCTGGGACGGTTCTTCAGTGAGTTGTTCGGCGTGGTTACGCTGACCGGCGAGCAGGTGCAACGAATTGAGCGACGCGTCGACGAAGTGCTCGATGAGCTGATCAACCATACCCTGGTCGGCCCGGACTCCCAGCGCTTCGTCTGCGGCACCCATCGCTACAGCCCGCAAAACACTTTCGCCTTCGTGCTACCCGAGGACCGGGAACAGAAAATCTACCTGGTCGACCGCTTTTTCGATCCGCCGCTGGACATCTATCAGAATCGCCTCACGACACCCTTCAACATCTCTGCCCATGCCCGCGCCACCACGTTGATTCATGAGATCACCCACCTCAAGTCCTTGACTGAAGACCTGGCGTACCTGGACAGCATGCGGCCGTTCCACGACCTGATTAACCTCAACATCAGTGGCGCCAGGCGAATGCACACGGATCTGGCCGACTTGCGCGATACCGCGCTCTCCACACTCACCCCGGCCACCATGCTGTTCAGAACGTGGGACGAGTTCACCCAGCAATGGGAAGACTTTGGAGCCAGTCGTGGGACTTCGCCGCAAAAGGACAAGGTGTTGAGTACTACCGGGACGCGAACCCTGGACGATGCGCGGGCGGTGTTTATGAGTGACGCCAACAAGCGAATCGATACGATTTTGGCCAACGCCGATTCGGTGACTTACCTGATCAGCCAGCTCGGCAGGGAATTGGATGCGGGAGCCTGAACCGGCTCCCGGCGCGATACGTCAGTCTTTCTGGTCACGCAGGATATTGCCCGAGGCGCCGTCGATGCGCGCTTCATACACAGTGCCGTCGGACTTGCGCCCTTTGACTTCCCAGTAGCCGTTATCGTCGGCTTCGGCGGCATAGACTTCAACGTAGCCGGCCTTGGTCTTGGCCACTTCGATGGCCTTTTCGATAGTGATCCAGCCTGCGCCCGGCTTATCGGCCAGGGCGGCACCGGCACTGAGCAGCGCGGAGGTTGCACACAGGGCGACTAAGGTTTTCTTCAACATAACGGAACTCCATAGTGGGGATAACGGACGCGTGTCCTGAAATTTTTAGGTACTGGCAAATAAGAATAAGTTCCAATTGATGTGCAATCGCCATGATGGCTGTTCTCCCCATCGGCCCGCGGAGGTTAGAATGTGGGAAATCAGGACGCGTAAATGACCGAAAAGTCTGTTTCAGAAGCCGAATACGACACCATCACCGATGCCGCAGCGCACTGGTGCATGCGCATGCATGCAAGTGATTGCACACCGGCTGAACGTCAGGCTTTTCAACAATGGCATGACGCCCATCCCCTGCATGCCTTTGAATACGCCGCGATGCTGGAAATCTGGGACGTCGCCGATCACTTGCCACGCACCGCGCCCGCCGCGCCGGTATTGGCGTTCAAACCGCGCCCCCGCGTACGTCGTTATGCCGTGGCGGCGGCGCTATGCCTGGCGGCCCTGCCGCTGGCCGCGTTCACCGGGTGGCAGGCCGGGTGGCTGCCCAATTCCTATGAACGTTTCGAGGCGACCCAGGGCTTGCGTCAGGTGACCTTGAGCGATGGCAGCCAGGTAGAGCTGAACCTGGGCACCGAACTGGTCTATAGCAACTACAAGGATCAGCGCCGCGTCACGCTGAAGAAAGGCGAGGCGTTTTTCAGTGTCAGCCACGACAGCGCTCACCCGTTTGTGGTGCGCGCCGGTGAAGGCCAGGTGCGCGTGACGGGCACCCAATTCAATGTGTGGAAATACGGCGATCAGGTCCGCGTGATGCTGCTCGAAGGCTCGGTGCAGATCGCCAGCGATGCCACGCATGGCAGCGTGCCCCTGACTCCGGGCATGCAGGCCAGCTACCAGGCGGGCGATGCCACTCCGCGCGTGAGGCCGTTCAGCCCGAATGACAGCGCACTGGCCTGGCGCCAGGGCAAGCTGATCCTCGACAACCTGGCCTTGGTCGACGCGTTACCGCTGATCAACCGCTACTTGAGCAAACCGGTGATGCTGGCCGACGCCAGCACCGGGGCGATTCGAATCGGCGGCATCTACAACCTCACCGAGGTCAATAACCTCATCCCCTCGCTGCCCAAGGTACTGCCGGTCTATCTGACGCAGAACCAGGACGGCAACCCCGTTCTCAATTCCATCCCGCGTAAAAATCCTAAAGGCTGAGCCCGGCCCATTCATGCGGGCCTGTTCGCGCCCGCAGTGTCCATTTTTGAAACACCTGCCTGCCCTGAAGCCCGTGTACACCGTGGGTTCATGATTTTGTCATGCGCGGTGTTACGCCGGTGATACACAGGGGTGAATCGTTTGTGGCACAGCGGGCTACACGCGCTTGAAGGGCAGGTGTTTCAGCGCTGAGACACCGGCAGCGTCGACGCGCCGCCAGTTATTCACAAGCCATTGAATATTAAGACAATTCAAAAAGCGGCACGGCATCTGCTCTATCCCTCACAGCACTGTTTAGGGTCAGTGCTGAGAATAAGGATATGCCGCCGTGAACACACTCACACAACACTCGATGAAGGTACTGCTGACCAGCTGTGTACTCAGCCTCGGCATCAGTGCGCCAACCTTTGCCGGTGATGGTGTGATCGTGACGGGCCGCAACGTACAGGCACACATGTACGGTCGCGCCGCATTCGGTAAAGACCCCTACCCCACCACTGCCAATGCCAATCCCACCCAAGAAGTTCTTGGCGCCACCGGCGAGCTCAGTGACCTGGCTATCGGCGGTGTCAGCAGCGGTTCAAGTTTCGCCCGCGCCAGCCAGATCGATAGCACGTTGACCGGCGTGCATGCCACGCAGAACAGCATGTCGACCCTCGGCACCGGCGCCACCGCCGGGCATGGCAGCGGCAGCAGCATGGGTGGACAGATCAGTAACTCGATCCAACGCGGCATGGCCCCTCTGAATAACCTCGGCAACATGATGGGGGGCAAATAATGAACCGTAGCTTGCTCTTGCTCGCCCTGCTGGGGAGTGCCTCGGCCATGGCCGACAACAACGCTGTGATCAACAACAGCGGCAAAGACTACCGCGGCAACCTTTCGATCAACCAAGCGGCAGGCAATCAGCAGCAACAAGCCAACAACCGTGCCATCGCGCTCGGCGGCCAGGCCACCACGGTGAATATCCAACGGCTCGACGGTCAGGTCGATCCGTCTCTGAATGCCAAGGCCGCGATTCAGGGCGCTTCTTTTACCAATGGCAACGGCATGTTGGGCGTCAACCAAGCCGCTGGGGCCAATAACCAAACTGTTAACGCCGTGCGGATCAGCCTCAACCCTGGCCCGCAAAGCATCGACGACAGCGTCTTGTTGCAACAGAACACGACGCAATTAACCGACTCAGGGCTCACCCCCACCACTGGCAGCCGCCTGGTCGTTACCAGCGACCAGGCCTTCACAGGCAGCCGAGGAGTGATTCAGGTGAACCAGAGTGCCGGGGTGGGGAACCGAATGGCTAACACCCTGGGCATCACTATCAAGTAACGACTTGGTAGTACTCGCAAGACCGTACCAACACTTAACCAACTAATAGAAGCAAGGAGAAACACCATGAAACCTCAAATGGCTCTGAAACCTCTGGTTTTCGCTCTCGCCGCACTCATGGCTGCTGCTGCTCAAGCAGGTAGCTGGCACCCTGCGCCTCAGCCTACCGGCACTATTGCCGCTGCAGTAAGCGGCGAACAAAACAGCGTTGGCAACCGGTTCGACAACACTAAGACAGAAAACAACGCCTCCGCCGATGGTTCGGTCAACCGCAACACCGGTAACGTAGGCAACATCACGCAAGCCGGCGATGGTCAGGAGGCTCAGAACAGTGTCGCCATCGCCAGCGCCAGCGGCGATGCTGCCACCGTATTCGGTGGGACCGACGTGACTCAGAACAGCGTGCTGAACACATTCGTCACCAAAGGCACCCAGAACAACGCGTCTCTGGACGGCTCGGTTAACGGTAACTCCGGCAACGTGGGTAACATCGGTCAGGCCGGCCAGGCCAACCAAGCTGCAAACAGCGTGGCGATCGTCACTGCCGATGGCAAAAGCATCGTAGCCACCGCCAGCACCGTGCAAAACTCCCTTGGCAACAGCTACCTCAGCACCGCCGCAACCAGCCACGGCTATGGTCATGGCTATGGCGGCAAGCCTCAGTACGTGTCCAACAACGCCAGCCTGGACAGCTCGGTCAACGGCAACTCCGGCAACGTAGGCAATACCCTGCAAGCAGGTCAGGGCAACATGGCCGGCAACGCCCTGTCAATCAGCCAAGGTTGCACCACCTGCGCCAGCGGCGTGCGCTTCTGATCCAACGGGGCCTTGGCAACAAGGCCCTTTCCTATTCCAGTGTCCACCCGGCCTTCGATCATGCGCCTCGCGACCCTCACCCTGCTGATGCTCCTCACCGGCCCGACCTGGGCAGGCACCATGGCGATCTCCGCCATGCCTGGCGGTGCAGTGATCTACAAGAAGGTCGAGAGTATCCGCGAACGCCGGTTCGCCAACCTGGTGGAACAGAAAACCGATTTCAGCTGCGGCGCCGCCGCCCTCGCCACCATCCTGCGTCAGGGCTATTGGCTGGACGTCGACGAAGACCATGTGATCAAAGGCATGCTGATCAACGCCGATCAGGACCTGGTGCGCACCCAGGGCTTTTCCATGCTGGACATGAAGCGCTACCTGGAAAGCATCGGCATGCGGGCGCGGGGCTACAAGATCTCGCCGGAAACCCTGCTGACCGTAAAGATCCCGGTCGTGGTGCTGCTGGAAATCCGTGGTTACAAGCACTTCGTGGTGATGCAGCGTGCCGACAAAGACTGGGTCTACATCGGCGACCCGGTGCTGGGCCATAAGCGCTACACCCGCGACGACTTCGTCAAAGGCTGGAATGGCATCGTATTCGCCGTATTGGGTGAGGGTTACGACAAGACCAACGCCTTGCTCGCCCCTCCTACGCCCCTGACCGCCAAGAACCAGTTGAATGAGTTCAGGCCCGTGGGCGACGCCGAATTGATGGATTTCGGTTTTATCCAGAGCGACTTCTTTTAATAAGAAGCGCCATAAGGGGCCAGGATGCTCCAGGAGCAGAAGATGAACACTTCCCGTTGGCTGACGGTTTTGTGTCTGGCAGCCGCAATGCCCGCTTATGCTTCATCGGGTTTCAAACCGATCGAATTGAAAGACTCGGAAATGGCCGACCTGCGCGGTCGTTATGTAATGCCGGGGCGCATCATCAGCTTCGGTATCGTGATGAGCAGCACCTGGACCAATGCCATGGGCGACAGCATCACCGGCAAAGCCAGCATGCAGGTCGATAAAACCACGATCACCCCGCAATTTTATGTGCAGACCACCGGCTCGGCGGGCAGCGGCACCGGCCAGAGCACCGGTACCGGCAATGTCGTCGGCGGCGCCGGTCTGGGCAGCGGCCAGGGTGTGACGCAAAGCGTGCGCGCGGCCGGCGACGGCAACACCGCGTACAACAATGTCGGGATCACCGTGAGTCAGGACGGCCTGGCGCCGGCCAATCTCGCGCAATCGGGGCAAGTACTGGTGGCCGGCGGCACCGTGACCGGTGACAGCGCGGCCGGCAAAGTGAGCGTGTCGGCCAATAACGGCGGCCTGCAAATGGCGATCCAGGCCAACCATAACCAAGGCAACAGCCTGCAGCAGATTGGCGGTGGCACTGTGCTGCAAGGCACTGTCTTGACCGGCAATACCAACTTCGTCAACAACATCACTCAACTTAACGTCGTGATGGGCAATAACGGGCTGAACAACCCGGCGTTGAATTGCAACCTGGACCAACTCAAAGGCCTACGTACGCTCGGTTATTGAACTACGCTGACCCTCGACACTTACGCATTAAAAAAGGACGGCTTATTTCATGCATCGATCGTTATCGCTTCGTGCGGTGGTCTGTTTAAGTACGCTCTTGCCCGCATCCGTGTTGTATGCCGCGCCAGATGCCGATATCGAAACACTCAAGCAAGAACTCCTGGAACTCAAGCAACGTTACGAAGTGCAGCAAAAGGCCTTGGCGGTGCTGGAACAGCGAGTGCGTCAGGTCGAGGATCAACCGGCGACGCCGGCGCCCAAACGCCTGGCCAAATCCCCCGCCGACTTCCAGAAAGGCGGCACCACCGTGGCCGGCACTGGCGCCGCTGCGGCCTCCGGTGGCGCGGGCGGCGGCAGTTCCTATGGGCAGTCCCTCAAGGACGACTCGGCGCCTGCGCAAAGTGTCAGCAACCTTTATAACGAAGCCAGTGGCTTCTTCGGCAATGGCAAGTTCAGCTTCGAAACCGGCGTGACCTACGCCCGCTACGACGCGCGCCAACTGACCCTCAATGGGTTCCTGGCGCTGGACTCGATTTTCCTCGGCAATATCAACCTCGACCGCATCAAGTCGGACAACTGGACCCTGGACCTGACCGGCCGCTACAACCTCGACAACCGCTGGCAGTTCGACGTCAACGTGCCGGTGGTGTACCGCGAATCGACATACCAGTCAGCCGGTGCAGGCAACAACGGCACGGCAACATCGGAAGCATCGGTGACCCGCGACCCGACCATCGGCGACGTCAACTTCGGTGTGGCTTACAAGTTCCTCGACGAGACCCCCACCTTGCCGGATGCGGTGGTGTCGGTGCGGGTCAAGGCGCCGACGGGCAAGGAACCGTTCGGCATCAAGCTCATCAACCAACCCGGCAACGACAACTTGTTCGTACCTGAAAGCCTGCCCACCGGCAACGGGGTCTGGTCGATCACGCCGGGCATCTCCCTGGTCAAGACCTTCGATCCGGCCGTGCTGTTTGGCTCGTTGTCCTACACCCACAACTTCGAAGATTCGTTCGACGACATCAGCAGCGACGTCAACCAGAAGGTCGGCGGCAAGGTCAGCCTGGGTGACAGCTTCCAGGTCGGCATGGGCGTAGCGTTCGCGCTGAATGAGAAAATGAGTATGTCGTTTTCGGTGTCTGACCTGGTCCAGCGTAAAAGTCGCCTCAAACCCAATGGCGGGGACTGGCAATCGGTGGTCTCCAGCGATGCCAACGCCGGCTACTTCAACGTGGGCATGACCATTGCCGCCTCGGATAACCTGACGATCGTGCCGAACCTGGCGATCGGTATGACCGACGACGCGCCGGACTTCACCTTCAGCCTGAAATTCCCTTACTACTTCTAACCAGATGCACAAGGAAAAGCCCCGCAACGATAAGGGTCGTTGCGGGGCTTTTCGGTTTACCCGCCCTAGCGGATCTGGTGTTTGTGCAGCAACCGATAGAACGTAGGCCGGGACACGCCGAGCACACGGGCAGCGACACTCAAGTTGTCGCTATGACGGTTGAGCACATCGCACAGCGCCTGACGTTCGGCACGGTGCTTGTAGTCTTCGAGTGTAGCCAAGGGTGGCGCGATTGCCTGCTCGCTCTGCAATCCCAGATCAACGGCTTCGATCTGGCGCCCTTCGGCGAGCACTAGGCCACGGCGCACGCGGTTGGCCAACTCGCGCACATTGCCGGGCCACGGATGCTGCGCCATGGCCGCCAGGGCATCTTCGCTGAAACTGCGCGGGCGGCGTCCGGTTTCCTGGCTGTAGAAACGCGCAAAGTGGTTGGCCAACATCGCCACGTCACCATGGCGCTCGCGCAACGGCGCGGTGACCACCTGCAGCACATTGAGGCGGTAGTACAAATCCTCGCGGAAGGCGCCCTTGGCCACCGCCGCTTCAAGATTGACGTGGGTCGCCGCCAGCACACGTACATCCACCGGGATCGGCTGGCTGCCGCCGACGCGCTCGATGTGCTTCTCCTGCAAAAACCGCAGCAGGTTGGCCTGCAGCTCCATCGGCAGGTCGCCGATCTCATCGAGAAACAGCGTGCCGCCGTTTGCCGCTTCGATACGCCCGATCTTGCGCTGGTGCGCGCCGGTAAACGCACCTTTCTCATGGCCGAACAGTTCGGACTGGATCAGGTGTTCAGGGATGGCACCGCAGTTGATCGCCACGAAAGGCTTGGCATGGCGCTGGGACTGACGATGCAGGGTCTTGGCCACCAGCTCCTTGCCAGTGCCGCTGTCACCGCGAATCAAGACGGGGGACTCCGTCGGCGCCAGCTTGGATAATAGTTTGCGCAGTTCACGAATGGGCCGGCTATCGCCCAGCAGTTCGTGCCCCTCATCCACCGGTGTGTGGCCTTTACCGCGCAAGCGCGCCATGCCGAATGCGCGTCCCAGAGTGACCTGCACCCGCGAGACGTCAAACGGCAACGTATGGAAGTCGAAAAACCACTCGCAAACGAAGTCGCCGACATTCTGCAAGCGCAGTACATCCTGGCTGAGCACGGCAATCCATTCAGTGCCGCTGCGGCCGATCAGCTCCTTGACCGCTTCGGGCCTCTTCAGGTGTTCGGGCTGCAAGCGCAGCAGGCCGACATCGCAGGAGCGATCCCCCACGTCCTCCAGCGCACAGCTGTCCACTTCCCACCCCGCCGTACGCAGCCCGGGCAACAGCCCATGGCAGTCATCGCACGGATCGACCACAAGCAAACGGCGTTGGACGAGAGGCACACCCATGACTGATCCTTGGCGTCAAAAATCGTTAAAGTTATTTAGAAACAACCAGTTGTAACGACTGGTGCTAACCCTAGCAAGATATTGACGCGCGCCTTGTACCGTTTCGCTATAAGTCGGGGCAAAAAGCCATCTTCTTGCTTCAGCGATTAAAAAGTTGCCGACTGTTGAAACTTTCAATCAGCTTTCAAAACAGGCGCTTACATGACCTCAATCACGGAAAGTTGAAATTTGTTGCTCTAACATGTGACCCGCACCCCGCCATCGCGCATCAGTACAAGTAACTCGCCGCCTGGCTCGCCCAACCGACGGCACTCATTTGATTGGGCATTTAGAGAGAGACCCCAATGAACGCCCCGCTCCGCATCAACGAAGCTCTTTTGATCGCAGACCGTGCCTTCCAGCCCTTTCAGTGCGTGGCCTGGCACGATGGCAATGGCGCCCTCAGCCTCAGCGTCGTCGACCGCACCAACAACCGCATCGGCCGCAAGCAACTCTCGTCGAGTGCCTACACCGATCCCGCGCAATTGGAAAACCTGCTGTTGCAGGCGCGTGCCGAACTGGATAAAAGCGGCTATCAGTTGCAATCCTGGGCAATGCCTAAGTAAATAAATCGACGGCACAACTTTCGATCCGTACAAACCGTGATCGTAAGTTGTGCCGTCGAACTTAGCGTATTGCGTGTGACGGCAGAATAAACCGCTCGAAAGCTTCTGCGGCACCGTCTTCAATATTAGTGCCCGTAACCACATTGGCGCGACGTTTGACGGTTTCTTCCGCCTGGCCCATGGCAATCGCCAGCCCGGCCACCTCAAACATCGCCGGGTCATTGCCGCCATCACCGATGGCCGCAGTGTGCTCAAGCGCCACGCCCAGATGCTCGGCCAACGTTTTTAACGCCTCGCCTTTATTGGCCAACATGGCCGTCACATCCAGATAAACCGGCTGCGACCGCGAGACCTGCGCCAGCCCCTCGACCTTGGGGTGCAAACGTGCCTCCAGTTCAACCAGCAGTTGCGTGTTAAGGCTGGCAGCGACAATCTTGTCGACCCGATCCAGATAGGGCTCAAAACTCTCCACCACCTGCGGCCCATAGCCCAGCCCAGCGGTTTCCCGCGGTTCCATCGGGCCGGGCGAACCACGGCGCAGCCAATCGCCATCGGCAAACATCCAGACTTCCACCTCCGGCTCGGCCGAAAACAGCGCCAAGGCGATCAGCGCGGCTTCAGCAGGCAGGTGATGAGCTATCAAAACCCTGCCGTCCGGATGGATCAACGTACCGCCATTGAAGCCCGCCACCGGAACATCGATACCGAACGTTTCAATCAGGTGCAACATGGCCTTGGGCGGTCGCCCGCTGGCCAGGCTGAACAGCACACCGGCGTCACGCAAGGCACGAACCGCATCGGCCGTGCGTTGGCTGAGGCTGTGGTCAGGATGCAGCAACGTGCCATCCACGTCGCTGAGGATAAAACGGATGGGTTGGATCGCGGCATCACTCATCCGAGTGTGTGCCAGGTACGACCATCCCGGGCCAGCAGCGTGTCAGCCGCCGCCGGACCATCTTCACCTGCCTTGTAAGTCTGGATGCCATCATCTTCCTTCCACGCATCGAGGAATGGCTGCACCGCGCGCCAGCCGTTCTCGATGTTGTCGGCGCGCTGAAACAAGGTCTGGTCGCCGGTCATGCAGTCGTAGATCAGGGTTTCGTACCCCGTCGACGGTTGCATCTCGAAAAAGTCCTTGTAGGCGAAACCCAGTTGGATATTGGCCATATCCAGGGTCGGCCCAGGCTTTTTCGCCAACAGGTCGAACCACATGCCTTCATTCGGCTGGATCTGGATTTTCAGGTAGGTAGGCTTGAGTTCATCTACGTCGGTGTCGCGGAACTGCGCATAGGGGGCCGGCTTGAAGCAGATCACGATTTCGGTATCGCGCACACTCATGCGCTTGCCGGTGCGCAGGTAGAACGGCACGCCGACCCAGCGCCAGTTGTCGATCATCACCTTGAGCGCCACAAAGGTCTCGGTGCTGCTGTCCGGCGCGACGTTGGCCTCTTCGCGGTAACCCGGCAATGCCTTGCCGCCGATCTCGCCAGCGGTGTACTGGCCTCGTACCGAGTTGGCCCGTGCATCTTCCAGGGACCAGGGGCGCACCGCGCCAATCACCTTGGCCTTTTCCCCGCGCACCGCGTCGGCGCCGAATGCCGCTGGCGGCTCCATGGCGACCATGGCCAACAGCTGGAACAGGTGGTTGGGCACCATATCCCGCAACGTGCCGGTCTTTTCGAAGAAATTACCCCGCGTCTCCACGCCGACGGTTTCGGCGGCGGTGATTTGCACATGATCGATGTAGTGATTGTTCCAGAACGCTTCGAACAGCACGTTGGAGAAACGGCTGATCAGGATGTTCTGTACCGTTTCTTTGCCCAGGTAATGGTCGATGCGGTAGATCTGCTTCTCGCTCATCACCTTGAGCAGGCACGCGTTCAACGCTTCGGCGGTGGCCAGATCGGAACCGAACGGTTTTTCGATGACCACGCGACGGAAACCGTGGTCAGTTTCCGTCAACAAGCCCGCGCTGCCCAACCGCTGCACCACCTCGCTGAAAAAACGCGGCGCGGTGGCCAAGTAGAACACCGCATTGCCGGTGCCGCTCTCGGCGATTTTCTTGCCGATGTCGGTGTAGGTGCTGTCGTCGAGGAAGTCGCCCTCGACGTAGCTGATGCCTTTGGCCAACTGAGCCCACAACTGCGGGTCCAGCGCGTTCTCGGCATTGCCTTTGACCTTGCTCGCGGCTTCGGTGCGAATGAAATCTTCGAGTTTCTTGGCGAAGTCGGCATCGCTGATGGCGTTGTGGTCCACCCCGACGATGCGCAAGCCGTCGCCCATCAACCCGTCGCGACTGAGGTTGTACAGCGCCGGCATCAGCAGGCGCTTGACCAAGTCGCCATGGGCGCCAAACAGGAACAAAGTGGTAGGTGGAGCGGGTTCGGCCTTCAGTTTTTTGCCGTTAGCCGTCATTTTTTGGAAGTCTCCACGTGACCACCGAAGCCGAAGCGCATCGCCGACAGCATCTTGTCACCGTAAGTGCTCTGCTGGCGCGAGCGGAAACGGGCGAACAACGAGGTGGACAGCACCGGCACCGGCACGGCTTGTTCCATGGCCGCTTCGATGGTCCAGCGGCCTTCGCCACTGTCGGCCACGGAGCCGGAATAGCCGTCGAGTTTCGGGTCGGTGGCCAGGGCATCGGCGGTCAAGTCCAGCAACCACGACGACACCACGCTGCCACGGCGCCACACTTCGGCGATATCGGCCACATTCAGGTCGAAACGCTGATCTTCGGGCAAGTTCTCCGAGTTCTTGGTTTTGAGAATGTCGAAACCCTCGGCGAACGCCTGCATCATGCCGTATTCGATGCCGTTATGGATCATCTTGACGAAGTGCCCGGAACCGGCCGGCCCAGCGTGGATATAACCGTGTTCGGCGCGCGGGTCGGCGGCGGCGGAACGGTCCTTGGTGCGCGGGATGGTGCCCAGGCCTGGCGCCAGGCTGGCGAAAATCGGGTCCAGACGCTGCACGGTTTCGGTATCGCCGCCAATCATCATGCAATAGCCGCGTTCCAGGCCCCAGACACCGCCGGACGTGCCGACGTCGACATAGTGCAGACCTTTTTCCGCCAGGGCCTTGGCGCGGCGTACGTCATCCTTGTAGTTGGTGTTGCCGCCATCGATGATCACGTCGCCGCTGTCCAGCAGTTCACTGAGTTCTTGAATGGTGTTCTCGGTGGGGTCGCCCGCCGGCAACATGACCCACACGGCGCGAGGCTGCTGCAGCCCGGCGACCAGGGCTTTGAGATCGGCAACGCCAGTGGCGCCCTCTTCGCTCAAGCCTTTGACAAATGCTTCGTTACGGTCGTAAACAACGGTGGTATGCCCATTGAGCATCAGGCGCCGTGCAATATTCCCGCCCATGCGGCCTAGTCCGATAATCCCCAGTTGCATGTGCTGATGCTCCTAACTACTAAAAAATGTGTGACATAGTTTATAGCGCAATGAGGCTAATGAGGGTTAGTCCAGAGCGGATCCGTGTAGTTTCATGCCAAAAAAGATGCCATCGTTTCACCATCACCGCGGTAAAAGTCACACGACCACCAAAAATAAAAAAGTTCCATTGCTGTGAAAAAGAATTCAGAATTGCTTCCGACTGATGCCGAGAACCTCGACTCAAGCGTTCTGGCACACCGCGACACACCGGCTATTTGCGAGGCAAGCAATGAGCACAGCACAGATGACCCGCCCTCCCCAGACTCTCTACGTCAATATCCGTCGCGATGAGTTGCGTCAGTTGAAAGACGAGCGCGAACAATTGCAGCAGGAAGTCATGCGCCTGCGCTCGTACATCATCCAGGCTCAACTGGATCAGCCGGCCGGCGCGCAACCTGCACTCTGCTAAGCCCTGTCACCGCTTTGTAAGATAACCCCTACAAAAATCTCACAAAGTTTTCACACGCCCATCCCGATACTCCCGCCCCCAAAGGCCGCCCCTTAAAACCAGGGTGGCCGGTGTTGCGTGCAGCTCTGCGCGTCAACTGGAAAACTCTTGGGTTGGAGCGCCGGATGGCAACGTTCAAACGCAGCACTAAGTCTGCGAAAGGCTTTGATTGGGCTGGCCTTGGCTGGCTGTTCCTGTTTTTCTGGTACTTCTCGGGTATTACCCAACTGCTGATCCAACTCAGCGGCACCTCGGGTTTCAGCGGGTTTCGCCAAGCCTTTTTCATGAGCGCCCTGTGGCTCGCGCCGATGCTGGTCTTTCCACGCCAGACCCGTGTACTCGCCGCCGTGATCGGCGTGGTGCTGTGGGCCTGTTCCATGGCCAGTCTGGGATATTTCTTCGTTTATCAGCAGGAATTTTCCCAGAGCGTCATCTTTATCATGTTCGAGTCGAACATCTCCGAAGCCGGTGAATACCTCACCCAGTACTTCGCCTGGTGGATCGTACTGGCGTTCATTGCTCACACTGCCTTAGCCATCTTCCTATGGACCCGCGTGCGCCCGGTCTACCTGCCGCGCGGCCAGGCGTTGCTGGCGGCAACCGCGATCCTGGTGGCCATTGTCGGCTACCCGCTGGTCAAGCAGATTGCCCGTAGCGAGACCCTGGCCGACGGCATCGACCGCTTCGAAACCCGCATCGAGCCGGCCGTGCCTTGGCAGATGATCGTGGCCTACCGCCGTTACACCGAACAACTGGACAACATGCAGGGCATGCTGCACAGCGCCAGCCAGATCCCGCCGCTGACCAACCTCAAGGACGCCGCCGCCGGCCAGCCGTCGACACTGGTGCTGGTCATCGGCGAATCGACCAACCGCCAGCGCATGAGCCTGTACGGCTATCCACGCGCAACCACACCAGAGCTGGACAAGCTGCGCGACCAATTGGCCGTGTTCGACAATGTCATCACCCCACGCCCCTACACCATCGAGGCGTTGCAGCAGGTGCTGACCTTCGCCGACGAAGAAAACCCTGACCTGTACCTCAAGACGCCATCCATCGTCAGCATGATGAAACAGGCCGGCTACAAGACTTACTGGATCACCAACCAGCAGACCATGACCAAGCGCAACACCATGCTCACGACCTTTTCCGAACAGGCCGACGAGCAGGTGTACTTGAACAACAACCGCAACCAGAACGCCCGTCAGTACGACGGCGATGTATTAGCACCGTTTTCCAAGGCCCTGGCCGATCCGGCCGAGCGTAAGTTCATCGTGGTGCACCTGCTGGGCACGCACATGAGCTACCAGTACCGTTACCCGCCGAGCTTCGACAAGTTCACCGACCGTGAAGGTGTGCCTGCGGGCATCAGCGACGATCAGTTGCCGACCTACAACAGCTACGACAATGCGGTGCTGTACAACGACTTCGTGGTGTCGAGCCTGATCAAGGACTACGCCAAGACCGATCCCAACGGCTTCCTGCTGTACCTGTCGGACCATGGCGAAGACGTATTCGACTCCGCCGGCCACAGCACTTTGGGCCGTAATGAAGGCAAGCCGACGGCGCCGATGTACACCATTCCGTTCATGGCCTACGCCTCGCCGAAATGGCGCGAAAGCCACAGCTGGAATTTTGCCGGCGACCTGCAGCGGCCCTACAGCAGCTCACAGTTGATTCACACCTGGGCCGACCTGGCCGGGTTGAGCTCCACTGAGTTGGACCGCAGCAAAAGCCTGGTGAGTGACAGCTTCAAACCGCGCCCGCTGCTGATTGGCGACCCCTATCAGCGCCAGCAAAAGCCGCTGATCGACTTCAGCCTGATCAAACCGAAGAAAGCCGCCGCCACTGAAGTGGTGCTACAGGAAACACCGGCCTTGTAACAGAAAGATAACAATCATTCTCGTTTAAGCCTAAAGTTGCCCTGCTCCTTTCGTCTTTGAGCCATGGCCTTTTCATACCGAAAAGGCCGCAAAGACGACAAGGAGTCTTCCGCGATGATCGCGCCTTTCACCCGTTCCATGTCCTTTTCGCTCAGCGTGTTTGGTGTGTTGCTGAGTCCTGACTTGCTGGCTGAAACCGATAGCGACCCAACACCGCTGGAGTTGCAAGCCACCAGCATCACCGCGGATGGCCTCGGCGCCACCACCGAGCACACCGGGTCCTACACCACCGGCTCGATGAACACCGCCACGCGCCTGAACCTGTCCGTCAAGGACACTCCGCAGTCGATCTCGGTAATCACTCGCCAGCAGATGGACGACTTCAACCTCAATACCTTGACCGACGTGCTGCGCCAGACCACCGGCATCAACGTGCAGCACAACGACTCCGACCGAGTGGCCTACTCTTCCCGTGGCTATGGCATCAGCAATTTCCAGATCGACGGGATGCTCAATACGTTCGGCTATATGAAATCCGACGCCGACACCATCATCTACGACCGTATCGAAGTGGTGCGCGGTGCAACGGGCTTGACCACCGGTGCGGGCGATCCTTCGGCCACCGTGAACATGGTGCGCAAGCGCCCTACCGCCCAATGGCAGGCGAAAACCGGCGTCAGCGGTGCCAGCCATGACAATTACTACAGCTACCTGGACGTCGGCGGTCCGCTGGCGTTCGACGGTCGCCTACGCGGGCGCACGGTGCTGGCTTACCGCGACAGCCAGTCGTTCCGAGATAACTATGCGCTGCAGCGCTCGGTCGGCTACGGCATTCTTGAAGGTGACCTGTCAGACGATACCGTGTTGGCCGTGGGGTTCGATTACCAGGACAAGCAGGTTCAGGGCACCTCCTGGGGCACCGTGCCCTACTGGAACAGCCGGGGCGAAAAGGCCAGGCTGCCGCGCTCGACCAATATGGCGGCGCACTGGAGCTCCTGGCCGCTGACCGACAAAACCACCTTCGCGACCCTGGATCATCGCCTGGCAGGCGACTGGCACCTGAAAGCCGCCTATACCCATCGGCAGAGCGACACGGACGGCAAGGTGTACTACGGCGGCGCGGGGTTCCCCAACGACGACCGCAGCGGCATGAGCGCCTGGGCCAGCCACATGCGCGGCACTTCGAGAATGGAAGCCGTTGACCTGAACCTGGCCGGCAGTTATGCGCTGCTGGGGCGCGAACATGCACTGATGATGGGCTACGGCGAAGCGGCCCAGCGCGACGTGTCGCCGTTTATGCGCAGCCGCCTGGATGACAGCTACTACACCATTGAAGATTGGAAATACATGGGCGGCATCCCCAAGTTCACCGACACGGTCACCGACCTCAAGGGCGAACACAGCAGCAAACAGCAAAAGGCCGGTTACCTGGCCACGCGCCTGAGCCTGACCGAGCGCCTGCACGCCGTACTGGGCAGTCGCTACGGCAGTTGGGAGTTGGAAAGCGCGGCCCCGAGCTACGATGCCAACAACCAACTGACCGCCAACGACAAGACCCGCCAGACCCACAACGATATGTGGACGCCCTACGCCGGGCTGCTCTATGACTTGACGCCGGAGTACACCGTCTACGCGAGCTACACCGATATCTTCAAACCGCAAAGCCTGCGGGATGCCAACAAGAAATACCTGGAGCCAGTGGTGGGCAGTAACTATGAAGTCGGCCTCAAGGGCAGCGTGCTCAATGAGCGCGTGAACCTGGCCGCCGCGTATTTCTGGAGCACCCAGGATAACGTCGCGGAACGCGACTACTCGGTGGCGCCGAACCCGGCCACCGGCGAGGAGTACTATAAGTCCGGCGGCAAAGGCAACAAGGTCAACGGCTTCGAGCTGGAGGTTGCCGGCGAGATCATGCCGGACTGGAACCTTACGGCGGGTTACACCTACACCCACTCGGTGAACGGCGCGGGCACACGCAACAACACCGGCCAGCCCCTGAACCTGCTGAAGGTGTCCAGCGCTTATCGCCTGCCAGGCGCATGGCGCAAGCTTACCGTGGGCGGCGCGGTGAATTGGCAGAGCGACATTTACGATTTCGGTAATCGGCCCACGGGGGAACGGAATGCCGATGGCGAGCTGATCACTACCCGCGACAAGATCACGCAGCAGGCTTACACCTTGGTCAACCTGATGTCGCGCTACCAAGTCGACGAGCATCTATCGGCATCGTTGAACATCAACAATCTATTCGATCAAAAGTACTACGAGCGCGTCGGTTTCTATAACGGCGTGTACTGGGGCGACCCTCGCGCGGTTACCTTGGCCCTGGACTGGAAGCTTTAAGCTCGACGCCCGAAGTTAATAAAAAAGTTAACTTCGGGTGTGCCTCAGGTTAATTCCCACTTAATGACCCGCCCCCATAGTTGCCCCATCCATTCGATCAGGGAGCGAGCGAATACCGATCACACTTAATGGGAACACCACCATGAAACTTTCCACCCTGATGCTCGCCAGCCTGATGACGTTGACCTCCGCCGCCGCCTTTGCCGAGGGCGGTTCAGAGCGCTCGAAGGAGTTCTACAACAACTTCGCCTTTATTCAGGAACAGACTCACGGCCCTCTGCAACAACAAACCGCAGCTGCTGACGGTAGAGACTTGAAGAACACGCCTGTCGAACAATCCGGTATTGAACAGCAACCCAAGGGTTAATTTAATCGGGCGTTAATCCGCAGATCCCTTTGTCATTTCGCTCCTTTGGCAATGGTTAACTTGGCGCCATTCAATGGCGCCTTTTTTATTACAGCGGTTTATTCCAGAACAGCATGCGGCCATGGGCCGGATCAAACACCGCATCATCAAAGCCGAACTTGCGATAAGCCGCCTGCGCCACGGCATTGCCTTCAAGTACTTCCAGGGTGATCTTGCAGCAGCCACGCTGGCGGGCGATCTCCTCGACCTTCTGCAGCATTTTCTGACTCAACCCCAACCCGCGAAAACGCTCCATCACCGCCACATCATGCACATTAACCAACGGTCGGCAGGCAAACGTGGAGAACCCTTCAAAACAGTTGATCAACCCTGCAGGCTCGCCGCCGACAAATGCCAGCACGCTGAATGCATGGGGCCGCTTGGCCAGTTCCGCCGGCAGTTGCTCCAGCAAGTCAGCGGGCAGGCCATGGCCGCCACCCATGGGGTCTTCGGCGTAATGGTTGAGTAACGTGGCGATCGCCTCGGCATGCACGGGATTGGTGTAGCTGGCTTGCAGCACCAGGATGTCAGGGGTGTCCATTTCCGTCCTCGATAGCAACAACAAGGGAATCAGCTCCCTTTGAGAGGCACGATTGTACGCACGGCGTCAGCCGCAGATGAAGGAGATTAACTACAAATCCGCGCATGAAAGCGCGAAGGTTTTACCCATCAAAAGCGTCTGCCGGACGGTTTCGGTGGCTTTTCCTACGGGATCGCGCCGAAACGCTGTAGCTGCATTTCCCGTAAGCGGCTCAAAGTTCGACGGAACGGAAATTCCAGGTAGCCCTCGGTGTAAAGGCGCTCCAACGGGACGCGGGCTTCGATGAACAGCGGCACCTTGCGGTCGTAGCATTCATCCACCAGGGCGATGAAACGCCGCACGCTGTCATCGTGCACCGACAACGCCGGCAGTTCGCGATCACCGGCCAGCACGCGCTGGGCCGCATCTTCGGTGCCACGGGCAATCCGGCCAGGCCGCTTGCGGGCACTCAACTCAGGGACTTCGCCGAGTAGGATCGCGCGGTAGCGATCGCACAGCAGCATAAAGTCCATCGCCGCCAAGGGTTGTTCGCACAGATCGGCGTAACGGCACCACAGCACACGGTCGCTGGCGCGCACCGCGACGATGCGGCGATGCCCGACGTCAATCGGCCCACTGACCACCGCCTGCCCGTCGGCCAGACGCCCAAATACCTCGGCCAGCGCCTCCGGCTGGTTGACCCGGTAACGCTGCAGGCCGACG
Source organism: Pseudomonas sp. efr-133-TYG-23 (assembly GCF_030209215.1). NCBI lineage: Bacteria > Pseudomonadati > Pseudomonadota > Gammaproteobacteria > Pseudomonadales > Pseudomonadaceae > Pseudomonas > Pseudomonas sp. efr-133-TYG-23. Next base: position 117,876 of record NZ_JARVSL010000020.1, on the reverse strand, counting down.
CCGGGGTGCAGACGGTGATCCTCTTCACCGTCCACCGCCACCACCTGCATATGCCGCTTGAGTGCGGCGATGCCCGGCAGGAAGCGCTCGCGGTTGAAACCCTCGGCATACAACTGATCGGGCGGCTGGTTGGAGGTGCAGACCATCACCACGCCAGCCTCGAACATGACCTGGAACAAACGGCCCAGGATGATCGCATCGCCGATATCGTTGACGAACAATTCATCGAAGCACAGTACTCGCACCTCACGACTCAGTTCATGCGCCAGAGCCTGCAACGGGTCGGGTGTGCCACTCAATTGGAACAGACGCTGATGCACCCAGCCCATAAAGTGATGAAAATGCTGGCGCCGCGCGGGGACACGCAGGCTTTGATAGAACTGGTCCATCAGCCAGGTTTTACCGCGCCCCACAGGGCCCCATAAGTAAACCCCGTTGATCGGCGCGCGGCCCTGATGCAGGGCCTGATGGCAGGCTTGCAGGGCATCGACCGCGCGGCGCTGGGCGGCGTCGGTCACAAAGCCCTGCTGGGTGATGGCGTGTTGGTAGGCCGCTAGAGGCGAGTCGAAAGTCATGCCCGCCAGTATGACCTACACGGAAATATCCAGGCGTGAAATCTTGCCCTGCTCATTCAAGCGAAAGGTGTAGCGCAACTCCAGCGGGCTGCCCGGAAAATTACCGGTTACCACGTTGCTGACCAGCACCTTACCCGTGCGATGCTGCACGTTGAGCACTTCGACCCGCGGCTGGTAGCGCTGGGCCGTGTCCTCCATCCAGCGCGCAATGGCGGCGGTGCCGACCTGATGCTGGCCTTCATCAAACACGTTGGCATCTTCGGCAAAACATTGGGCCACCACCGAGATGTCGCGGCTATTGGTCGCTTCGATATAGGTGGCGATGGCCGGGGCCAGTTCGGTAAGGGGCATGGCACAACTCCTGTCGGTTGATTTTGTAAGGCCATGCTAAGCCTGCGTTGTGTCAGTTTTTGTCAGGAGTGAAACGGCCGCTGTCATCCTGTTCCATCAGCTTGCGCCAGGCCCGCAACCAGTCACTGCGGCGGCCCGGATAGCGTTCGCCACGGGCCTCGGCGCTGGCCACGCGGTCGGTGCGAAAAGTGCGATAGGCGCCGCGTAACTCGCACCAGGCGACGATCACCCGCACCTCATTCAGAAAGCCCAGGGCCAGCGGCCAGATCAGGCGCTGGCTCTGGGTTTGACTGGCGTCCGCGTAATCGATGTGCAGCTTGCTCTGCTGGCTGATCGCCTCGCGGAACACATTGAGCGGCACGCGGTTCTCCGGATAGCCGAACCCCGGCGGGCCCGGCAACAGGGTCGGGTTACGCAAGGCTTCTTGAGCGGCAGGGTCCAGCACATCGGCGATTTTCGCCAAGGCGTTGGCGGCGGCGCGACTGAGCACGTCATCGCCACGCTGATCCACATAGCGCAAACCCAGCACGATCGCCTCGGTTTCCTCGGCGTTGAGCATCAAGGGCGGCAAGAACAGGCCGCTGCGCAACACGTACCCTACCCCGGCCTCGCCGAAAATCGGCGCGCCCAGTGCGGTCAACTCAGCGATGTCGCGGTACAGCGTGCGCTCGGACACCTCCAGCTGCGCCGCCAGCGCGGCCGCCGTGACAGGGCGCTTGCGCCCACGCAGAGCCTGCAGCAAGGTCAGTAAACGAGTGGTGCGGGACACGTTGATGGCTCAGGCGGGAAAAGATGCCGCAGTTTAGCACCTGCTACTGACAGAACTTGTCAGTAGCAGGTGCCTGCGGTTTGCTGAGGTGTTGCGGTGTTTTGATAGGGCTGCTTCGCAGCCCGGCGCGGGGCAAGCCCGCTCACCACAAAAAAAGCCTGCTCATCTCATTAAGGGGTGAGCGAACGGGGATGACAACGCGCCGGCCCCTTACGCCAGGCTCTTGCTGACCACTTCGTACACATCGCTGGACAACTCGCCGGACGCGAGGATGCGCTCCAGCTCGGTTTTCATCAGCGCCTGGCGCGCGCTGTCGTACTTGCGCCAGCGGGTCAGCGGTGCCAATTGGCGCGACGCGATTTGAGGGTTGAGGACGTTCAACTGGATCACCAGGTCCGCCAGGAAGCGGTAACCGGAACCGTCCGCGGCGTGGAAGTTGATCAGGTTCTGCCCGGCAAAGGCGCCGATCAGCGCACGCACCTTGTTCGGGTTTTTGATCGTGAACGCCGGGTGCTCCATCAACGCCTTGACCCGCGCCAGCCCGCCCGGCAGTGTGCTGCCCGCCTGCACGCTGAACCACTGGTCCATGACCAGCGGGTTGTCCTTGAAGTTCTCGGCGAACACCGCCAGCGCCTGGGCTTTTTCCGCCTCGAACGGCGAGTTGACCAGCACCGCCAACGCCGTCAGCCGCTCAGTCATGTTGTCGCAGGCGTCGAACTGTTCCAGGGTTGCCGCCAGCACTTCGGACTTGGCGCTGAGCATCAGGTAGGACAGCGCAATGTTCTGCAAGGCGCGTCGCGCAAAGTGTTCGGCCGAGGCCACATAAGGGGTCTGACGCGACAATTCGCGATTGGCCTGATAACGCAGCCACAGGGTGTCGAACAAGTGGTCGGCCAGTTGCTTGCGCGCAAATTCGCGGGCGGCATGGATGGCGTCCACGTCCGCCACATCGCTGATCTCGGTGAGATAGGCTTCGCTCGGCAACGAGAGCATTTCCGCGACCATGGCCTGGTCGAGGGTTTCGTCCGTCAGCACCGTGCGCAGCGCGTCAATCAGACGCTGATCCAACTGCAGCGGCTGACCGGCCTGATGCTGGCCGATCAGCTCCTGCAACACCTGCACCGACAGTTGCTGCCCGGCATCCCAACGGTTGAAGCCGTCGCTGTCGTGCTGCATCAGGAACATCAGTTGATCACGGCTGTAGGGGAAGCTCAGCTTCACCGGCGCCGAGAAGCCGCGCAGCAGCGATGGCAATGGCTGCTCTGGGATATCGACGAAGGTGAAGGTCTGCTCGGCTTGCGTCACCGACAGCACGCGGGAGGTGCCAGCGGCTGCGGCCTCGCCCGCCAGGCGCAACGGCAGGTCGGCGCCCTTGCCGTCCAGCAAGCCCAGTGCCACCGGGATCACGAAGGGCAGTTTTTCCATCTTGTCCGGAGTCGGCGGGCAGCTCTGGCGGAAGGTCAGGCTGTAGGTGTGGGCGGCGGCATCGTAGGACTCGCTCACCGCCAGGCGCGGCGTGCCGGCCTGGCTGTACCAGCGTTTGAACTGGCTGAGGTCCACGTTGTTGGCGTCTTCCATGGCCTTGATGAAGTCATCGCAGGTCACGGCTTGGCCGTCGTGGCGTTCGAAGTACAGGTCACTGCCTTTGCGGAAGCCTTCGGCCCCGAGCAAGGTGTGGATCATGCCGACTACTTCCGAACCCTTTTCATACACGGTCAGGGTGTAGAAGTTGGAAATCTCGATAAAGCTGTCCGGGCGCACGGCGTGGGCCATGGGGCCGGCGTCTTCGGCGAACTGGTGAGTGCGCAGGTAGGCCACATCCTGGATGCGCTTGACCGTGGCCGAGTTCATGTCGGCGGAGAAGCCCGAGTCACGGAACACCGTGAAACCTTCCTTGAGCGACAACTGGAACCAGTCGCGGCAGGTCACGCGGTTGCCCGACCAGTTGTGGAAGTACTCGTGGGCGACAATCGCTTCGACCCGCTGGTGCGCGGCGTCGGTGGCGGTCTCGGCGCGGGCCAGCACGGCGCTGGAGTTGAAGATATTGAGGCCCTTGTTCTCCATGGCGCCCATGTTGAAGTCATTGACCGCCACGATCATAAAGATGTCGAGGTCGTACTCGCGGCCGTAGGTTTCTTCGTCCCAGCGCATGGATTTTTTCAGGCTGGTCATGGCGTGCTGGCACTTGTCGATATTTTCCGGCTCGACGTAGATGCGCAGCGCCACTTCCCGCTGGGTCATGGTGGTGAAGCTGTCTTCGACGCACCACAGGTCGCCGGCCACCAGGGCGAACAGGTACGCGGGTTTCTTGAACGGATCTTCCCAGGTCGCCCAGTGACGGCCGTCTTCACCGGGGCCGCTGGCAATCGGGTTGCCGTTGGAGAGCAGCACCGGGTAGCTGTGCTGTTCGGCGATCACCGTGGTGGTGAACCGGCTCATCACGTCCGGGCGGTCGAGGTAGTAGGTGATCTTGCGAAAGCCTTCGGCTTCGCATTGGGTGCAGAACATGCCGCCGGATTTGTACAGGCCTTCCAACGCGGTATTGGTTTCCGGGTGGATGCGCACGCTGGTGTCGAGCGTGAAGCTGTCGTGGGTCGGGTGCAGGGTCAGGTGGCTGTCGGTCAGCTGGTAGTCAGCCTCGGTCAGTTCCTTGTCACCCAAATTGACGCTCAACAGCTCCAGGTGCTGGCCATCTAAAACCAGCGGCGGCAGGCCGGCGCCGCGCTCGGGATTGCGGCGCATCACCAACTGCGCGTGGACCAGGCTGTGGTCCTCGAACAACTCGAAGGTCAGGTGCGTCTCGTCGATCAGGTAGTCCGGCGCCTGATAGTCCTTGAGGTAGATCATCTTGGGTTGTTCGGTGCGCATGGTGGGCATCCTTCTACTGATGCACGGCGAGCTGGTAGGCCGTGTACTTGCGAATATTGATAACGCCGGTGTCGAAGATCAGGTATTGGCCTTTGATCCCCAGCAGCGTGCCTTCGGCAATCGGGTTCTTGTCCAGGTTGAAGCTGACAATCTTGGCCGGATACTGCTCGACCGGGTAGCGGATTTCGATCGGTTCGATGTCGGCAATGGTTTGGATGGCCTGTAGGCCAAAGCGTTCCTGCAACCCCTGCAAGCCCTCGGCACAGGCGGCGAACAGCTCGTCACGAACTTGCTTGAGGTTCACGCTGGCCGCGTCGCCCTTGAGCAATGCCCGCCAATTGGTCTTATCGGCCACCTGGCTGCGAAACAAGTCTTCGACAAAACCGGACTGCTGGCGCGTAGCCACGCGCATGATCGGTAACGCTTGACTGGCGCCCTGATCCAGCCAACGCGTCGGCAGCTGGGTGGCGCGGGTGATGCCGACCTTGATCCCGGAGGAATTGGCCAGGTACACCACGTGGTCGGTCATGCAGAACTGCTCGCCCCAGCTCGGATCACGGCAAGTGCCGGCGTCGTAATGGCAGCGCTCGGGGCTCATGATGCACAGGTCGCACTGGGCCAGTTTGGTCATGCACGGGTAGCAATAACCCTGGCTGAAACTGGTCTTGGTCTTGCGCCCGCAATGGCTGCAATGAATGGCACCGAGGTATTCCAGGCGCACGTGGGTGCCAATCAACGGGTTGACCGGCACTTCGGTATCGCCCAGACGAAACGCATATTGAACGGTCGGCTCACCGAGTTTCGCCGACATTTTGCTGACTGCACCGCGACCGATTTCAATCAATGGATCGCGTCCGACTTGAACAGGATATTCGGGACGGTGGTCGACTTCGACTGGCATTCCTGCGGGCCCATGTAGCCGGTGCGCTGGTCTTCCGGCAGGTTCTGGATTTCCCAGGCGATCATCGCCTGCAACGACAGTTCGCGCTGCTCGGCGGTGAGTTTGCGGCCGTCGGACCATTTACCGATTTCCACGGCGAGCTTGAGGCTCTGGTAGATGTCCGGGGTGATGTTTTCGATCATTTCAGCAAAAGAGGACATGGAGGCTCTTCCTTTAATTAATTGGCGTTTTACGGCGGCTGTAGAGCCCGCCCAGCAGGCCGGTGAAGCAACCGATCACAAGCCCACCCACATGGGCCGCGTTGGCGATTTCGCCGAAGCCGATCATCGAGACCAACCCCGACAGGCACAACACCAGCCACACCAGCATCATCGCCAGCACCCCACGGGGCAGGCGATAGGCCGGGTTGGGCGACAACAGTTGATAGATCCAGCAATGCCCGAGCAGGCCATACAACACGCCGGACAACCCGCCGAACAGGCCCGGGCCGCCGTAGGCGTATTGCGCGTAGTTGGAAACCAGGCTGAACAGCAGAGTCAGCCCAAGCAGGTTGATACTGCCCTGGCGCGCTTCGATGCGCCGGCCCAGTTCCCAGTACCACATGCCATTCATGGCCAGGTGCAGAATGCCGAAGTGCAACAGCATCGGTGTGACCAACCGCCACCACTGCCCCGACGCCAGGCTGTCGGCCAAAGGGGTGAACTGAATGTAGTCGCCCAGCACTCGGAACGGCAGAAAGCTCAGCCAGCTCATGGCCTGCAGGTTGTCGCCCAGCAGGGTCAACGCCCCCACCACCAGGCTCGCCAGCAGCACCAACGCGGTCACCGGGCTATGCCGCACTTGCTGGAGGAAACCGGGACGGGTCACGGGAGCCTGTTCGGGAATGTCCAACTGCTGGTCTGGATCGCCGGCCGGGAAGCGTTGATACAACACGCGCACGTCATCGCTGATGCTTTCCGGCACCCACAACACTTGCTCACCGGCCTCTTCACTCACGCGATGGGGCACTTGCATGCGTTGCAGCAATTTGACGAAACCACCCAGGTCGACGCTCAGGGGCAAGCGTAATACGGCCACGGTACTCATAGGATCACCTCCGGCCGCTCGACATCGACCCACACGAACTTATGCGGGTCCAAGCGAGTTTCCTGGTCCAATCGATAGGCCACCAACTTGCCATACAGCACCGCGCTGTAATCCAGACAGGCCAAGTTGGGGCGAATCGGCGCCGGTTTGCCACTGCGCCAGTAGTGGCCGACGAACAGTAACGGCTCGTCGGCGCCATAGCGCAGCAGGGAGTTCTTTTCATGGGGCGATAACGGCGTGCGCGCCACCGGCTCGGGCAGCGCATCGGGTTGGAACACGATGTCGCCGTAGGTCTTGGGGTCGTCTTCCCAGAACTTGGTGCGGAAGAACGAGCGCGTCAGGCCGTCGCCGCCGGTCAGCGTCAGGCCGTCGGGCAGGCGCATATCGGTGCCGCGCAACAGGCGGTCAAAGGCATTGCAGGCAAAACTGCCAGGCACGGCGGCGGCCTGCAGGAAGTGCGGGTCGATACAGCCGTCCGGGAATGTGGCGCGCAGCGGCTGGATAAAGCTGTCGTCCCAGCACGCATGCACCACGCGGAAACGCCCGGCATCGACAAACAGCGGCATGTCGTAGAACCAGCCGAGGAAGTCGTGCCAGTCGGCCGGATGCTGCTCGAACTGGGTCAAGGTCTCGTGGATCAAGCGCTCATGCCGTGGGGTGTGCTCGCGCACGTACTGCTTGCCACTGCCAGGCGGCGCCGGTGTGGCCCAGCCCAGGGCATTGAACTCGTGATTGCCCATGATGCACAGCGCCTGGCCGGCTTCGGCCATGTCGTGGACGATATGCAGCGCTTCGCGGATGCGTGGGCCACGGTCGATGATATCGCCGAGGAACACCGCCATGCGCGACGGATGGCGCCAGGTGCCGGCCTGCTTGTGATAACCCATCTGGTCGAGCAAGTGCTCAAGGGTATGCGCGCATCCGTGCACGTCTCCAATCAGGTCGTAGCTACGCGCGGGATCGAGCATCAGTCGCCTCCACCCCCCAAGCGGCTGCCCCAGCCCAACTTGGTACGGCACACTTCGTAGTAGTTGTGATCCAGCGGGTGGATCAAGCGCAACTTCTGTGCCTTTTTGCTCACGGTGATGGTGTCACCGGGGGCGCAGGTGAAATGGTTCTGCCCGTCACAGGAGACTTGCGGGTAGATCTGCATGTCTTTGGACACCACGATTTTCAGCTCACTGTTGCCATCGACCACAATCGGTCGGCTGGACAACATATGGGGATACATCGGCACGATCACAATGGCATCGAGCTTGGGGTGCATGATCGGGCCGCCGGCGGACAGCGCATACGCGGTGGAGCCGGTGGGCGTGGCGACGATCAGGCCGTCGGCTTTCTGGCTGCACACGAACTGGCCGTCGATATACAACTCGAATTCGATCATGCGGGTGGACTTGCCAGGGTGCAGTACCACATCGTTGAGCGCATCGCCCTGACCGATGGCTTCACCATGGCGACGCACTTCGGCTTGCAGCAGGAAACGGTTTTCCACCAGGTATTGGCCGTCGAGCACCTTGGCCACTTCGACTTCCAGCTCATCGGGGCGGATATCGGTGAGAAACCCCAGACTGCCCCGGTTGATCCCCAGCACCGGCACGTTATGCCGCGCCAGCGCCCGGGCTGCGCCCAGCAGGCTACCGTCGCCGCCGACCACAATCACCATGTCACATACTTCGCCGAGCATCTTGCGCGACGAGGTCTGTAGGCCGTGGCCCGGCAGGATTTCGGCGATGGTGTCTTCGAGGATCACATGCAGGTGGCGCTCGAGCAGAAACTTCTTAAGCCGGCGGACGGTGTCCAGCACCTGGGTACTGCCCAGGCGACCGATAATGCCGATATTGCGAAATTGCTCCATGGGGCTCCTGCGGGATTGGGGTGTGGCGAAAAACCCCGATTATGGGCGAAAGGCCGCGCCAGGCAAAATCCTTTGTCGCCGCGAAGCCTTGATGACAACGGTTCTCAGCCCCCTTCTGCGCGGTTAAACGGCTATGCTCGGACCATGACTGTGTTCCCCGATCTACTCAACCTGCCCCGCCAACTGCGCCACCCGGAGGTGCGCGACTTGGCGTGGGTGATCCTCGCCCCGCCGATGCTAGCCCGCGCGCCCTGGCCGCAGCGTCACCCGCTGGCCGGCAGTGACTGGGTGCAAGCGCCGGATCGGCTTGCCCACTGGCTGCGCAGCCTCGACCAGGACAGCCGGACCTTGCAGCACTGGTTGAGCCTGTCGCGCACGCGGCGCTTGGGGCTGTACTACGAACGCTTGTGGCAATTTGCCGTACAGCATGCGCCGGGCGTGGAACTGCTGGCCGCCAACCTGCCGATCCGCCGCGCCGGGCATACCCTCGGTGAGCTGGACATGCTGCTGCGCGACCGCGACGGCGTGCATCACCTGGAATTGGCGATCAAGCTCTATCTCGGCCCGCAGCACGGCAACGGCCAGGACACCGCACAATGGCTGGGCCCTGGCTGTCACGACCGCCTCGACCGCAAACTGGCGCACCTGGCCCAGCATCAACTGCCGATTTCAGCCCGGGCCGAGAGCCGCGAAGCTTTGGCGGCGCTGGATATTCAGCAGTTCGACGCGCACTTGTGGCTGGGCGGGTATTTGCTCTATCCCTGGCCCGGCCTGGCCGAACCACCGACGGGCGCTCACCCTCAGCACCTGCGCGGACGTTGGTTGCATCAGCGCGATTGGCGGGATTTTGTCGCGGTCAGCGCGCCCGGACGCTGGCAACCCCTGCCCCGCCATGCGTGGCTGGCGCCGGCGCACTACCCGGCGGACGAGGTGTGGAGCGAGGAACAGATGCAGGCCTGGCTGGCCGACCTTGATCCGATGGCGCCCGCGCAGTTGCTCGTGCGCATGGTGCGGAACGGCGGGGATTGGGAGGAAGCCGAGCGCTTGTTTCTGGTGGCCGACCTTTGGCCGAATGTGCCGGGGGCTGGCTGATGGAGGGTGTGGTGTATGTGAGTGCGTCATCGGGGGCAAGCCCCCTCCCACATTTGACCGAGTACACCCTTTGGAATGCTGTCGAGTGTGGGTGGGATCTCGCCCCCGATAGCGGCGACACCGGCACTACAACTTATCGATATGCCGATAATCCAACTGCAACCCAGCCGCCAACTCCTGGGCCCGCCCCAGTCTGATCGGCCCGCGCTCGATATCCACCAGCAACCCCGCACAGTCCAACGGCGGCAACCCCGCAATGTCCTTGAGCCGCCCATCCGTGATCACTAATAAACGCTGTTGCTCAGCGGGATGACGCTTGCGTCTCACCGCCAGCCAATGCCCGGCCTCCGCCAGCGCCGCCAGCAATGGTGTACCACCGCCCGCGCCTAACTGGTCCAGCCAGCCGGCCAGGTTTTTGGCTGCTTTCAACCCCTGAACCTGCCACTTCGGCGCCTGGCCGCTGGCGGTCAACAAGGCCATGCGTGCGCGTTGCCGGTAGGCGTCGTCAAAGAGCTGGGCGAGCAACCCCTTAGCGTCGGTTAATGCACGATGCCGCCGGGTGGACGCCGACGCATCGACGATCACCAGCCACAACTCGTGGGCCGCGCGGCTGCGCAGGTGGTAGCACAGGTCTTCACGGGAATGCGGCCGGCCGCCGAGCAAAGTACCGGGCCAGTTGATCGAACCCTGCCGGGCACTGCGCGCCTTGCCTTGCCTGCCATTGTCCAGTCGCCCGACCTTGGGGCGGGCATCCGTCCCCGCGTCAGGTCGGGGGCGGATGCCTAGGGCTTTTTTGGCCAGGCGGGCACGTCTCGGCGAGCGCCGATGGGCAGGGCCGGCGCGGGCATATCGCCCCATTGGCCTTGAGCGGGCGAGCTGTCCGAAGGTTTCGGCGACTGTGCCTGGCTGGGCGGGCTGACCGGTGGAGATGGCTCCTGGCGACGATGGCGCAAGGCAAGTTCCGCGACGGCTTCGATGTCTTCCTCGGCAATCTCATTCGCGCCCCGCCACGCCGCATGGGCCCGGGCGCCGCGCAGCCAGACCAGGTCAGCACGCAAACCATCGACACCAGCGGCAAAGCAGCGCTCGGTAATCTGCGCCAGGGCCTGATCATCCAGCTCGATACTGTCCAACCGCGCCCGCGCCTGAGTGCAGCGCTCGCGCAACGCTGCCTGCTGTTCGGCCCACTCGGTGCAAAAGGCGGCGGGATTGCTGTCGAAATCCAGGCGGCGCCGGAGGATCTGCCCGCGCTCGGCCGGCAAGGTGTGCCCGCTTAACGCCACATTGAAGCCGAAGCGGTCCAGCAGTTGAGGGCGCAACTCGCCCTCCTCCGGGTTCATGGTGCCGACCAGTACAAAGCGCGCCGAATGGCGGTGGGAAATGCCGTCGCGCTCGATCAGGTTGGTGCCACTGGCGGCCACGTCCAGCAGCAGATCCACCAGATGATCGGGCAGCAAATTCACTTCATCCACATACAGCACACCGCCATCGGCCTTGGCCAACACGCCCGGGGAAAACTGCGCACGCCCCTCGCCCAGCGCGGCGTCCAGATCCAGGGTGCCCACCAAGCGTTCTTCGGCGGCCCCCAGCGGCAACGTCACGAATTGACCGCTGGCCAACAGATCGGCCAGGCCACGGGCCAGGGTGGACTTGGCCATGCCGCGCGGACCTTCGATCAGCACGCCGCCGATCTTGGGATCGATAGCCGCCAGGCACAGCGCCAGTTTCAGGTCATCGGCGCCGACCACGGCGGACAGCGGGAAATGGGGAATATCGGTCATTGACTGTCTTCTTCTATATCCAGCAACAGGTTTTCCAAGGCGTCACGGTAAGCACCTGGCGCCTGCCAGAGGCCGCGCTGCTGGGCTTCGAGCATGCGCTCGGTCATGTCGCGCAATGCGTCGGGGTTGTGTTGCTGCACGAACGCCCGGGTGTCGGGGTCGAGCAGGTAGGCATCGGCAAGCAAGGCATATTGATGATCGTCAATCAGCGCCGTGGTGGCGTCGAAGGCGAACAGATTGTCCACGGTGGCCGCCATCTCGAACGCGCCTTTATAGCCATGACGCTTCACCCCTTCGATCCACTTGGGGTTGGCGGCGCGGGCGCGGATCACCCGGTTCAGCTCTTCCTTCAAGGTGCGAATCTTCGGCAGGTCCGGCTGGCTGTGGTCACCGTGGTAGCTGGCGGCCTTGTCGCCGCTCAGGGTTTCCACAGCGGCGAGCATGCCGCCCTGGAACTGGTAATAGTCATTGGAATCAAGCAGGTCGTGTTCGCGATTGTCCTGGTTCTGCACCACCGCCTGCACCTGGCTCAGGCGCTGGGCGAATTGCTCGCGGGCAGCGGTGCCCTCGTCGGACCCGCCATAGGCGTAGCCACCCCAGTTCAGGTAGACCTCGGCCAGGTCCGCACGGCTTTGCCACAAACGCCCATCAATCGCGCCCTGCACCCCCGCACCATAGGCCCCCGGCTTGGCACCGAAGATGCGCCAACCGGCCTGCTTGGCTGCCGCGTCGTCGTCCAGCCCGGATTGACGCAATGCCTCACGCTCGCTGCGCACCTTGGCGGCCAGCGGGTTCATATCGTCCGGTTCGTCCAGCGCTGCCACCGCCTGCACCGCCGCGTCGAACAGGCGGATCAGGTTGGCGAAGGCATCACGGAAGAACCCCGACACGCGCAAGGTCACATCGACGCGCGGGCGGTCCAGCAGGCTGATCGGCAGGATCTCGAAGTCGTCCACCCGCTGGCTGCCGGTGGCCCAGACCGGGCGCACGCCCATGAGCGCCATGGCCTGGGCGATATCGTCGCCGCCGGTACGCATCGTAGCGGTGCCCCATACCGACAGGCCGAGCTGACGCAGGTGATCGCCATGATCTTGCAGGTGCCGCTCCAGAATCAGGTTGGCCGACTGGAAGCCGATACGCCAGGCCGTGGTGGTGGGCAGGTTGCGCACATCCACGCTGAAGAAATTGCGCCCGGTGGGCAGCACATCCAGGCGCCCGCGACTCGGCGCACCGCTGGGCCCCGCCGGCACGAAGCGACCGCTCAGCGCATCCAGCAAGCCGCGCATTTCCGCTGGGCCGCAGGCGTCCAGGCGCGGCGCGACGACGCTGCGCAGGTTGTCGATCACCGCACTCACCTCTTCCCAGCCCGGTGCCTGCAATACCGCCAGCGGGCCGTCCAAGGCTTGCTCGATCAACTGCGCCGCATACAGCTCCAGGCGCTCGCGGGTATCGCCAGCGGTGCGCCAAGGCTGACTATCAATGCCTTGCAGCACCTCGGGGCGCCGGCCGGTCCAGGGTTCGGCCAGGGCGCAGTCCAGCGGGTCGAAGCCCAGCGCGAAAGCCTTGGCCAACACGCGCAGCAGGCTCGATTGCGCGCCACGCCCGTCGCCGCGCGGAATGCGCAGCAAGGCCAGCAATGTGTCGATGCGCAAACGGCCCTGGGGCGATTCGCCGAAGATGTGCAGGCCGTCGCGAATCTGAGATTCCTTGAGGTCGCACAGGTAGGTGTCCAGGCGCGGTAGCCAAATCGCGGCATCGGCATCGCCGTCCAGCTGCAGTTCCTGGTCGATGCGGGTTTCGCGCACCAGTTTGAGAATGTCTTTCTGCAACTCGCGGGCGCGGCGTGGGTCGAGCAATTGCGCTTCGTAATACTCGTCCGCCAGCAGCTCCAGGTCGCGCAGCGGACCGTAGGTTTCGGCGCGGGTCAGCGGTGGCATCAGGTGATCGATGATCACCGCCTGGGTACGACGTTTGGCCTGGGCGCCTTCGCCCGGGTCGTTGACGATAAACGGATAGATGTTCGGCAGCGGCCCCAGCAATGCATCCGGCCAGCAGTGCTCCGAGAGGCCCACGCCCTTGCCCGGCAGCCATTCCAGGTTGCCGTGCTTGCCGACGTGGATCACGCCATGGGCGCCATAGGTATGGCGCAACCAAAAATAGAACGCCAGGTAGCCATGGGGCGGCACCAGGTCCGGGTCGTGGTACACCGCGCTGGCGTCCACCTGATAACCGCGCGCCGGCTGGATACCGACAAAGGTCAGGCCCAGGCGCAAGCCGGCGATCATCAGGCGGCCATCGCGGCACATCGGGTCTTGCTGCGGCGCGCCCCAACGCTGCAACACGGCCTGGCGGTTGGCTTCGGGCAAGCGCAAGAACAACGCCTCGTACTCGTCCAGGCCCAGGCTCTGGTGGCAAGGGCGCAGGTCCAGGGTGTCGAGGTCGTTGGTCACGCCACCGAGCAGTTCATGGATCAACGCCGTGCCGCTGTCGGGCAGTCGATCCGGCAGCGGATAGCCCTCGGTTTGCAGCGCGCGCAGGATATTCAGCGCCGCCGCCGGAGTGTCCAGGCCGACGCCGTTGCCGATGCGACCGTCACGGGTCGGGTAGTTGGCCAGCACCAGGGCGATACGTTTTTCCGCATTCGGCACTCGCGCCAGCTCGACCCAGCGCCGCGCCAGTTCGGCGACGAAATCCATGCGCTCGGGCGCGGCGCGATAGCACACCACGTCGGACTGGCTGCGCTCGCTGCGCCAGGCCAAATCCTTGAAGCTGATCGGCCGGCTGATGATGCGCCCGTCCAGCTCCGGCAAGGCAATGTGCATGGCCAGGTCGCGGGGCCCCAGGCCCTGTTCGCTGGCCGCCCAGCCGGGCTGGTTGTCCTGGGCGCAGATCGCCTGGATCACCGGGATATTGCGCCGAAACGGGCGCAAATGCGGCGCCTCCGGGCTGGATTGAGCAAAGCCGGTGGTGTTGAGAATGACCGCCGCGCCGACTTCGTCCAGCAGGTCCTCGACCACCGTCAGGCAGCCAGGCTCCTTCAAACTCGCTACCGCCATTGGCAACGGGTTAAGCCCCGCCGCTTGCAGACGCTGGCAGAACACATCGATAAAGCCGGTATTGGCCGCCTGCAGGTGGGAGCGATAGAACAGCACCGCCGCCACCGGCCACTCGGCGCGCCAATCCGCCTGCCAATCGCTCAAGCGTGGGGTGGCGTGGCACGGGTGATAAATCGCCGTGCGCGGCAAGGTGTGGGGCTCGTCCCAGGCATAGTCACGGCCCAGGTGAGCGCTGGCCAGGCAGCGATAGAAATCCAGCGCATTGCCCAACCCGCCCTGGCGCAGGAACTGCCATAAGCGGTCGCGCTGTTCGGCGTCAACCGTGCTCAGGCCGCTGAGCTCCGGGTCCGGGCGATCATCCCCCGGCACCAGAATCAACGTCACCCCACGCTCGGCCAGCTCCACCAGGCGCTCGACGCCATAGCGCCAGTAACCGATACCGCCGTGCAGCGAAATCAGAATGACTTTTGCGTGGCGCAGTACCTCGTCGACGTACAGGTCCACCGAGGCATGGTTCTGCACCTGCATGGGGTTGGCCAGGCGCAGGCTGGGGTAGTCGTCGGGCAGTTGCCGGGCTGCTTCGGCCAGTAGCGCCAAGCTGGAATCGCCACTGCACAGGACCACCAGTTCGGCGGGCGTCTGGCCAAGGTCGGCGATATTGTCGTCCGCGACAAAACCGCCGGGCTGAGTCCTGAGCAGGTGCATGGGTTAAACGCTGAGCGCGGCGCGCAGTTGCGCTTCGAGGCCGGCGGCGTCCAGGTCCTGACCGATCAGCACCAGGCGCGTGGTGCGCGGCTCGTCGGCCGTCCAGGCGCGGTCGAAGTGTTTGTCGAAACGGGTACCCACGCCCTGGATCAGCAGGCGCATCGGTTTGTTGGGGATAGCGGCGAAACCTTTGACGCGCAGGATGCCGTGCTGCACCACCAATTGCGTCAGGGCGTCGAGCAGCAGCGCTTCGTCGGCCTGTGGCAGATCGATGGAGATGGAGTCGAACGCGTCGTGGTCGTGATCGTCTTCACCTTCGTGGTGATGATCGTGATGGCTGTGACGCGCGTCGATGTGTTCCTCAGAGCCTGCGCCCAGGCCGATCAGCACCTCCAGAGGCAAGCGACCGCTGCTGGCTTCGACGATCTTCACCGCCGGCGGCAGTTCTTCGGCGACTTCCAGGCGCACACGGGCCAGGTCATCGGGGCTGATCAGGTCGCACTTGTTGAGGATCACCAGGTCGGCGCTGGCCAGTTGGTCGGCGAACAGTTCGTGCAGCGGCGATTCGTGGTCCAGGTTCGGGTCGAGCTTGCGCTGGGCGTCGACCTGATCCGGGAACGCAGCAAAAGTGCCGGCGGCCACGGCTGGGCTGTCGACCACGGTGATTACCGCGTCAACCGTGCAGGCGCTGCGGATCTCCGGCCACTGGAAGGCTTGAACCAAAGGTTTTGGCAGGGCCAGGCCCGAGGTTTCGATCAGGATATGGTCGAGGTCGCCACGGCGCGCCACCAATTCGCGCATCACCGGAAAGAACTCTTCTTGCACGGTGCAGCACAGGCAGCCGTTGGCCAGCTCGTACACGCGGCCGTTGGCTTCTTCCTCGGTGCAGCCGATGGAGCACTGTTTGAGGATCTCGCCGTCGATGCCCAACTCGCCGAACTCGTTGACGATCACCGCAATGCGACGGCCCTGAGCGTTGTCGAGCATATGGCGCAGCAACGTGGTTTTGCCCGAGCCGAGGAAGCCGGTAACGATGGTGACGGGAAGTTTGGCCAGTGTTTTCATCGGATGCCCTTGGGGGCGGGCATACGGGACGATAGGCCCTGCGCAGGCGCGCAGCAGCGGATTTCGTCACCGGATCACCCCGCCCGGTTGAATTAAAAAATCGGTGACGAGGCAGGTCTCCTGGCTTGGGGCGTTCGGGTCGCAAGACCGGCGCTGACTGCGCCTTCCCGCCTGATGGCAGTGGCATGGCAGTCAACTGAACCCTTCACAGTTGCGGGGGCAGCCGCGGCTTGGACCGCGTTCCCTTCTTAGCTTCGACCTGGGCCGAAGAACCTCGAAGGTGCAAGGCTACAGGGGGATGGTGAATTTGACTACCGCTGCTCTGCATGCTTTCCTACAGGCCTTGTTTCGGGTGCCCTTCACAGGGTGAAACGGGAAACCGGTGCGCCATCTTGCGATGGTCAGTCCGGTGCTGCCCCCGCAACGGTAAGCGAGCGAAGCGTCACGGCCACTGTGCTTGAGCATGGGAAGGCGACGCTTTAAGGGTTCTTGGCAGAACCCCCTCGCAAGCCCGGAGACCGGCCCGAAAAAATCAGATAACAAACCCGCGGTGGGCGGGCGCTGTTCAAACCCTGCGGGCCCGGCTCGCGGGGTTTTTATGCGCACGTCCCCACCCCAGACACCTGAAAGGGACGCGCCATGTCGATCATCAGCAGCACTTCGCCCGCCACCAGCGGCACCACTACCCTGAGCCAACGCCTGACCGCCGCCATCGGTGCGTCGATCCTCGGCGCGTGCCTGGTGTATTTCGCCGGCTTTTCGCACATCGAGGCGGTGCATAACGCCGCCCACGATACCCGCCACAGCGCCGCGTTCCCGTGCCACTGAGACCTGCCGAGATGATTAAGCGTATTGCGCAAACCGCAGGATTCACCGGCCTGCTGGCCGCCCTGCTGCTGACCCTGCTGCAAAGCTTCTGGGTGGCACCGCTGATTTTGCAGGCCGAGACCTTCGAGCAGGCACCGGCAGCCCATGAACACGCCACCGGCACCGCCGCGCACACCCACGACGCAGAAGCCTGGGAGCCGGAAGATGGCTGGCAGCGCGTGCTGTCGACCACCGCCGGCAACCTGGTAGTGGCCGTCGGTTTTGCCTTGATGCTGGCCGGTCTCTACACCCTGCGCGCCCCGACCCGCACGGCTCAGGGCCTGCTGTGGGGCTTGGCCGGTTATGCGACTTTCGTGCTGGCACCCACCCTGGGCCTGCCGCCGGAACTGCCGGGCACCGCAGCGGCTGACCTGGCGCTGCGTCAGGCCTGGTGGATCGGCACCGCCGCGTCCACCGCGGCCGGTATCGCCCTGCTGGTGTTCGGTCGCAACGCGCTGCTCAAAGTCCTTGGCGTGGCCATCCTTGTAGTGCCCCATGTGATTGGCGCGCCACAGCCAGCAGTGCATTCGATGCTGGCGCCGGAGGCGCTGGAAGCGCAGTTCAAAATCGCTTCGCAGCTGACCAACATAGCGTTCTGGCTGGCCCTGGGCCTGATCAGCGCGTGGTTGTTCCGGCGTAACCGCGACAGTCATTACGCGGCATGAGCCTCGTCGCCGGTCTGGGCTGCCAGCGAGGTTGTGAGGTTCACAGCCTGTTGGCGCTGCTGGATGAGGCATTGGCCGAAGCAGGCGTCGAGCGCCGGCAGCTCACTGCACTGGCGAGTATCGATCTGAAACACGCTGAACCAGGGCTGCTGGCGTTGGCCACAGCCCTGGACCTGCCCTTGTGCTGCTTTAACGCCCAGCACCTGGCGGCACATGAAGGTCGGCTGAGCCACAAATCTGCCGTGGCTTTTGCCCACACCGGCTGTTACGGCATTGCCGAAAGCGCCGCGCTGGCAGCGGCCGAACAGCTCGACGCAGCCCCTGCCAGACTGCTGATCACCCGCCGCAAAAACGCCCGTGCCACCGTGGCATTGGCCTGCACGGGTTAAAAACCCGATAATCGCCCTCCCCGATCATGAACAATCTTCATGCTCGCCCGTTTTTTCACAGGAACGCTCCATGACCGTCTACTTTATCGGCGCCGGCCCCGGCGACCCGGAATTGATCACTGTCAAAGGCCAGCGGTTGATCCGCAGTTGCCCGGTGATTATCTACGCGGGGTCACTGGTGCCGGCGGCGGTGCTGGAGGGCCATCAAGCCTTACAGGTGGTCAACAGCGCTGAGCTGCACTTGGAACAGATCATCGAATTGATCCAGACCGCCCACGCCAATGGCTTCGATGTGGCGCGAGTCCACTCCGGCGACCCGAGCCTGTATGGAGCCATCGGCGAGCAGATTCGCTGCTTGCGTGAACTGGGCATCCCATTCCAGATCATCCCCGGCGTGACTGCCGTTGCCGCTTGCGCGGCCTTGCTGGAAACCGAACTGACCCTGCCGGACATCGCCCAGAGCGTGATCCTGACGCGCTACGCCGACAAGACCCCCATGCCCGCCGGCGAAGACTTCGCCAGCCTGGCTCGACATGGCACCACCATGGCGATTCACCTGGGGGTCAACCATCTGGAAAAGATCGTCGCCGAACTGCTCCCACACTACGGTGCGGATTGCCCGATCGCCGTGGTGCATCGCGCGACCTGGCCGGATCAGGATTGGGTGACAGGGACGCTGGGGGATATTGCCGGGAAAGTCGTCGCCAAAGGGTTTCGACGCACGGCGTTGATTTTAGTGGGTCGGGTGTTGGCCAGTGACGGTTTCAGTGAATCCTCGTTGTATCGGGCGGGGCATGCGCACCTTTATCGAACTTGATAAATAACTTTATCAATTAGATATAAGCTTTTGATTTAGTTTATTTTTATAGAGGCGTATCAGTTGGCGGCTTAGTTGCTGATCCGGCGCTATCGGGGGCAAGCCCCCTCCCACAGTAGACCGCGTTCACTGGACGCCGTGAGGTTGCTTCATGTGGGAGGGGGCTTGCCCCCGATAGGGACTTCCAGTAGTTGAAGGCCACGCTGACTCACTACAATCTTAGGCAAGCCTTTTCATCACTTAATCTGATTTATGAGATAAATATCTCAACCAACTGAATTTAAACCAAAAAAACGGCGCTCACGGGGCGCCGTTTTTTTTCGCAGCGAACGCCTTACTCAGTAGTAGGCGTTTTCTTTCTGCGTATGGTCGGTCACGTCACGCACACCCTTGAGCTCCGGGATACGCTCCAGCAAGGTGCGCTCGATGCCTTCCTTCAAGGTTACGTCGGCCTGGCCGCAGCCTTGGCAGCCGCCGCCGAACTTCAACACAGCGATGCCATCTTCGACCACGTCGATCAGGCTGACCTGACCGCCGTGGCTGGCAAGTCCTGGGTTGATCTCGGTTTGCAAGTAGTAGTTGATGCGCTCGTTCACCGGGCTGTCGGCGTTGACGTTCGGCACCTTGGCGTTCGGCGCCTTGATGGTCAACTGGCCGCCCATACGGTCGGTGGCGTAGTCCACCACCGCGTCGTCGAGAAACGCTTCGCTGAAGCTATCGATGTATGCGGTGAAGCTTTTGAGCCCCAGGGCAGTGTCTTCAGGTTTCTCTTCACCGGGCTTGCAGTAGGCAATGCACGTCTCGGCGTATTGGGTGCCGGGCTGGGTGATAAAGACGCGGATGCCGATGCCCGGGGTGTTCTGCTTGGACAGCAGGTCGGCCAGGTAATCGTGGGCGGCGTCGGTAATGGTTATGGCAGTCATGGAAACTCCTCACAGGCTTGCCGGCAGTTTACGCCAAATCATTACAGAGTTACAAAGTCCTAGTATTTTTGTCGGAAAAGCCCGTCACGCAGGTCAGAGGTTTTGATAACGATTCATGTCCAGCACGCCCTCTTCCAGTGGAGTGGTCTCGTGGAGGTAGCGCGACAGGTCGTGAAAATACGCCCAGAACTGCGGATGGCTGCGACGCACGCCCCAGCGATCGACGATCTTCTCAAAGCTCTCGGCGTCCTGGGCCTGCTCCATGCGGGAGACGAACTCCGGCACGTCCCCGGCGGGAATATTGAACATAAAGTTCGGGTAGCTGCTCAGCACCCCAGGGTAGACCGTCAGCGTGTCCAACCCCGGCTGGTAGCGGTACGCCTCCCCTAGCAGGAACGCCACGTTACTGTGGGCACGGTTGCGCAACAGGCTGTAGACCTCACGTTTGCCGCTTGGGATTTCCACGCGCAGCATCGTGGCTTCGGGCAATTGATTGATCACTTTGAGCCCAGCCGCCGGGCGCGACGCAAGGCGGCTGAGGGCCTGGTCGACGTCCTGCAGCGCCGGATCGATGCCCTCACGCGAGCAGTACGCACCGGTACAACGGTTGATCGGGTCGGGGCTGACGTTCAAGTCGCCGTAGCGGGCAAGCAACTGCTGGGCGAAATCGCGTTTCGGGTCCTTCTTATCCAAGTGCAGGCCAGTGGGCTTATCGTCGTCGATGGCTTCGTAGTCCAGCCACAGCTTGAGCTTGCCGCTGTTCTGGTACCAGTCGTCGAGGTAGTCCTCGCGTGAGTCCGCCGGCATCAAGCGCAGGAAGTTCTGCTCGGCGCCATTGCGGATCAGGTCGAAATACAGGCGAGTCTGGGCCTGGTGCGAGACATTGCCGAACACATCGAAATTGACCACCAACTGGTAATAGGTGCGCTCCAGCAACGGGTAATCGAACAGCCACATCGTCTGCGGCACCTCGCCGATCAGGCCCTTATTGACCGACGCACTGTCGAAGTGCCGGAAGATGCTCAACAGCGCATTGTCATTGCCGGCCCACAGGGTCGACCAACTGGGCGCCGGCAGGTCTGCATAGCTGTCGCGACGCAGGGCTTCGTACTGGTTGCGTTTGTCGCGGTATTTGAGCCACAGGCTAAGCACGCTGCCCACGTCATCGTTCTGCCCCGGCATCGCCAGCAACGGTGTGGCTTGGCCGCGATAGCGCGCATCGGTGATGTACAGGTCATGGTCCGGGGCCTGGAACAAAGCCCAGAAGTTATCGCGGATCACGTCCGTGGCGATCTGCCCACGGCACACCGGCCCGCGAATAAAGGTACGCACGAAGTATTCGGCGTTATCCAACATGAACTGATAGCGCGCCTGGGCCGGGATCGCCTCAAAGGTCTCGAACGGGTTGGCACGCCGCCCTGGGCCGTAGCCCGGTAACGCGCTGACCTGCCAGTCGCTGCCATAGAACAAAGCTTTGATCCGCGCCATTTTCTGCGCGCTGAGCGGATAGGTGATGTGGGTTTTATGCACGATCACGCCCTGGATCGGCCACAAACGGTAGTAAATCCGCGTGCCCGGGTCGTCGTTGGGGCGACGGGTGTTGATCAGGTCAATCGGTTGGCCGCTGGGCGTGCGCGAGCGCACCCACTGAAAGAAATGCCCCGGCTCACCGCCCTCGAAGTACAGATGGGCGATAAACAGGTGCTCGAACAGCCAGCGCGCCACCAGGCTTTCGCGGGCGCCGGGGGCGTTGAGCAGGTTTTCCCATTGCAGCACCTGCGCCGCTTCGCGGGTACTGGGTGCCACGCCTTGCTCGTCGATGGGCGCCCCGGAGGCCAGCCAGCGTTGCAGTGTCTGGTATTGCTGGTCGGTCAGCCCGGTGACCGCCAGCGGCATGCCTTCATTGGGATGGGCGCCGGCATAGGCGTCGAACTCCCCCGGCAAGGGGCACATGTTTTCACGATTTAGGCCCAGCACAATGTCGTCGGGCAGCTTGCCATTGGGCTGCAAGGGCGTGCGACGATGTCCCAGCTCCAGCATGCGCGCCATCAAGGCAGCCTGACTGCCCTGGGCATCCAGCACCGAACTGAACCCTTCGCGCTGCCAGGCGGCCTTGCCGAAGGCGTCATAGAACAGACGGGTCGGCTTGGTTGCCTGGCTGCGTTCGCCATCGTAGACCGGTACTTTGCTCGCGCCCCGCGCCGCACCTTCGCCACTGCCCAGGTTCAACTGGCAGGCGGAGTCGTAGCACGCATGGCAGGCCACGCACTTCTCGGTGAAAATCGGCTGGATATCGCGGGTGTAGGAGATTGCAGGAACGGGACTCTGGGCGTGGACGGTGCTGGCGAGCAAGGCCAATGCGGCGCCGACGAGTGAACGAAGTAACATGGATCGGTCCCGATTCAAGGGGTACGCTGAAAAATTGCCGGTGATTCTACCGGGCCATGCCTGCCGGCAACATGAACGATATTCATGCAAAACCCAGGCATGCTCCAAATCCGCACAGGTTTGCTATGATCCACGCCCTCCGTAATGCCTGACCAGAGTAGTCCCATGTCCGATCGTAGCGCTCGTCTGCAAGCTCTTCACCACGCCCTCAAGGAACGCATCCTGATCCTCGACGGCGGCATGGGCACGATGATCCAGAGCTATAAACTGGAAGAACACGACTACCGTGGCAAACGTTTCGCCGACTGGCCCAGCGACGTCAAGGGCAACAACGACTTGCTGGTGATCACCCGCCCCGACGTGATCGGCGGGATCGAAAAGGCTTATCTGGATGCCGGCGCCGACATCCTCGAAACCAATACCTTCAATGCCACGCGGATTTCCATGGCCGACTACGGCATGGAAGAACTGGCCTATGAGCTGAACGTCGAAGGCGCACGCCTGGCGCGCAAGATTGCCGATGCCAAGACCGCCGAGAACCCGGACAAGCCGCGTTTCGTCGCCGGTGTACTGGGCCCGACCAGCCGCACGTGCTCGCTGTCGCCCGACGTGAACAACCCCGGCTACCGCAACGTAACCTTCGATGAACTGGTGGAGAACTACACCGAGGCCACCAAGGGCTTGATCGAAGGCGGCGCCGACCTGATCCTGATCGAAACCATCTTCGACACCCTCAACGCCAAAGCCGCGATCTTCGCCGTGCAAGGGGTGTTCGAGGAACTGGGCCTTGAGCTGCCGATCATGATCTCCGGCACCATCACCGACGCTTCCGGCCGGACCCTGTCGGGCCAGACCACCGAAGCGTTCTGGAACTCGGTAGCCCATGCCAAGCCGATTTCCGTAGGCTTGAACTGCGCTCTCGGGGCCAGCGAACTGCGCCCGTACCTGGAAGAGTTGTCCAACAAGGCCAACACCCATGTGTCCGCGCACCCCAACGCCGGCCTGCCCAACGAATTCGGCGAGTACGACGAGTTGCCGGCGCAAACCGCCAAGGTCATCGAAGAATTCGCCCAGAGCGGCTTTCTCAATATCGTCGGCGGTTGCTGCGGCACCACGCCGGGCCATATCGAAGCCATCGCCAAGGCCGTGGCCGGTTATGCGCCGCGCGTGATCCCGGACATTCCCAAGGCCTGCCGCCTGTCGGGGCTGGAGCCGTTCACCATCGATCGCAACTCGCTGTTCGTCAACGTCGGCGAACGCACCAACATCACCGGTTCCGCCAAGTTCGCCCGACTGATCCGTGAGGACAACTACACCGAAGCCCTGGAAGTCGCCCTGCAGCAGGTGGAAGCCGGCGCCCAGGTGATCGACATCAACATGGACGAAGGCATGCTCGATTCGAAGAAGGCCATGGTGACCTTCCTCAATCTGATTGCCGGCGAGCCGGACATTTCCCGCGTCCCGATCATGATCGACTCCTCCAAGTGGGAGGTGATCGAGGCCGGCCTCAAGTGCATCCAGGGCAAGGGCATCGTCAACTCCATCAGCATGAAGGAAGGCGTCGAGCAGTTCATCCACCACGCCAAACTGTGCAAGCGCTACGGCGCGGCGGTGGTGGTGATGGCGTTCGACGAAGCCGGCCAGGCCGACACCGAAGCGCGCAAGAAAGAAATCTGCAAACGCTCCTACGACATTCTGGTCAATGAAGTGGGTTTCCCGCCGGAAGACATCATCTTCGACCCGAACATCTTCGCGGTCGCCACCGGTATCGAGGAACACAACAACTACGCGGTCGACTTTATCAACGCCTGCGCCTACATCCGCGATGAGCTGCCGTATGCGCTGAGTTCCGGCGGTGTGTCCAACGTGTCGTTTTCGTTCCGCGGCAACAACCCGGTGCGCGAGGCGATCCACTCGGTGTTCCTGCTGCATGCGATCCGCAATGGCTTGACCATGGGCATCGTCAACGCCGGCCAGTTGGAGATCTACGACCAGATCCCCGCCGAGCTGCGCGATGCGGTGGAAGACGTGGTCCTTAACCGCACCCCGGACGGCACCGACGCCCTCCTCGCCATTGCCGACAAATACAAGGGCGACGGCAGCGTCAAGGAAGCCGAGACCGAAGAATGGCGCGGCTGGGACGTCAACAAGCGTCTGGAGCATGCGCTGGTCAAGGGCATCACCACCCATATCGTCGAAGACACCGAGGAATCGCGGCTGTCGTTCGCGCGCCCGATCGAAGTGATCGAGGGCCCGCTGATGTCCGGCATGAACATCGTCGGCGACCTGTTCGGCGCCGGCAAAATGTTCCTGCCCCAGGT
The DNA here is from genome assembly GCF_030209215.1 of Pseudomonas sp. efr-133-TYG-23. Classification (NCBI taxonomy): domain Bacteria; kingdom Pseudomonadati; phylum Pseudomonadota; class Gammaproteobacteria; order Pseudomonadales; family Pseudomonadaceae; genus Pseudomonas; species Pseudomonas sp. efr-133-TYG-23. The sequence continues at coordinate 93,399 of NZ_JARVSL010000020.1, read as the reverse complement.
GGTGAAATCCGCACGGGTGATGAAACAGGCCGTGGCCCACTTGATCCCCTTTATCGAGCTGGAAAAAGGCGATAAGCCGGAAGCCAAGGGCAAAATCCTGATGGCCACCGTCAAAGGCGACGTGCACGACATCGGCAAGAACATTGTCGGTGTGGTATTGGGTTGCAACGGCTATGACATCGTCGACCTGGGTGTGATGGTACCGGCGGAGAAAATCCTGCAGGTGGCCAAAGAGCAGAAGTGCGACATCATCGGGCTGTCGGGACTGATCACGCCCTCCCTGGACGAGATGGTGCATGTGGCGCGCGAGATGCAGCGCCAGGACTTCCACCTGCCGCTGATGATCGGCGGCGCCACCACCTCCAAGGCACACACGGCGGTGAAGATCGAACCCAAGTACAGCAACGATGCAGTGATCTATGTGACCGACGCCTCGCGCGCGGTGGGCGTAGCCACGCAACTGCTGTCCAAGGAATTGAAGGCCGGTTTTGTCGAGAAGACCCGCCAGGACTACATCGAAGTGCGCGAACGCACCTCCAACCGCAGTGCGCGCACCGAGCGCCTGAGCTACGCGGCGGCCATCGCCAAGAAGCCGCAGTTCGACTGGACCAACTACACCCCGGTGACGCCGACCTTCACCGGCGCCAAGGTCCTGGACAATATCGACCTGAGGGTGCTGGCCGAATACATCGACTGGACGCCGTTCTTTATTTCCTGGGACCTGGCGGGCAAATTCCCGCGCATCCTCACCGATGAAGTGGTGGGCGAAGCGGCAACCGCGCTGTACGCCGATGCCCAGGCCATGCTCGATAAGTTGATCAACGAAAAACTCATCAGTGCCCGTGCGGTGTTCGGTTTCTGGCCGGCCAACCAGGTCGACGAGGATGACCTGGAGGTCTACGGCGACGATGGCCAGCCCCTCGCCAAGCTGCATCACTTGCGCCAACAGATCATCAAGACCGACGGCAAGCCGAACTTCTCCCTGGCCGATTTCGTCGCCCCCAAGAGCAGCGGCGTGACCGACTACATCGGTGGCTTTATTACTACCGCTGGCATCGGCGCTGAAGAAGTGGCCAAGGCGTACCAGGACGCCGGCGACGACTACAACTCGATCATGGTCAAAGCCCTCGCCGACCGCTTGGCCGAAGCCTGCGCCGAGTGGCTGCACCAGCAGGTGCGTAAGGAGCACTGGGGTTACGCCAAGGATGAACAACTGGACAACGAGGCGCTGATCAAAGAGCAGTACAGCGGCATCCGCCCTGCCCCCGGCTACCCTGCGTGCCCGGACCACACCGAGAAAGCCCAACTGTTCCAACTGTTGGACCCCGAAGCCCGCGAAATGCACGCCGGGCGCAGTGGTGTGTTCCTTACCGAGCACTACGCGATGTTCCCGGCAGCGGCCGTCAGCGGCTGGTATTTCGCCCATCCCCAGGCCCAGTACTTTGCCGTGGGCAAGATCGATAAAGACCAAGTCGCCAGCTACACCGCACGCAAGGGCCAGGATCTGACCGTGACCGAACGCTGGCTGGCGCCGAACCTGGGCTACGACAGCTAACCTGGCGTGCTTTCAAATTTGGCCGATTGTCTATGCTGTCCCTCACACACTGAGTGTCGAGGGACCTATGGACGAGCACAAACCGCCGACCTTCTGGCAAATGCTGCACAGCGTGGTGGCCGCCGCTTTTGGCGTACAAAGCGGCAAGAACCGCGCCCGTGACTTCACCCACGGCAAGCCCAGCCACTTTGTGGTCCTGGGCATCCTGTTCACGGTGGTATTTGCGTTGACCCTGTTCGGTATCGTCAAGCTGGTGCTGCACCTGGCCGGTGTTTAACGCAGCAGCCATTGCAGGCTGAACGGGTAACGGTAGGACGCCGGTTTGCCCTGGGCGGACAGCGCACGAAAATCCACCGCAGGCACAGGCCGCAGCAAGCGTTGCGCCTGCTGCGCGTCGATCAACTGGAACAGCGCTTTCTGGCGCTCAAGCCCGCCGTGGGCGCGGATGTCGACGCCGTTGGCATCGTCATGGATCAGCACCATCGCCCATCCACCCAGGGTGAAATGCCCGGCCACCAGCGTGCTCAGTCGCCCGTCCAGGCGCGCCCGAAGGATTTGCGGTGAGCTATTGACAGCGCTGAACAGCACATCCTTGCCTGGTGTTCGTCCGCTGTTCTGAAGGGCGCGCATGGCGCCCAAAGCCATCTCGTCGTTAGCCGACCACACCAAGGCAGTGCGCGGATAACGCTTGAACAACTGCGTAGCTTGCTCAAAGGCGCGTTCGCGGCTCCACTCGCCGTAGACCAACTGACGCAGACGTACTTCGGGATGCTCGGCCAGCGCACGGTGCAAGCCTTGCTCGCGCAACTGTGCGGCCGGGGTGTGCTGGGCGCCGGAGAAGGCCAGCAGATCGAGGGTATGACCCGGCACCACGGGGCCGTGCTGGCGCAGCAAGTCGTTGAGCATCAAGTAGCCGGCGGTATCGTCCTCGGCTACCAGGGTGCCGATCTCATCGACATCGGTCTGAGCCTCCAGCCATTGTGCTTGACTGGCGGTCAGCGCGTTATTCACCAGCAGCAGCTTGACCCCACTGCCCTGGGCCATACGCAGGATCTGCGGGGCGACATACTGCTCGTTGACCAGCACTAGATAATCCGGGCGCTTGTCGCCTTGCAGTGCCTCGCGGGCCTGCACAAGGGTGTTATGAGTTTCGCGCTCGGCATAACGCACGCGCAACTCCAGGCCCAGATCCTTGGCGGCGGCCTGCATGAATTGCGCGTAATCGACCCAGAAGGTTTCCGTAGACTTGCCAGGGTTGAGGAACACCACGGACGTGGCTTGAGCCATCGCCGCATACGTCGAACCCAGCAAGCACGCACACGCCAGCAAAACCTTCAACATGGTGATTTGAGCCTTGAAAATAAGCCGCTTAGGATAAAGGCGATGCGACCGACAATCGAGGCTCAATCAACAGGGTTTATTGGTGGCTGACCCAGAACACCGCAGTGCCCACCACCAGGATGATCAGGAATAGAATGGCCCAGGCATCCACGGTGCTGTCGGGTTTACGGGCTTTTGTAGGATTGCTCATCGCATCGCCTCTTGTCGGTTTTATAGGTGATTGCACTAAGACTCGACGACAGTAAAGTCGATGATTGCCCGCATGACAAATGTGGATATCGTGATAACCCGTCTCATTAGTCATTTTGGTTATGTGCATATACTCAAACATCACTTTTGCGCATAAACGCAAACTGGTATCGTGCGCCGGCTCCGTTGGGAGTGCGCGGCCGTGCGCGCAGATTTGCCGAGAACAGGACCTATATGTACGTATACGACGAATACGATCAGCGCATCATCGAGGACCGCGTCAAGCAGTTCCGTGATCAGACCCGACGCTATCTGGCAGGTGAACTGAGCGAAGAAGAGTTCCGCCCTCTGCGCCTGCAAAATGGCCTTTATGTTCAGCGCTTTGCGCCGATGCTCCGCGTGGCCGTGCCTTACGGCCAACTGACCTCGCGCCAGACCCGCATGATGGCCAAGATTGCCCGCGACTACGACAAAGGCTATGCCCACATCAGTACCCGCCAGAACGTTCAGTTCAACTGGCCGGCCCTGGAAGATGTGCCGGACATCCTGGCGGAACTGGCCACCGTGCAGATGCACGCGATTCAGACCAGCGGTAACTGCCTGCGCAACGTCACCACTGACCAGTTCGCCGGGGTAGCCGCCGATGAGCTGATCGACCCGCGCCCCTGGTGTGAAATCATTCGCCAGTGGACCACCTTCCACCCCGAATTCGCCTACCTGCCGCGCAAGTTCAAGATCGCCGTCAATGGCTCGACCTCGGACCGTGCCGCCATCGAAGTTCACGATATCGGCCTGGAGCCGGTGTACAACGCCGCTGGCGAACTGGGTTTCCGCGTTCTGGTGGGTGGCGGCCTGGGCCGTACCCCGGTCGTCGGCGCGTTTATCAACGAGTTCCTGCCGTGGCGGGACCTGTTGAGCTACCTCGACGCCATCCTGCGCGTCTACAACCGCTACGGCCGTCGCGACAACAAGTACAAGGCCCGGATCAAGATCCTGGTCAAGGCGCTGACCCCTGAGGTGTTCGCCCAGAAGGTCGACGCCGAGATGGAACACTTGCGCGGCGGCCAGACCACCCTGACCGACGCCGAAGTGCACCGCGTCGCCAAACATTTCGTCGACCCCGAGTACAAGGCCCTGAGCAATCAGGACGCCGAACTCGCCGCCCTCGACCAGCAGCATCCTGGCTTCGCCCGCTGGCGTACCCGCAACACCCTGGCGCACAAGAAGCCAGGCTATGTGGCGGTGACCCTGTCGCTCAAGCCGACCGGCGTGGCCCCAGGCGACATCACCGACAAACAGCTGGACGCCGTTGCCGACCTGGCCGAGCGCTACAGCTTCGGCCAGCTGCGCACCTCCCACGAGCAGAACATCATCCTGGCGGACGTTGAGCAGAGCCAATTGTTCACCCTGTGGGGCGAGCTGCGCGAGAGCGGTTTCGCCACGCCGAACATCGGCCTGCTGACTGACATCATCTGCTGCCCGGGCGGGGATTTCTGCTCCCTGGCCAACGCCAAGTCGATCCCAATCGCCGAATCAATCCAGCGCCGTTTCGATGACCTGGACTACCTGTTCGACATCGGTGAGCTGGACCTGAACATCTCCGGGTGCATGAACGCCTGTGGTCACCACCATGTCGGCCATATCGGCATCCTGGGCGTGGACAAGAAAGGCGAAGAATTCTACCAAGTGTCCCTGGGTGGCAGCGCCAGCCGCGATGCGAGCCTGGGCAAGATCCTTGGCCCGTCCTTCGCCCAGGAAGCCATGCCTGAGGTGATCGGCAAACTGATCGACGTATACATCGAACAGCGCACCGAAGATGAGCGTTTCATCGACACCTATCAGCGCATCGGCATCGACCTGTTCAAGGAGCGCGTCTATGCAGCGAATCATTAAGAACAACGAAGTCGTCGACGAAACCTGGCACCTGCTGCCCAAGGACGCGAGCTTCGACGGCATTCCCAACTGCGACGACCTGATCGTGCCGTTGGCGCTGTGGCGCGAACACGGCCACGCACTCAAGGCTCGCGACGGCGGCCTGGGCGTATGGCTGGACGCCGATGAAGAAGCCGAAGAGATCGGCGCGGACGTGCAACACTTCCAGGTCATCGCCCTGAATTTCCCGGCCTTCACCGATGGCCGCAACTACTCCAACGCCCGCCTGCTGCGTGACCGCTACGGTTACAAGGGCGAACTGCGAGCGATTGGCGATGTACTGCGCGATCAGCTGTTCTACCTGCACCGTTGCGGCTTCGATGCCTTCGCCTTGCGCGCCGACAAAGACCCGTACGAAGCGCTGGAAAGCCTCAAGGACTTCTCGGTGACCTACCAGGCCGCCACTGACGAGCCGCTGCCGCTGTTCCGTCGGCGCTGAGTTGGCGCACATGAAAAAGCCCTGGCATGCCAGGGCTTTTTTATCGGTTGAGGTTGATCGACGCCAGCACCTGCTTCTGCCCCATCGAACACGGCACGCCTTCCGGCTGCGCCCGTACCGCTTCGATCACCCCCAACAACTGCGTCTTGCTGTGGGCCAAATGGGCCTGCATCTCTTCGATCTGTTGCACCTTGCGTTCCAGCGCCTCGATCAACTCTTCGCGCTTGTGTTCCCCCGGCGCCGGCATCAGTGCCTTGAGCTCCTGCAAGGTAAACCCGGCCTGTTGCGCGCTCTGAATCAACTGCAAGGTCTGTAAGGCTTCCGGTGCATAGCGCCGATAGCCGTTGGCCTGACGCCCGACCTGGCTGATCAGCCCTTCGGCTTCGTAAAAACGAATGCGCGACGCGGCTAATCCACTCTGTTTTGCCAGTTCTCCGATATTCATTGCGATGCCTGCTTGACATTAAAGTTAACTTTAAGCTTAGCCTGAGGCCTCCCCCGCTCAGGAGTCAACCCATGTCACCGTTTGAACCCTTGCACCTGCCCAACGGCCAAATCATCGCCAACCGCATCGCCAAAGCCGCGATGGAAGAAAACATGGCCGATCTCAACCAAGCACCCTCCCGTGCACTCAAGCAACTGTACAAAGCCTGGGCGGACGGCGAGCCGGGCCTGTTGCTGACCGGCAACGTGATGATTGATCGCCGCGCCATGACCGGCCCTGGCGGCGTCGCGCTGGAAAACGAAGAACACCTGGACAGCTTCCGCGAGTGGGCCGATGTGGCACGGGCCAAGGGCGTGCATTTCTGGGTTCAACTCAGCCACCCGGGGCGCCAGACCATGGCCAACCTCGGCCAGCAAGCCCTGGCGCCGTCGGCCATCGCGATGGACTTGGGCAGTTTCTCGAAGATGTTCGCCACCCCTCGGGCCATGACCGAGGAGGATATCCAGGACGTGATCCAGCGCTTCGCCACCAGCGCGCGCCTGGCTGAGAAAGCCGGGTTCAGCGGCGTGCAGATCCACGGCGCACACGGTTACCTGATCAGCCAATTTCTCTCGCCACTGAGCAACCACCGCACCGACCGCTGGGGTGGCTCCCTGGAAAACCGCGCACGCCTGCTGCTGGAAGTGATCCACGCCGTGCGCGCCAGTGTCAGCCCGTCGTTCTGCGTGGCAGTCAAGCTCAACTCGGCGGACTTCCAGCGCGGCGGCTTCGATGCGGCGGATGCGCGGGGCGTGGTGGAGATGCTCAACCCCTTGCCCATCGACTTGCTCGAATTGTCCGGCGGCAGCTATGAAGCGCCGGCCATGCAGGGCGAAGCGCGGGATGGGCGTACCCTGGCGCGCGAAGCGTACTTCCTGGAATTTGCCAAGGAACTGGACAGCATCGCCACCATGCCGTTGATGGTGACCGGCGGCATTCGTCGCCTGCCCATCGTGCGGCAAGTGCTCGACAGCGGCATCGCCATGGCGGGCATCGCCACCGCGCTGACCCTGGAGCCGCAGTTGCTCAAGCACTGGCGCGAGGGCCGCGACCCCAACCCGCAACTCAAACCGATCCAGTGGCAGCGCAAGCCGCTTGCCGCCCTCGCCACCCTGGCCGTGGTACGCGACCAGATGCGCCGCCTCAGCCGCGGCCACCAGCCCAAGCCCAAGGTTGCACCGTGCCTGGCGCTGGTGCGTGATCAGTGGTTTATCGCTCGGCGTACTCGGCAGTACCGCGCAAGCATGACGCAATCTTCACATTAAAGGCGGAGCATTCGCCGTGATCGAACTGTCCCCTATTGATCAGCAGCTTTTAACCTCACTGACGATTGGAGTTCTTCATGGCGAAAATCAACCTGGCCCAGCAATTGGCGACCACCCTGGAACAGGCGGGCATCAAGCGCATCTGGGGTTTGACCGGTGACAGCCTCAATGGGCTGACCGACGCCTTGCGTAGCATGGACAGCATTGAGTGGATGCACGTGCGTCACGAAGAAGTGGCCGCGTTCGCTGCGGGCGCCGAAGCGGCCGCCACCGGGGAGCTGACCGTATGCGCCGGCAGTTGCGGGCCGGGCAACCTGCATTTGATCAACGGTCTGTTCGACTGCCATCGCAACCACGTACCGGTGCTGGCGATTGCCGCGCAGATCCCATCGTCCGAGATCGGCCTGAATTACTTCCAGGAAACCCATCCCCAAGAGCTGTTCAAGGAATGCAGCCACTTTATCGAGCTGGTCAGCAACCCTGAGCAGATGCCCCAGGTGCTGCACCGCGCCATGCGTTCTGCGATTCTCAATCGCGGCGTGGCGGTGGTGGTGATTCCGGGGGATGTGTCGCTGCTGGAAGTCGAGGACAAGCTCAAACCCTGGCCGGCCCTGCACGCGCCGCGCACCTTACCGGCGGAGCAGGACCTGCAACGTCTGGTCGAGATCCTGCAAAGCAGCCAGAAAGTCACCCTGCTGTGCGGCAGCGGCTGCGCCGGCGCCCACGACCAAGTCGTCGCCCTGGCCGACACCCTCGGTGCGCCGGTGGTGCATGCGTTGCGCGGCAAGGAGCATGTGGAGTGGGACAACCCGTTCGACGTGGGCATGACCGGCCTGATCGGCTTCAGCTCCGGCTACCACGCCATGCTCGACTGCGACACGCTGATCATGCTCGGCACCGACTTCCCCTATCGCCAGTTCTACCCCACTGACGCTACGATCATCCAGATCGACCGCGACCCCCAGGCCCTCGGCCGACGCGCCACCCTGGACTTGGGCATCGCCGCCGACGTCAGCGAGACCCTGGACGCCCTGCTGCCGCACCTGACCCGCAAAACCGACCGCAGCTTTCTCGACACGTCGTTGAAGCACTATGCAAAAGCCCGCCAGGGTCTGGACGATCTGGCGCAGCCGTCCAAAGCCAATCGGCCGATTCACCCGCAATACGTCGCACGCCTGCTCAGCGAACTGGCGGACGACGATGCCATCTTCACCGCTGACGTCGGCTCGCCCACCGTGTGGGCCGCGCGTTACCTGAAGATGAACGGCAAGCGCCGCCTGATCGGCTCGTTCAACCACGGCTCAATGGCCAATGCCATGCCCCAGGCCATCGGCGCACAGGCGGCGTTCCCTGGACGCCAAGTGATCTCGATGTCCGGCGACGGTGGCTTTGCCATGTTGATGGGGGATTTCATTTCACTGGCGCAATTGAAGCTGCCGGTCAAAGTCATCGTGTTCGATAACGCGTCGCTGGGGTTTGTCGCCATGGAGATGAAAGCCGCCGGTTACCTGGAGGCCGGCACCGATCTCAAAAACCCGGACTTTGCCGCCATGTCCAACGCCATGGGCATTCTCGGTATTCGCGTGGAGCAATCCGAAGACCTGGAGCCGGCGTTGCGCCGTGCCCTGGCCCATGATGGCCCGGTGCTGGTGGATGTGGTCACAGCGACCCAGGAACTGGTGATGCCGCCCAGCATCAAGCTGGAACAGGCCAAAGGGTTCAGCCTGTACATGCTCAAGGCGGTGATGAGCGGGCGTGGCGATGAGGTGATCGAGTTGGCGCGCACCAACTGGCTGCGATAAACCGTATCTGTAGGGGCGTGTGGGAGCAATCCCGCACACCCCTCAGGCGCGTAATTCAGCCCCGCTGTTTTTCTACCCACTGCCCGTAGGCATCGATAAACGCCTGCAAGAATGGCTTGGTCTTTTCCGACACCTTGCCGCTCTCGTCAAACACGCTGCCCGCGCCGCCCAGGTAGGCTTCCGGCTGCTGCATGCACCACACATCCAGGAACACCAACGACTGGCGCAAATGGTGGTTGGCGCCAAACCCGCCAATCGCCCCTGGCGACACACTGATAATCGCCCCTGGCTTGCCGCTCCAGGCGCTTTTACCGTAAGGGCGCGAACCCACGTCAATCGCGTTCTTCAACGGTGCCGGCACCGAGCGGTTGTATTCGGGGGTCACGAACAGCACCGCGTCGGATGAACTCACCTGCTGGCGGAAAGTGCTGTAGGCTGCCGGCGGTGAAGCACCATCGATGTCCTCGTTGTAGAGCGGCAGATCGCCGATTTCCACGATGTTCAACTTCAGATTGGCAGGAGCCAGTTCGGCCAACGCCAACGCGACTTTGCGGTTGATGGAGTCTTTTCTCAAGCTGCCAACCAGGACGGCAATCGTGTAGACCTTGCTCATTGAGATTTCCCGACGTCTGACTAAAGGAGCTTGTAGTTATAGAGTCTTCGCCGCGCGTTCACCAGCAGGTTTTGCAGTGTTTTTATAGGTTTGTATGACGCCACACAGCGTAGGAAGCTTCTGAGAAAGCCTACGAATAGTATTTTTTTCTTATAGGTAAACTACCCCGCTCCCTGACGGTCTACACAACCGTAAATCGAGTGTTTATCTCCAGAGGTTCTAAACAGATGGCAGCAGTACTTGTCGGACAGTTCCATGCCAGAGACGCAGAAGGACGCGTGTATTCGGTGCATGAGTTCCAGGAATCCAACCCGGCCCAAGGCGACCTGGCTGGCTCGGCGCCTACCACCACCTACAAGCTGGCCATTGGCGATCGTGTAGAAAAACTGGAAGGCGACGAATTCAAACTGATTCAATCGGGGACGATTCTGGTCCGCGAATCGCAAACCACCCTCGCTTCATAAGATCTCGCCGTTTCTGCCTGCTCAGTCCTGGCCAATGATGGCATTGACTGGGCTGGGCGATCACGGTCGGCGGATCTCCGTCACTTCGGCATCAGCTTCACCCTCGACCTGTTTGAGCGTGACCATCAATTGCCCTCGCTCCCCTTCGACCGCATACAGTGAACGCGTATAACCCGGCGCGCCATAGGCCGGATATGCCTGTACCTGACGCACCAGGGCAATGCCCAGCACCGCCCCCACCTGCTCGCTCACCTGCTCCTGGGAACGGATAAAGGTTTCCAGCGCCAGACTCTCCGGCAAGGGTTCGTCGTGATTACTCAAGAGATAAGCAGCCGCGCACCCCACGGTCAGAAGCACCAGGAGTTGCTTGGCCGTTACCCCGAAAAAGCGCGAGGGGATTGGCATGTGAGACCCGACCTGTTTTTGTTGTAAGTGCCGTTGGCGGCTTTGGTCATCGATGTTCGGACGCGCCATTCTAGTGGGGCCATGGCCGAACGCCATAGGTGTGAGCGACCCGCGCAGTCTTTTTTGCGCATCGAGGCCCGCGCCATTGAAACCCCACGGCGCTGCACATAGACTCCGGCGATGCGTTTACGTCATATCGAAGTGATTCAGGCCATTTTGCAGACCGGACACCTCGGCACGGCCGCCGAGTGGTTGCAACTCCCCGTGGGCGATGTGGACGCAACGCTCAAGGATGCCGAGCATCAACTGGGCTTCATGTTGTTTGCCAGCGTGCGCGGGCGCTTGCAGGCCACCCGCGAAACCCTGGAGTTGCAAGCCGACATCGCCTTGCTCTACGAAGCCCTGGAGCCGGTGCAACGCCTGGCCAGCCGCCTCAAACTCCATCACGCACCCACCCTGCGCGCCCTGTGCACTCCGCCCCTGGCCAATCAACTACTGCCGCAAAGCATTGCCGCATTGCGCCGGCGCTTTCAGGACACGCCGTGCAATCTGTCCAGCCAGCCGACGCGGGAGATCGTCAAAAGCCTGTTGCTGCGCGAGGCCGAAGTCGGCCTGAGCCTGCACGACCCCGAGCACCCGCAGATCCAATGCAGTGTGCTGGCCCAAGGCAAGCTGCAACTGCTCGCGCCCCATGGCTGGCTCAAGCCCAAGCAGAAGTACATCGCACTGCAGGAACTGGCCGGCCAGTCAATGATTGGCCTTGAAGGACAAGACCCGCTCAGTCGGCTGCTGGACGCCAAGCTGCAAGCCCTGCGCCCGTTGCCGGTGGTGCAGACGCGGGTCCAGACCTATCAGATGATGCGCAGCATGGTAGAGGCGGGTGAAGGCTTGGCGATCGTCGACCCCTTCACCGCATACGGCGCTCGGGAGGCCGGACTGGATGCCTGCCCGGTGTCGCCGCCGATCATGGTCAGTCTGTATGCGTTGACGCTCAAGGACGCCACGCCCTCCCCGGCCTTGAATGCGTTGCTGGAGATCGTCACGCACAAGGCGCAAGCCCTGCTGGGCTGACTAAGCCTTGTCGACTTCGCTTTTGAACAGCCGATACCAGAAAATCGCCACTTCGCGGGTCTGTGGGTCGATGCCGCGATAGCGCAGGTGGTCGATCCCGCCCATCACATAGCCGCAGCGCTCATACAGGCGGCACGCGCCGAGGTTGTTGTTCTGGGTTTCCAGCACCATGCCCGGCAGGCTTTTCTTGCGGCTCCAGAACTGCGCCACATCCAGGAGCGCCTTGGCCACCCCGTGCCGGCGTGCTTGCAGCGCCACCGCCAGCTCGTCGACATGGGCAAAGCCGTTCCAATTGGTGCTGACGACGATGTGCCCCACCGGCTCGTCATCCAGGTAGGCCATAAAGATGGCGCTGTCGGGGGCGTCGCGGAAACTGGCGAACTCCTCCGGGTCGATGCCATAGCACTTGCGGTACGGCAGGATGCGCTCCACCGGCCATTGATCGACCCGCTTACCCATCTGCGGCACGCCATAGCCACTGACTTCGAAGCTGAAATCATTGCCCCAGACATAAGCGTCAAAGCCTGCATCGGCGACCCGCACACTGAGCCCTGGATACTTCGGGTTCGTTACAGCTTGCATAGACATCCTTAACCTTTGATGCAATCGACGGTGTAACAACGACCACTGCCGCCGTCTTCGTGTTGTAACCCGTGAACATCCGCGACAAACCCAGGGAAACTGCTATCGAACGTGCGGGCAAATGCCAGGTAGTCGATGATCGACCGGGTGGACTCGGTAAAGCGTTCGCCCGGCATGATCAATGGGATGCCCGGCGGGTACGGCACCAGCATCACCGCTGCGACGCGCCCTGGCAAGGCATCGATGGAAACGGCCTCGACTTCGCCCCGGACCAACTGGTCGTAGGCGTCGGCTGGTTTCATGGCGATCTCCGGCAACACCGTGTACATGCGCTTGAGATGCTTGGCCGTGGCGTTGATGCGGTAGCAACTGTGCAATTGGTTGCAGAGGTCGCGCAACCCCAGCCCCTGATAACGCACCGGCCCCTGGGCAAATACCGAAGGCAGGCAACTGGCCAGGCTGACATTGGCGTCGTAGTTGCGTTTGAACTCCAGCAACTCGGTGAGCAAGGTACTCCATTTGCCTTTGGTGATGCCCATGGAAAACAGCACGAGGAAGGAATACAGCCCAGTCTTTTCCACTACCAGCCCACGCTCCCAGAGGAACTTGCTGACCACTGCGGCGGGAATCCCGCAATCGCTCAACGCACCGCCGGCCGTGAGACCGGGCATAACCAGGGTGACTTTGATCGGATCGAGCAATACGTAGTCTTCGGCCACGTCGCCGAAGCCATGCCAGTCATCTTCGGGATGCAACAGCCAATCCGCCGTGGCAACACGGTCGATGCCGGCCACCGAGGGCGGTTGCCAGATGGAAAACCACCAATCCTCGGCCGGCAGATGCTGACGCAGATTGGCCAGGGCCCGGCGGAAACTCAGGGCCTCATCGAACATTTCCTGCAACAGCGAGCGGCCGGCCGGGCCTTCCATCATGGCCGAGGCGACATCCAGCGAGGCGATGATGCTGTATTGCGGCGAGGTGGAGATATGCATCATGAACGCTTCGTTGAATCGATCGCGGTCCAACTGACGCGCACCGCCGTCCTGTACATGGATCATCGACGCCTGGCTGAAGGCCGCCAGCAACTTGTGGGTGGAATGGGTGGTGAACACCAGCGGGCTGTCTACGGTGCGCGAGGTACCCATGCCGTAACGTCCGGCGAAGAACTCGTGAAACGCCGCATAGGCGTACCAGGCTTCATCGAAATGCAGCACCTCGACGCTGCTGCCCAGTTGCTGCTTGATCAGTTCGGCGTTGTAACACAGGCCGTCGTAAGTGGAATTGGTCACCACCGCCAACTTCACCTTGGGTGGCCGACCTCGGGTCAACGGGCTGGCATCGATCTTGGCGCGGATCGACTCGGGGCTGAACTCGCTGAGCGGGATGGGGCCGATGATCCCCAGCTCATTGCGCTCTGGGCACAGGTACAGGGGAATGGCGCCGGTCATGATGATCGAATGCAGTACCGATTTATGGCAATTGCGATCCACCAGCACCAGATCATCGCGACCGACCATGGAATGCCAGACGATCTTGTTGGCGGTGGAGGTGCCGTTGATCACGAAAAAGGTATGGTCGGCGCCGAAATTGCGCGCGGCACGGGCCTCGGCTTCGGCCAGAGGGCCGGTGTGGTCCAGTAACGACCCGAGTTCGGGCACCGAGACCGACAAGTCCGAGCGCAGGGTGTTTTCCCCGAAAAACTGATGGAACGCCTGCCCCACCGGGCTTTTGCGATAGGCCACGCCGCCGCCATGGCCGGGGGTGTGCCAGGAATAATTGGAGTCGGCGGTGTGCTGCACCAGCGCCTTGAAGAACGGCGGCAACAACCCATCCAGGTAGGTGCGCGCCGCACGGGCCACTTGCCGGGCCAGGAACGGCACGGTGTCTTCGAACAGATAGAGAATGCCGCGCAATTGGTTGAGTTCGCTCATGGCATCGGCCGGAGCGTTCTCCAGAGTGACCTGCTCACCCAAGGCGAAGATTGGCAAGTTCGGCGCACGCAGCCTGGCCAGACGGATCAGTTCCACCATGTTTTGCAGCAGATGGGTGTTTTCACCGGCACCTTCGGCGGCGATCAGCATGCACGCCAGGCCATGATGGGTAGACGCCACCAACCGACCTTCGGCGTAGTCCACGGCGGAGAAAATACTGAAACCCTCTTGTTCCAACTCCTGGGCAATCCCCCTGACCCGATCACCGGCAACGGTGTCGGCCTTGATGTCGCGGTGCACGATAAGGATGGGGAATTTCAGGTCTTTGTACATGAGAGCTTGTAGTCCTGAGGGCTATGCACTCAAGGGTAGAAGCTGGGAGCGGATGTGGCGAATGAAGATTTTGACGGCCAGCGATGGAAGGGAGCGAGGCCCCCTTGCGCATTACTGTTGGGTCAGTTGGGTCCACAACGCCGGCGCACCGGCCGACTTGGCAATGGCTTCCAGGCGTGCCGCGTGCTCTGCCAGGTCCTGCTCGCTGGCGCGAATGATAGTGGTGGGCTTGCGGTCGGCTGGCAGGCGGCGAATCTCCGAAGGGCGGTTGCCTGAACCTTCGGCCGAGCCGGCGCCATCGGACGCGTTACCGGCCAGGGACAGGCTAGTCTGCCCGCCGGTCATGGTCAGGTAAACGTCGGCGAGGATTTCCGAGTCGAGCAAGGCGCCGTGGAGTTCACGGCCGGAGTTGTCGACGCCATAGCGTTTGCACAGGGCATCCAGGCTGTTGCGCTGCCCCGGATGCCGTTCACGGGCCATCATCAGGGTGTCGAGGATCGAACAGTGCTGGGAAATGTCAGCGCGGTCGGTCTGCCCCATCAGGGCGAACTCGTTATTGATGAAGCCTACGTCGAACGCCGCGTTATGGATGATCAACTGGGCGCCGTTGATGAATTCGAAGAACTCATCGGCCACCTCGGCAAAACGCGGTTTGCCTTTGAGGAATTCGTCGGTGATGCCGTGAACGGCAATCGCGCCTTCGTCGCTGTCGCGATCCGGTTGCAGGTAGACGTGAAAATGACGACCGGTAAGGCGGCGCCCCATCAGTTCGACGCAGCCGATTTCAATGATCCGGTGGCCGTCGGTCACCGGCATGCCGGTGGTTTCGGTATCGAGTACAACAGATCGAATGGCCATCAGGGTTCAGCTCTCAACGGTGTGGGTTGTTCAAAGCGCGCGATATTAACATGTCGACCGGCATCAGCCCTGCTTGTAGCCACGCACTTCATCGACCCCCCGGTTGGCCAGTTGGTCGGCGCGTTCGTTACCGGGATGGCCGATGTGCCCGCGCACCCATTTCCAGGTGATGTCATGGCGATTGCATTGCTCATCGAGCAATTGCCACAAGTCGGCATTTTTTACTGGTTCCTTGGCGGCGGTTTTCCAACCGCGCTTCTTCCAGTTGACCATCCACTCGTTGATGCCCTTCATCACGTACTGCGAGTCGGTCACCAGCAACACGTTGCAGCGACGCTTGAGTTCTTCGAGGCCGCGAATGGCGCCCATCAGTTCCATGCGGTTGTTGGTGGTGTTGGCTTCGCCGCCCCACAATTCCTTCTCGACACCCTTGCAAACCAGTAAGGCGCCCCAGCCGCCTGGGCCGGGATTGCCTTTGCAGGCGCCATCGGTGAAGAGTTCTACGCTATCGGTCATCGGTTGCTCGGTCTGAAATCAAAAGAAGTATTTACGGTTGGCTTTGCTTGCGGTTGACCTTGGCCATCGGCATTGGCACCAGCTTACCTAGGGGTTCGCGTCGCGCCTGGCGTACCGGTCGCAACCCGACCGCGATCTTGCGCGCCACCAATAAATAGAAGCCGCCGCCCGACAACTGCCAGGCACCCGCCCTGCGCTCCCAGCCCGCCAGGCGAGCCTGCCACTTGGCCGAGGCAAGCGGCGGACGATAGCACCCGAAGCGGCGTTTCTCCAGCGCGAAGCCCAGCAGGTTGAGCCAGTCCCCCACCCGCGAGGGTGAGATGCAGCGCGCCTGGCGCAGGGCATCGTGAGCGAACACATGGCGCAGGCCCCAACTGCTCCAGGGGTTGATGCCGACAATCAGCAGATGCCCGCCAGGGCGGACGCTGCTCGCCGCTTCGCGCAGCAAGCCATGGGGTGACAGGCAGAAATCCAGGCCATGCTGCAACACCACCACATCGGCGGCGTGCTCGCTCAACGGCCAGGCTTGTTCCTCGCAAACAATTTCCACGCCCGGCAATGGCGCGCCAAGACGCACATTGCGCTGCACCTGCGGCGCGGCGGGCGGTGTTTGGGCCGAGGGGCCGTAATGCACCAGATAACCACCGAAAAACCGGCCCAACTCGTCTTCGAGCATGCGCCGTTCTTCATCCAGCAAAAATTGCCCGACCGGTCCGGACAACCATTCACGGGCCGCGCTGATCAGAGCCAGCCACTCAGGATCGGCCTGGGCGAACGCTTTATCAGTCATTGCATTCTCCAACTTGCCTAGACGTTCTAAGATGCACCAATGTGTTCAGCTTGGCGAATCGAAGAATGATACAGATCAGTGCCCTGCCCGCCTTCACCGATAACTACATCTGGTTGTTACAAGACCCCGGCACCCAGCGCTGCGCGGTGGTCGACCCCGGCGATGCCGCGCCGGTACTGGACTGGTTGCAGCAGCATCCAGGCTGGTCCCTCACCGATATCCTCATCACTCACCATCACCATGACCATGTCGGCGGTGTCGAGCGTTTGAAGAGTGCAACCGATGCCACCGTTTACGGCCCAGCCGACGAGAATATCCCCGCACGGGACGTCGCGCTGCGCGACAACGACCGCGTCAGCGTGCTGGGCTGGGATTTCGACGTATATACCGTACCCGGCCATACCCTCGGCCATATCGCCTACTACCATGAGGGCGTGCTGTTCTGTGGCGATACCCTGTTTGCCGCCGGTTGCGGGCGTCTGTTCGAAGGCACCCCCGAGCAGATGCACGCCTCGCTGCAACGCCTGGCCGCCTTGCCCGACGACACGCAGGTGTATTGCACTCATGAGTACACCCAGAGCAACCTCAAGTTTGCCGCGGCGGTGGAGCCGGATAACACCGACATTGCCGAACGCGTGGAGCATGTGCGCCAGCTACGGTCTCGCGATGAAATGACGCTGCCTTCCAATCTGGCCCTGGAAAAGCGCACCAACCCCTTTTTGCGCACCGCTGAAACATCCGTTAAACAAAAAGCGGACGAACGGAGCGGACGCGACAACCGCTCTGGGGCCGAGGTGTTTGCCAGCTTGAGGGCATGGAAAGATAAGTTCTAAGTCGATGCAATCTGATACGCAATTTCTGAATGGTTGACCGGAACCTAAGTGCTTTCTAGAATCGCCCGACATTTTTGCCCGGAACTTACTTCCAGCCAATGTCGTCATCTATTCGTAAATCCAACCATTCAGACGCATTGACCCGCCTGGCTCAAGCTGTGGCGGTGGCCGTGTCCGCCACACTGGCGGGCTGCCAATCGACGAATTTCGCCGCACAATCCACCGTGCAACCCAAACCCAATCTCGCCGCCAAAATCAAACAGAAACCTATCTGGCTCTCCGAGAAACCCAGCCCCGAAGCGCCCCAGGATGTCTGGGAACGCATGCGCCGAGGCTTCCAATTGCAGGAGGGTGTAGGCGTCAACCCGCGCATCGAGCAACAGCGCTTGTGGTTCGCCAGCAATCCGTCCTTTCTCGAAAACGCCGGCGAACGCGGTAGCCTCTACATTCATTACATTGTCGAACGTCTTGAAGAACGCAACATGCCCCTGGAGCTGGCACTGCTGCCAGTGATCGAAAGCGCCTACAACCCAATGGCCTATTCACGCAGTGACGCGGTCGGCCTGTGGCAGTTCATCCCCTCCACCGGGCGCTACTTCAACCTGCGCCAAACCCGTGCCTACGACGGCCGTCGCGACATCACCGCCTCCACCACCGCCGCCTTGGACTACCTGACCCGTCTGCACGACATGTTCAACGGCGATTGGCTGCTGGCCCTGGCCGCGTATAACGCCGGCGAAGGCACCGTCAGCCGCGCCATCGAACGCAACGAAAAGCTCGGCCTGCCGACCGATTACTGGAACCTGCCGCTGCCCCAGGAAACCAAGGACTACGTGCCCAAGTTCCTGGCGCTTTCCCAAGTGGTGCTGGCGCCCGAAGCCTACGGCGTCAACCTGAACCCGATTGCCAACACACCGTACTTCGAAGTGGTGGAAGTCAAACAAAGCATGGACCTGTCCCAGGTCGCCGCGCTGGCTGAAATCGACGAAGACGAGCTGTTCCAGCTCAACCCGGCCTTGAAACAACGCACCACCCTGGATGGGCCGCAGCATTTGCTGGTGCCCAGTTCCAAGGCGCAACTGCTCACCAGCACCCTGTCGACGATGAAGCCTGAAGAATTGCTGGCGATGCGTCCGAAAAAACAGGTATTCGACGAAGTCGAGACCGCGCGGGTGGCCGGCCGCACCCGCACCTACAAAGTGCGCAGTGGCGATAACCTGACGCTGATCGCCAAAGCCAATAAAGTCGATGTGCACGACCTGCAGCGCTGGAACCAGCTCAACGGCCAGGCCCTCAAGGTCGGCCAGACCCTCGTGATGCAGGACAACCGCAAGGTGGTGGCCAGGGCCGACAGCAAGAAACCGGTGCAGTACAAGGTCAAGAAAGGTGATTCGCTGTACATCGTCGCCAAGCGCTTCAACGTCGAGATGCAGCATCTCAAGCGCTGGAACCCGCGCACCGGCCAGGCACTGAAGCCAGGGCAAATGCTGGTGGTGTCTGGGCCGCGCTAACGCCTGAAGAACGCCGCAGAAACCATGTGGGAGGGGGCTTGCCCCCGATATTGGTGTGTCAGCCAGTGAATCTGGTGACTGGCACACTGTCATCGGGGGCAAGCCCCCTCCCACATTGCTCTCCAGTGTTTGCGACTGTCTTTTTCCAACCGGAACAAGCTGTTACTGTACCGACCATAAAGCCCAAGCCGCCTGGATCGGATCTCTGACTTGAAGCGTCCCCTCCTTCTACTAATAAGTCTGGCCTTGAGCTTCGCTGCGAACGCGACGATTACCGAAAGCCACGGTTATGCGCAGTTCGGCACGCTCAAGTACCCGGCCAAATTCACCCACTTCGACTGGGTAAACCCTGCGGCGCCTAAAGGCGGCACTTTGCGGGTGATGGGGTTTGGCACCTTCGATACGCTCAACCCCTATACTTTCAAGGGCTCAAGCCCGGTTTCCACGCCCAACTTCTCGCAATACGGCATCAATGAGCTGAACGAGCCGTTGATGGTCGGCACCGGCGAATATGCGCCGTCCGGCGATGAACCCACTTCCAGCTACGGCCTGATTGCGCAGTCGGTGGAATACAGCGAAGACCGCAGTTGGGTGGTGTTCAATCTGCGCCCGCAAGCACGCTTCCATGACGGCAAGCCGATCACCGCCGACGATGTGGCGTTTTCCTATCGCACCCTGCTGACCGATGGCCACCCGCAATACCGCACCAATCTGCAGGAAGTGGCACGGGTGGATGTGCTCAACCCCCATCGAATCCGCTTTGTGTTCAAGCGTAGCGGCAACCCGCTGCTGATCCTGCGCCTGGGGGAGTTACCGGTGCTGCCCCAGCACTATTGGAAAAATCGCGATTTCAAGGCCACCACCTTCGAGCCGCCGCTGGGCAGTGGTCCGTACCGTATCAGCAAGGTCACGCCGGGCCGGCAACTGGTGTTCGAACGGGTCAAGGACTACTGGGGCAAGGATTTGCCGGTCAACCGGGGGTTCTACAACTACGACAAGGTCGACGTAGAGTTCTACCGCGACAGCGACGTGGCCTTCGAAGCGTTCAAGGCCGGCGAGTTCGACATTTATATCGAACACCAGGCCAAAAACTGGGCCAATGGCTACAACTTCCCGGCGGTCAACCGTGGCGAGGTGATCAAGGCACAGATTGCCCACCAGATACCGACCCAGAGCCAAGGCCTGTTCATGAACACGCGGCGCCCGACCTTCAGCCAGATCAAGGTTCGCGAGGCCTTGGGCCTGATGTTCGACTTCGAGTGGACCAACCGCACGCTGTTCAGCAACGCCTATAAACGCACCTTGAGTTACTACCCTAACAGCGAGTTCGCCGCGACCGGCCTGCCGGTCGGGCATGAATGGCTGATGCTGTCGCCCTATCGCGATCAACTGCCGCCTAACCTGTTCACCCAAGCCTTCAGCCTGCCCCACACCGACGGTCGCGGAATCCCGCGCGAGACCTTGCGCCATGCCCTGGCCCTGCTCGGTGAGGCTGGGTGGACATTGTCGGGGCAGCGCCTGCTGAACAAGGACGGGCAGCCGCTGCGCTTCGAGATCCTGCTGGTCAACCCGAACCTGGAGCGGATTCTGCAGCCCTACGTCGAGAACCTGATCAGCATCGGTGTCGATGCGCGCCTGCGTACCGTCGACCGTGCGCAATACAAGCAACGCCTGGATCAGTTTGACTTCGACATGATCCTGATCACCCTCAACCAGACCCTCAGCCCGGGCCTGGAGCAATGGCAGTACTTCCACTCCAGCCAGGCCGCTATCAAAGGCAGCAAGAACTACGCGGGCATCGCCAACCCGGTGGTCGACCATCTGCTGGAACAGCTGCTGGCGGCCCAGACCCGCGAAGAACAACTGGCCGCGGGACGCGCCCTTGACCGGGTGCTGCTGTGGCAGCACTACAGCATTCCCAACTGGTACCTCAACTATCATCGCCTGGCCTACCGCAACCGGTTCGCCTTTGTCACCACGCCGCCCTATAGCCTGGGCCTGAGCGCGTGGTGGCTGAAAGCTTCGGAGAAAGCCCAATGATGTATTTGCGTACTGCACTCGTCAGCCTGTTGCTGTGCACCGCGGCCCACGCCGCGCCACAACATGCGTTGACGCTGTATAACGAACCGCCGAAATACCCCGCCGATTTCAAACACTTCGATTACGTGAACCCGGATGCGCCCAAGGGCGGCACTTTCCGCGAATCGAGCATGGGCGGCTTCGACAGCCTCAACCCGTACATCAGCAAGGGCGTGCCGGCCGACAATATCAGCCTGATCTACGACACCCTGGCCATGCAAAGCCTGGACGAACCGATCACCGAGTACGGCCTGGTGGCCGGTAAGATCGAGAAAGCCCCGGACAACAGCTGGGTACGCTTCTACCTGCGCCCCGAAGCGCGCTTCCATGATGGCCACCCTATCCGTGCCGAAGACGTGGTGTTCACCTTCCAGACCCTGATCAAAGACGGCGCACCGATCTTCCGCACCTACTACGCCGATGTCGACGACGTGGTGGCCGAAGACCCGCTGCGGGTGCTGTTCAAGTTCAAGCGGACCAATAATCGCGAACTACCGCTGATCCTCGGCCAACTGCCGGTATTGCCCAAGCACTGGTGGGCCACTCGCGACTTTTCCCGGGGCAACCTGGAGATACCCCTGGGCAGCGGACCGTACAAGGTCGCCGAGGTCAAGGCCGGACGCATGATTCGCTACGAGCGGGTCAAGGACTATTGGGCCAAGGACCTGCCGGTGGCCAAGGGCTTTTACAACTTCGATTACCGCGTCACCGACTATTACCGCGACAACACGGTGGCACTCGAAGCCCTGAAGGCCGGGCAGTTCGATTATTGGCAAGAGATGAGCGCCAAGAACTGGGCCAACGCTTACAACATTCCGGCGGTCACCCAGGGCCGGCTGATCAAGGAAGAGATCCCCAACGGCAACCCCACCGGCATGCAGGGCTTTGTGTTCAATACCCGCAGACCGATGTTCCAAGATGTGCGGGTGCGCAAGGCCATCAGCCTGCTGCTGGATTTTGAATGGAGCAACAAACAGCTGTTCAACGGCGCCTACACCCGCACCCGCAGTTATTTTGAAAACTCGGAAATGGCCGCCACCGGCCTGCCGGGCCCGGATGAACTGGCCATCCTTGAGCCGTTGCGGGACAAAATCCCTCCCGAAGTCTTTACCCAGGCCTTCGAACCGGCCAAGACCGACGGCAGCGGCATGATCCGCGCACAGCAACGCGAGGCCTATCAGCTATTGCAAGAGGCCGGTTGGCGCATCGTCGACGACAAGATGGTCGACGCCCAAGGCAAACCGGTGACCATTGAGTTCCTGCTGGCCCAGACCGAGTTCGAGCGCGTGCTGTTGCCATTCAAGCGCAATCTGGCGGACCTCGGTATCGACTTGGTGATTCGTCGCGTCGATGTGTCGCAATACATCAACCGCCTGCGCTCGCGGGACTTTGACATGCTGGTGGGCAGCTTCCCGCAATCGACATCGCCGGGTAACGAACAACGCGAGTACTGGAAGTCTTCCAGTGCCGACAAGCCTGGCAGCCGTAACTACATGGGCCTCAAGGACCCGGCCATCGACCAACTGGTGGAAGCGTTGATCGACGCCGATTCGCGCAAAAGCCTGGTGGCCCATGCCAAGGCGCTGGATCGGGTGCTGCAGTTCGGTTATTACGTGATCCCCAACTGGCACATCAAAACCTTCCGCGTGGCGTACTGGGACCACCTCGGCCATCCAAAAACACCGCCGCGCTACGACGTCGGCACCGCCACCTGGTGGGCCAAACCCGAGGTCAAACCGGTAACCCCCGACGACACCACCCCCAGCGCCGACTCGGCAAGCGGAGGCGATTGAATGCTGGCCTATATTGTTCGCCGCCTGTTGCTGATTATCCCGACGCTGTTCGGAATTCTGCTGATCAACTTCGTCATCATCCAGGCGGCTCCCGGTGGCCCGGTGGAGCAGATGATCGCCAAGCTCGAAGGCTTCGAAGGCGCCACCAGCCGGATTGCCGGCGGCGGTGCCGAAGTCTCCGTGGCCGGCTCCAGCTACCGCGGCGCCCAGGGCCTGGACCCGGCGCTGGTCAAGGAAATCGAGAAGATGTACGGCTTCGACAAATCGGCGCCGGAACGCTTGTGGATCATGGTCAAGAACTACGCGCGCCTGGATTTCGGCGACAGCTTTTTCCGCGACGCCAAGGTCATCGACCTGATCAAGGAAAAACTGCCGGTGTCCATCTCCCTCGGTTTATGGAGCACGCTGATCATGTACCTGGTGTCGATCCCGCTGGGGATCGCCAAAGCCACGCGGCACGGCAGCCATTTCGATGTGTGGACCAGCTCAGCGATCATCGTCGGCTACGCGATCCCGGCGTTTCTGTTTGCAATCCTGCTGATCGTGGTGTTCGCCGGCGGCAGCTACTTCGACTGGTTCCCGTTGCGCGGGCTGACGTCCAACAACTTCGACGAGCTGAGCTGGGGCGGCAAGATCCTCGATTATTTCTGGCACCTGGCGTTGCCGATCACGGCGCTGGTGATCGGCAACTTCGCCACCATGACCCTGCTCACCAAAAACAGCTTCCTCGACGAGATCAACAAGCAGTACGTGATCACCGCCAAAGCCAAGGGGCTGACCAATCACCGCGTGCTCTACGGCCACGTATTCCGCAACGCGATGCTGCTGGTGATCGCTGGGTTCCCCTCGGCGTTTATCGGGATTTTCTTCACCGGCTCGTTGCTGGTGGAAGTGATTTTTTCCCTCGATGGCCTGGGCCTGATGAGCTTCGAAGCCGCCATCAACCGCGATTATCCGGTGGTGTTCGGCACGCTGTTTATCTTCACCCTGCTGGGGTTGATCGTGAAGCTGATCGGCGACCTCACCTATACCCTGGTCGATCCGCGTATCGACTTTGCCAGCCGGGAGCATTGAGATGAACCTGTCCCCCCTCAATCGCCGTCGGTTCGAACGCTTCAAGGCCAACAAGCGTGGCTGGTGGTCGCTGTGGCTGTTCTTGATTCTATTTGTGCTCAGCCTGGGCGCCGAGCTGATCGCCAACGACAAGCCCTTGGCCGTGCACTACGACGGCGGCTGGTATTTCCCCGCGCTCAAGCGCTACCCGGAGACCACTTTCGGCGGCGAGTTTCCGCTGGAGGCCAACTACAAGAGCCCGTATATCCAGGAACTGCTCAAGGCCAAGGACGCCTGGACGCTGTGGGCGCCGATCCCTTTCAGCTACCAGAGCATCAACTACGACCTCAAGGTGCCGGCGCCGGCACCGCCCTCAAGCGTCAACCTGCTGGGCACCGACGACCAGGGGCGCGATGTGCTGGCGCGGGTGATCTACGGCTTTCGCGTGTCGGTGCTGTTCGCGCTGACGCTGACCGTGCTCAGTTCGATCATCGGCGTGATCGCTGGCGCGTTGCAGGGCTTCTACGGCGGCTGGGTCGATCTGGCCGGGCAACGCTTTCTGGAGATCTGGTCGGGGTTGCCGGTTCTGTACCTGCTGATCATTCTCGCCAGTTTCGTGCAGCCTAACTTCTGGTGGCTGCTGGGGATCATGCTGCTGTTTTCGTGGATGAGCCTGGTGGATGTGGTGCGCGCCGAGTTCCTGCGCGGCCGCAACCTGGAATACGTGCGTGCGGCGCGGGCCTTGGGTATGCAGAACGGCGCAATCATGTTCCGCCACATCCTGCCCAATGCCATGGTTTCGACCATGACCTTTATGCCGTTCATTCTCACCGGCGCCATCGGCACCCTCACCGCCTTGGACTTCCTCGGCTTTGGCCTGCCGGCCGGCTCGCCGTCACTGGGCGAACTGGTGGCCCAGGGCAAATCCAACCTGCAAGCGCCGTGGCTGGGCATGAGTGCCTTTGCCGTGCTGGCGATCATGTTGAGTTTGCTGGTGTTTATCGGCGAGTCCGCTCGCGATGCCTTCGACCCGAGGAAATGAGATGAATCAGGACAATCTGATCGAAATCCGCGACCTCAGCGTCGAGTTTGTGACCGGCGAGCATCATCACCGGGTGGTGAGCAACGTCAGCTTCGATATCAAGCGCGGCGAAACCCTCGCGCTGGTGGGCGAAAGCGGTTCCGGCAAATCGGTGACCGCCCACTCGATCCTGCGCCTGCTGCCCTACCCGCTGGCGCGGCATCCGTCCGGCACCATCCAGTACGCGGGGCAGGACCTGTTGACCCTCAAGGAAAAGCCCCTGCGGCACATTCGCGGTAACCGCATCGCGATGATTTTCCAAGAGCCGATGACCTCGCTGAACCCACTGCACAGCATCGAAAAGCAGATCAACGAGGTGCTTGGCCTGCACAAGGGCCTCACCGGCAAGGTCGCCACCCAGCGCACCCTGGAGCTGCTGGAGCTGGTGGGCATCCCTGAACCGCACAAGCGCCTCAAGGCCCTGCCCCATGAATTGTCCGGCGGCCAGCGGCAGCGCGTGATGATCGCCATGGCCCTGGCCAACGAGCCGGAACTGCTGATTGCCGACGAGCCCACCACCGCTCTGGACGTCACCGTGCAGTTGAAAATCCTCGAACTGCTCAAGGAACTCCAGGCGCGCCTGGGCATGGCCTTGCTGCTGATCAGCCACGACCTGAACCTGGTGCGACGCATCGCTCATCGCGTGTGCGTGATGCAGCAAGGTTGCATCGTCGAGCAGGCCGATTGCCAGACGCTGTTCCAGGCCCCGCAGCACCCCTATACCCAGGAACTGCTGGCCGCCGAGCCCAGCGGCGGGCCGGCGACCAATGCCGTCGGGCCGCCGTTGCTGGTGGTGGATGACCTCAAAGTGTGGTTCCCGATCAAGAAGGGCTTTTTGCGCAGCACCGTCGATTACGTAAAAGCGGTGGACGGCATCCACTTCAGCCTGCCCCAGGGCCAAACCCTGGGCATCGTCGGCGAAAGCGGCTCGGGCAAATCCACCCTGGGCCTGGCGATTCTGCGCTTGATCGGCAGCCGCGGCGGCATTCGTTTCGAAGGTCAGCAAATGGACGCCCTCAACCAGCAGCAGGTGCGCCCGCTGCGCCGGGAAATGCAGGTGGTGTTCCAGGACCCGTTCGGCAGCCTGAGCCCACGCATGTGCGTCAGCGAGATCGTTGGCGAAGGATTGCGCATCCATAAGATGGGCACCCCTGCCGAGCAGGAAGCGGCGATTATCGCGGCGCTCAAGGAAGTCGGCCTGGACCCCGACTCGCGCCATCGCTACCCCCACGAATTTTCCGGTGGCCAGCGCCAGCGCATCGCCATTGCCCGCGCGTTGGTGCTCAAGCCGCGCTTGATCCTGCTCGACGAGCCCACCTCCGCCCTCGACCGCACGGTGCAGCGCCAAGTGGTGGAGCTGCTGCGCAACCTCCAAGCCAAGTACAACCTCACCTACCTGTTCATCAGCCACGACCTGGCGGTGGTCAAGGCGCTGAGTCACCAATTGATGGTGATCAAGCAGGGCCAAGTGGTGGAGCAAGGTGATGCGCAGGCGATCTTTGCCGATCCACAACATGCCTATACCCAGCAATTGCTCAAAGCCGCGTTTCTGGCGGCGCCCGACGACTGCCCGACGCATAGCGCTCCCTGACTGCCCTGGCGGAACCACACCACAACCGGTGCGGAAAGCCCTGCTACTGAAGCGACCGCCAACGGGGGGATGATCCGGGTTTAGCTACCCGGAGCACTCTTCATGGACGATTTCCCCAGCCTGGCCCTGAGCGGGGCCGACCCGCACGATGGCATTGCGATGTCAGTCACCGTCGGTCCCTCCAGCGCCACGCCGCTTGAGCCCCACACACACCCCAGCGGCGACGCCGCCTTGATCGCGCGGTTGATCAGCCTGCTCTCCGGCACGACAGACGCAGCCTTGCCCGCCGCAACCACGCCGGTACCCATCCCCGAACTATCCCTGCTGGGTCAGTGGTGCGCGGCGTTCAGCAAGGCCGTCAACAGCAAGGACTTTATCGCCTGGGCCGCTACAGAAGGCATGGTGCTGAGCACGCTGCGGGTACATGACAGCAACCTTCACGTCACCGCACACGGCGTGCCCAAGGTGTTTACCCTGGCAGGCACGTCCAAATGGTGGACGTTGGCCAAACCCATCATTTTCATCAGCCAACTGCTCGACCCGCTCGCGCTGGGCATGCCATACATCGGCACCAAATCTAATGACGGCATCACCACACTGACGCTGAACCTCGTACTGGCGTTCCATGGTTACCCTATGCCAACCAATCGCCTCGCGGCACTGGCGATCATTGAGGAATTGCGTGCGCTGCAAGCCTTTCCGGCGTTTGACGATAACGGCCGCAGCAAATCGATCATCCACGCGGAACTGACGCAACAGCGGCTCGATTTTCAGCGATTGGCCACTGCCCTGGAGCAATGTGACGGAACACCTTCCGAGCTCAGCCACACCCGCGTCGACCTGACCTCCCACTCGACGCTGGCCAAAAGCGTCAAGGAAGCCGCGCTGCTGTTGTACTTGATCCTGGATGAGCACCACCTCGTCGATGCCCAGGCCCACTACGATTTCGCGCGCCAGTTGATCTGTGTGACCGAGCGCGATACGGCCCAGGAACAACGCACGCTGCTGCCCTCACCGACGCCACATTGGGAACGGTTGGTGCTGCTGGGTTCGCAACTGGGGGTGCGCATCTACCCCGATCACTCCGTCGACCTCACCGACGCCCTGACGGCCTACGGCTTCGAACCTGTGCAAGGGCCCGCACATATCGGTGCGTTGATCCAGCGCTTGCGCCAATGGCCGACGCCCGCGCACCCGGTGGTGCTCAAGGCTGTGCGCACCGCGGCAACCCTCAGACGCTTTCGCCATTATGTGGGCATGATGAATGACCGCCACCGCCTGCGTACCGTGCTGGCGCAAATGATCGGCAGCGGCCAGTTACCGGGGCCCGACGGCCTGGATCAGGTGATCAGTGGCGACCCGGACGCGCTCCGGGCCACAGTGAAGAGTGCCTACCGCCACTTACGCCTGGTGACCGACGATCCGGCCTTTTTGGCCCTGCGCACCCGCCTGCGCATCGATCCCGCCAGCCACGTGCTGCTGAGCGAATCCGGCAACATCGAGGCACGCGACTTGGACGGCGTCTGGAAGTCCCTGAACGATGCCGTAGCCGAGCATGACCACCTGCTGGAGCGGGTATCGCAATTGCGGCCGCTGGCCGCCCGAACGGGTGGCCAGTTGCGCACCAACGACACGGTGAGCGTGCAGCAGGCGTTGCGGTTGTACGGTTTTCGTGTGCCGCAAAGCCTGGCGGATGCTCGGCGGGTGCTGCAACGCCTGGAGGTCAGCCTGCCACAACGGTCAAGCCAGGGATCGTATTGGCGTGCACTCAAGCCGCGCGACGCGCGCCCTTCGGCGTGGACCCTGTCCCCGCAGGAGCGTGAACAGCTCGTCGCGCTCAGCCTCGACTTTATGCAGGGCCAGCCCGGCACGCTGTTCGAATACCTGAGCCAGCCCCTGCTGACCGGCAAGACTGTGGCTGACGTCAGAGCCGAAGCCGATTACCTGATCCCGTGCCTGCTCGCATCGCCCCTGGCCCAACAACTGGGCGAAGTGCTGTCCAACACCCTGCACTGGCATGGTAGCCACGCCAGCGAACGGGGCGAAAGCGGCAGCCGCAACGCGCTGATACTGGCCGCGCTGATCCTGAGCCTGGACCCAAGGTTCGAGGCACATCCCACGGGTATCCAGGTGCTGGACTGGCACGGCGACTTCTATTGGGGCGAGTCCATACCGTTCGTGCGCCGGGACATCGAAACCGCTATGGGTGTGTTGGACAGACCCACGGCGGCCCTGGCGGCGCACTTGATCCTCAGTGAAAAAGGCCCGCAGTTGCTGGTGCGCGACATCCCCGAAGACGAGCCCTACCTGGGCTCACATACCTGGACGCTGTTCTGTCAGTACGTTATGTACCTGGAAAAAAGCCTGCCGGGCTCGTCCCGTCAATTGACCCACGCGCAGATCATGACCCTCGCGTACCTACCACCCGAAGATCGCTGGCAGACCTTTCTTGACAGCCCACAGGCCACCACGGCGGTGCTGGAGTGGGCCGTGGTCAACGGCGTGCTGGCACCTCAGCGGCGCTATGGCACACAGTCCGTGAAAAACGCGGTCGATGCGATCAATGCCCAGCGGACACGCCTGAGCAGCACCCTGGAGGCGTTCGCCGAGCCCGTGGTATGGCTGCGCCAGACCGCCCTGAACGACCTGCGCCGCGTTTATCCCGACAACGGCTGGCTGGAGGCGCGCATCCTGATGTGGCTGCCGCTTGACTCGCCATTTTCTGAAGACAAGCGCTTCGAAGGTATCCATACCGGCCCTAAATATTCGTTCACCGATCTGCATATGGCCGGCGACCTGGACGCCACCTCCCAGCATTGGCACTCGTCCCAGCCAGCCGTCAAATATCGACAGATGGCCAAGCGCTTTCATTTGCTGGGGTCGGTCAGCCAGGTATTTTTCCAAGCCTTCGATCACAAGTTGCAACAGCTCAAGGCGGCTTATCGCGAGTCCATCTGTTTTGGGTTGTCGCAACTGACCCTGCCGCGCCGAGAGGCGCTGGAATACGGTCAGGTGCGATTTTTCCAGCTCAGCCGCCCCAGCGCCTCAAGCCGTGCCGCCGCCCAAGTGGGACGATTCGGTGTGCTGATGGCCGTCACCTATGTCAGCACCACGTATGTCTACGAATGCTTCCCCAGGCAACTGCTTATACGCCCTCGCCTCGACCTCGATGCCCGGCAATTGCCGCACGGCGTCGACACCGCCAGCCACTTCGACTGGGCAGCCTATGCACAGGGTGCGTGGCCACAAGACCCAGGTTCGTCGACAGCGACCACTGATTTGCTCCTCACCCCGCTCGGCAATAACCTGCCCCAGGCGCCCGAAGTGCCGCCACTGGATAGCCTGGGCAGACGCGTGCCACGCACGCTGGATTCACCACGCAGCCATGCAGTGGCCGACATTATCCTGGAGCACCCATTGCACGACGGCCTGGCTTTGCGCGAAAAAGCCAAGCGTCCACTGACGCTGCTTGAAGCCGCAAGCGGCACCGACCCATGGGCCGACTTTTTGCTGGAAATGGCGCTCAAGGCGGACTGACGCTTGAACAGTCGGCGCTTTGATATACAGTTGCTCACTCGATCTGCGCCAGGAGCCCTGCCCATGACCACCGCGACCGCCCCTGTTTTCTGGCGCGACCCAGCGCTGGCGTTTATCGAAGCGCGCACCATCGCCGACGGGCGCAAAGTCACTTATGCACGGCACGCCCACGAGCACTTTTCCATCGGTGCGATCACCACCGGACGCAGCTATTACCACTACGGTGCCGACACGTTTGAAATCAGCGCTGGCACCGTGGTGTTGATGAACCCCGGCGATGTCCATGCCTGCAACCCCATCGCCAACGAGCCGTGGTCGTACCAGATGCTGTATATCGACACGCCCTGGCTCACCGAGCTGCAATATCAGTTGGGTTTCAGCACCGATCAGGGCTACCGGCCATTCGACACACCGTATACCCGTGACCCACTGCTGTACCGTGGCTTGCTGGAGCTGTACCGCATCGTGGTGGATGAGCAGGCCGAACACCTGCAAAAGCAGAGCGCGCTGGTGAGTTACTTCAGCGACGTGCAGCAACGCCTGAACCCGTCGCCGACGCCGGTGCGTGAGGTGAACCACAAGCTGGAACGGGCAGCCAAATACATCCGGGAGCACTGCACTCAAGCGTTGAAGCTCGAAGATATCTGCCAGGCGGCCGAGCTGTCGCCTTCTTACTTGATCCGTGCGTTCAAGCAGTATTACGGGCTGACGCCCCATGCCTTTTTGGTGAACCAACGCATTCAGTTTGCCCGCGCCCAATTGCGCCAGGGCGAGCTGATCGCCGATGTGGCCCTGGCCGCCGGGTTTGCCGACCAGGCGCATTTCCAGCGCGCGTTCAAGCAGCACTTCGCCGCCACACCGGGGCAATATCGCGACCGTCTCAAGCCATCAGCAAATAACCCACACTGGCCACCAGCAACGCGGCCATTGAACGGTTGAACACCCGCACGCCCTGGGGGTTGCTCAGGTAGCGGCGCAAAAAGGTGCCGGCGTAGGCCCAGCACGCCACCGACAGGTAGCAGATCACCAGATAGAGGCCGGCAAACACCCAGACCTGCGCCCTGGCGCCGTCCGCCACAAACAGCCCCATCCCCGCAACACAAGCCAGCCAGGCTTTGGGGTTGAGCCATTGCATGATTGCGCCGTAGAGCATCGATGGCGCGGTTGCGCGGCCTTGGGCGTCCAGGCGCCCATCGTCCACCGCCAGTTTCCAAGCCATGTACAGCAGGAAGGCGACCCCGCCCCACTTAATCAACTGAGTCAGGATCGGCCAGCGCAGCAGCACCTCATGCAGGCCCAGGCCAATCAGCACCAACAGCACGGTAAAGCCCACGGCGGCGCCGAATACATGTTTCTGGCTGGCGGCAAAACCGAAGCGCGCGCCCGAACTGAGCGCCACCACATTGACCGGGCCGGGGGTGATGGAGGTGGCCAGCGCGAAAGCGGCCATGGAAAGAATCAAGCTCATGACGAATCCCTGTGACAGTAAAGATAACGTCACGGTAAAGGGACGAACGCCTCTGGTATTGAAGAAAATGCCCCCCGTAAAGCGCTATTTCACGAATAACTCACGGTCCCGCATCTTCACATGACCGGTACGGTAATAGGCATCGAACCAGGGTTTGTCCCCGGGTGCCGGTGGTTTGGCCAGGCGCAAGGTATCCAGAGCGCCAGGTTGACTGGCATTGACTCGGAAGTGGAAATGGTCGAACAGGCGCAACGCTTCAACCGCGTACACCACGGCGATCCTGCGGTCTTCGATGCGGATCAGGTGGTCGCCGTTGTTTTTCTCCCCTCCCCCGGCGAGGTTGGAAGAACCGGTGTACACCGTGGGATTGGCACCATTGAAATCCGTGACCACGAACTTGCTGTGCACCATGTTCCCGGCATTGCCTGACCACTCGGCCTTGAACGGCGCCGTGGCATTGCTGGCCAGATAAGCGAACGGCAGCAGGCCCACCGAACCATCCGGCTTGCGCACGGCCAACCGGCCCTGGCGTTGGGCAACACCGTAGGAGAACAACGCGCGCTGCATCAACTCATCCAGCGCAGTACGAACCTTGCCGTTGATCAGGTTGAGAAACACCACCGAGTACAGTACCGAACTGCTGGCCTGCTCAATGCTGGCGGCAATCGGGTCCAGGGACAACCCACTGTCGGCATGGGGCGCAAAACACAGTGAGACCTTGGAGCCCGGCTGGTCGCGCACCACCCACCAGCGTTGCGACAGCGGGTTTTTGCGAAAGGCCATGGGCGCGGCCCAGTAAGCCTCGAACACCTCGGCGAACTTGCCGGCCACGCGCTCATCGTCGAACAGCAGCACGTTGTTGGCCTGGATATACAGGCCGCGCAGCGCAAAGTTGGTGGAGCCGCCGAGCACCCGTATCGCCCGCCCGTCACGCCTTACGATCAACACCTTATGGTGTTGCTGGCTGGAAAAATGCAGGCGCTTGACCTGGGCCCCCGCACTGGCGAGGCGCGCGGCGCTGAGGCTTTCGCAGCTGTCGGCGGCGCCCTGCTCGCCGTGGTCGTCAATGATCGCGCGCAGGCGCGGGCCGAGTTGCTCCAGGCGGCGCAGGATGTCGGGTTCCTTGCTTTCGTAAATCAGCGCATCGAGGGTTAACTGCGGGTCGTTGGCGACCTGATCCAGAACGTGCAAAATCAATCGTCGCGCCTCGAAACCCAGCCATTGGTAATGGGCTTCGAAGGGCGCCATATCCAGATCCAGAGACGCCCTGGGGGCAGCCCCTGCCGGCGGCAGGATGCGGGTCTCATTGTCGAACCGATCACCATAAGCCTGGGACGAAGCGAAACCGCGGGTAAATCCGACATTCAGGAAACCACTGATTGTCTGGGCCTCAAGGCAAATCTGGTTTTCCACCGCCACGCCCTTGCGCAACGCGCCGTCGGCGCCCATGTAGCAGGCGGTGACCCGGTATCGATAGACACCCGGCAGGATCTGGCTGGGCACGTGAATCCAGCGGAATTTCTGGAACGGCGCCTCGGTAGAAGCAAAGCTGCGCGGCCGCTCCGGCGTGGGTGGGTAGTCGAAATGCAGGCGATTGTGCAGTGCACCCCAGTGGTCGGCACCGGGGTAGCGCACTTCGATGCTGAAGCCGACAAAATCACGGGTAGCGAGGTCTGGCGCCAAGTCGAATGCCAGTAATGCGCTACCCTCTGCGCGATACAACTTGAAGGTCAGTCCCTGAAAGGTTGTCTTACTTTCAAAGTCAGTGTCCAAGCGATGTTCCTTTTGCCTGAAGGCAGTCTTTGAAAGTTTAGCGCCTGTATCACTTCCAGCCAGTGAGCCCTGGACATTCTAGCGTTGCGCCGGAATGCGGATATCGCCCCCGCGACATTGGCTTTTCACACTGCGTGGGCAGCCGGCGAAGGCCAGGTCCTTGGTCAGGCACACGCGCACTTCCGACAGCACCTTACCTTTGCAAATCACTGCCAGCCCGTGGTTACCCATGCGTGGATTGCTTTCGCGAAACAGCGTCTCGATATCGCGGGCCTGCAGCGTCGGCGGCGTGTTGAATGGCTGCAATTGCTCGGGGATCACCACTGTCCCTAATGCCGCGTCGGTTTTGTCCAGATACGCCAAGGGTTCCAGGCCGCTGCAGGTGCCATGCTTGGCCCATTCGTGCTTGAGCAGCGCACGGGTCGGAAACAACGTGGCGCCCTTGTCCAGCGCCTCACGGCTCAGTTGCGTCTGCGGCGCACACGACGCCGGCCACCCGCCCCGTGCGTATTGCGGCCACAGACCATGCAGCACAAAACCATAGCCCTTGCCCGAGCACTGTTCGTTGTCCGGGTGGGTCAGGCAAAACGTCGGCGACCACGACAACGACAGCACATAAAAATCAAACTGCCCCGGCGTACCTTGATCACGCGGTGCCGCCAATGCGCCCGTGGAGAGCACCAGCCAAATCAACATCCAGTATTTCATCTACCGATTCCTTGAAAAAAACCAGGTGTACCGCGTTCAGCCAGGGTGATTGGGGTTACGTTGCAACACCTTATCCAGGATTCGATCGGTCTTCAGCGCCTCGATGGCCAACGAAGGGTGCTCGGCCTCGCCGCGAATATGGGCATTCATGGCCAGCACATGGTGCCACTGGATATGCGCGTGGCACGGCACATCCAGCACTTCGTTGAATTCGCCTTCCAGGCGCAGCGGTTGCTCCTCGAACACCGAGAACACAATGCGCCCACGACTGCCGATCAGTTCGACCCGGTCTTCCTTGCGATCCACGACAAAGTTCCAGCAGCCCATGCCCAGCGCGCCCGAGTCGAAAGTCCAGCAGGCCGTCACAGCATCTTCCGCTGCATAGCGCCCGGCCTGACGCGCGGTAAAACCGGACACTTCGACGATATCCCCGGCCAGGTACTGAAACAGATCAAACCCATGGCTGGCCAGGTCGGCAAAGTAGCCACCGCCGGCGATCAGCGGGTCGGTGCGCCAGTTGGCGGCGCTGGCATCCTCGGCACCCGGTGGCTTGCATAGGGTCCAGGTGAGGTGACGCAGCTCACCAATGCGCCCCTCCTGTAGCCACTGCCGCACCTGCTGGAAACGCGGCAGGGAACGCCGGTAGTAGGACACAAACAGGTGCAGCCCGGCGCGCTCGAAGGTGCGCTGCATCAGCGCGCTTTGCTCGGCATTCAGGGCCATGGGTTTTTCGACGCAGCAGTGCTTGCCGGCGGCGGCTACCATCAGGCTGTATTCCAAGTGGCTGTCGGGGGGTGTGGCAATGTACACGGCGTCCACGTCGGGGTCGTTGATCAG
Organism: Pseudomonas sp. efr-133-TYG-23; assembly: GCF_030209215.1. Taxonomy (NCBI): domain Bacteria; kingdom Pseudomonadati; phylum Pseudomonadota; class Gammaproteobacteria; order Pseudomonadales; family Pseudomonadaceae; genus Pseudomonas; species Pseudomonas sp. efr-133-TYG-23. The sequence continues at coordinate 58,565 of NZ_JARVSL010000020.1, read as the reverse complement.
TGCCTGGGCATCGGTGTAGAAGCGGCCAACCTGATGACGTGCCGCATAATCGCGCACGGCCTCCTCACGGCGCCCCATCACCGCGACCAGGGCCGAACCTGGCGCTTTGTAAAAGGCGGGTCCACTCTTTACTTCAGTGACACTGCCACAGCCGATCATGCCCCAGCGTACGGTCGTCATGGTTTACCTCGTGCGTTCTGATCAATCGGGCAGTATCCACATACCCACGGCCACGCGCCATAACCACTTAGCATGACAATTGCATTACACTTTTGTGACAGTTGATTCTTACGAGGCACAGACCATGAAAATCCGGGCAACGGTCATTTGCGAACACGAGGGGCATATCCTCTTCGTGCGCAAAGCCCGATCAAAATGGGCCTTGCCCGGCGGCAAGGTCGAACGCGACGAACGCCCGGTGGGCGCCGCCGAACGCGAACTGGAAGAAGAAACCGGGTTGAATGTGGATGGCTTGCTGTACCTGCAGGAACTCAAGGCCCGCGACACCGTGCACCATGTGTTCGAAGCCTCGGTGGTGAACATTGAAGACGCGCGGCCATGCAACGAGATCGTCGATTGCCAGTGGCATGCCTATACCGCCATGGATCAGCTGGATACTACGGATGCCACGCGTCATATCGTCAAATCCTTTCTGCGGCGCCTGTGACTCAAGGCGTTGGTCGCCTTCGAAGAGCCTTCGTTGTCCACACCGTTGAACTCCTGAGCGACCTCCCGTCCGTTGCCTCGCGCAACGCTTGACTCCCGGCGTGGATCACAAGAGGCTCTTGGCAATTAGCCATCATTTCGAGCAGTCCGTTATGAGCCATGTCCCTTCGAGCCAAACCGACAGTGATGTCTACAAAACGCTGCTGGAGTCCACTAAAGCCATTCCTTGGCGTATCGACTGGCAGAGCATGACCTTCAGCTACATCGGGCCGCAGATCGAAACATTGCTGGGCTGGAGCCAGCACAGTTGGGTCAGCGTGGACGACTGGGTCGAGCGCATGCACCCGGACGACCGGGAGTATGTGGTGAACTTCTGCGTCTCGCAGTCCCGTGCCGGCGTCGACCATGAGGCCGATTACCGCGCCCTGACGGTGAATGGCGATTACGTGTGGATTCGCGATGTGGTGCATGTGATACGCAAGGACGGCGAAGTCGAAGCACTGATTGGTTTTATGTTCGATATCAGCGAGCGCAAGCAGACCGAAGAGCACTTGATCCGCCTGCAAAAGCAACTTGAGGAATACTCCTATCAGGATGGCCTGACGGGCATCGCCAACCGGCGCATGTTCGACACCGTGCTGGAACGCGAATGGGCCAGCGCCCAGCGCAGCCAATTGCCGCTGTCGTTGATCATTTTGGATATCGATTTTTTCAAGCAGTACAACGACCACTTCGGCCACATCAAAGGCGACGACTGCCTACGCCAAGTAGCGCGCACATTGGCACTGGCCGCGAATCGGCCAAGGGACTTTATCGCGCGGATCGGCGGCGAAGAGTTTGTGTGGTTGCTGCCGGAAACCGACGCTGCATCCGCCCGGCAAGTGGCACGACGCTGCCTGCACCTGATCTGCCAACAGGAGATCGAACATCCGCATTCCGCCGTGTCCCACCTGTTAACGTTGAGCCTGGGTGTCGGCACGCGACTGGTCACAGCGGGTAGCGAAGCGCTGGAGTTCATCGAGGCGGTCGACAAGTTGCTGTATCAGGCCAAGCATAATGGCCGCATGCGTGCGGCGTTTGCCGACGATTGAACCCGGCCTGCGGCCAAATCCCAGGCAAAAAAAATCCCAAGTAGCTGATGGAAACTTGGGATTTAAAAATGCATAAACCGTGGGAGGTGAACGCCCGGCTATAGTAACCACTGAAAAAACCTGTAACAACATTATTTACGCCCTTTCGTCGGATTAAAAACGTCGTAAGTCATTCAATATCCACATGTTTTTTATGTGATCAGGGATATTAAATGCCTTCTTTTGGTGCAACTAACGACGACTATTCCACTTATAAACAAGGGTTATTACTTATAACGGTGGGTTGCCTTTCCTCGATTCTTCGTTCAGTTGTTCGCACGTATCGCGCACATCCGCCCCGCCGAATGCCGTCGCACTGGCCACCCGCGCCACCTGCCGACACAGGGTCAGGCGCTCGGCGGCGCTCTGTCGCTGACGGTCCGCTTCGGCGTTGATCTGCATGAAATAGGCGCCGAGCATCAGCGCCACGCCGACCACGCCGGCGATCATGTAGCGCACGCAGTTGGATGAGGAGTGTTTTGGCGGCTGCATGACCATTCGCGCCCTGCTCTCGTGGCAATCACTGCGCAATTGTATGCAAACGGACACACTGGATTTGTGGTGGATTTGTAATTTGGCCGCGCGTATTTACTTACGCGCCACTTTGTAACGCACGCAGTCCTGATAAAAGCTCTGGCGAATGGCGTCAGGCTTGAGCCGCGAACGGCTGTCGTAGGTTTGCTCGGTAATGCCCATGGCCATCATGCGCATCCACGATTTGCTGAATTTAAGGGTTTGGATTTTCTGACGGGCGGCATACAGCGACACACCCGCCAGTTTCAGCTCTTGGGCCCTGGCGGCGGTGCCGGCGCCCCAACTGCACATGTACTTGTCACCCTCACGCAACTCCCTTGCCTGCACGGCCGTCGCGCCGCCTGCCAGGGAGCAGGCGATCAGCATGATTCCAACATTGCGCATTTGCATCCCCACCTAACCACCTGAAAATAAAAGCGATTTTGGCGAGGATTTTGTTACAAAGGGGCCATTAAAATGCCTTATCGCAGGCTCATCGGCCCGCCCACTTCCCTGTGGGGCGCGAGCTTGGCACACGTCACGTCTTTACCACTGGTAGGTGGCACTCGCCTGTACCGTGCGCTGCGAGCCATACCAGCACCATGAATACGAGTAGCACGACGCGACGTACTCTTTATTGGCCAGGTTGGTGGCGTTCAATGCCAGGCGCAGCTTGTCGTTGAGGTTGACGATATTTGGGATGTCGTAATGCACCGCAGCGTCAAACAAGGTGTAGCCGGGCACTTTCAACGTGTTGGCGGTATCGCCCCAGGAAGAGCCGACATAGCGGGCACCCGCCCCCGCGCCGAAGCCTTTGAGGTGGCCGTCGCGGAAGGTGTAGTCGGCCCATGCCGAAGCGGTATGCCGTGGCACGCCGTAGGTCGTGGTGCCTTCCACCGGGACCGCAGGGCCGACGCCAATATCGCTGATTGGCGCATAGCGCACGGTGCTGTTGGACTTGGAGGCGCGGTTGTCCAGGTAAGCGTAAGCGGCGGTGATATCGAGGTTATCGCTCAGGCTGGCCTTGCCCTCCAGTTCAAAGCCGCGGGATTGCTGTTCGCCATCCTGAATCTGGCAGCGACCGTTACCACACAGATGGGTCGGATCCGGGTCCATGGTCGGCACGTTGCTCTGGCGCAGGTCGAAAATCGCCGCGGTGATAAAACTGTTGCTGCCCGGCGGCTGATACTTGATGCCCAGTTCATATTGCTTGCCCTCGGTCGGCTTGAACACCGAACCGCCGTAGCCGGTCCCCGATTGCGGGTTGAACGACTCCGCGTAACTCACATACGGCGCCAGGCCGTTATCGAACAGATACACCAGCCCTACACGCCCGGTGAACGCCTCGCTGTCCAAGGAGGACTTGCTCTTGGCACCGGTGCGCAGCGTCTTGGTAGTGCCATCGGTGCTGGCCCAGTCATACCGGCCTCCCAGCAGCAGCACCCAGTTGTCCCACTTCATCTGCTCTTGCAGGTAAACCCCGGTTTGCTCGCTGCGTGAAGTGGCGTCCGTGGCGAAGGCCGGCGTGGTCACAGGCGCGCCGTAAACGGGATCGAAGATATCCAGTGGAGGCCCCGAGCCGTAACCCGCCTTGGTATCGGTGCTGGTGTTCTGGTAATCGGCGCCCATCAACAGCGTATGCTGCAACGGCCCGGTGTCGAATTTGGCCTGTACCTGGTTGTCGAGGTTGTAGGCATCCATGTCCACATCGATGGCAATGGTCGAGCGAGTAGACGTGCGGTAATCGGCCTGCAGATAGCTGTTGTAGATGCTGCGATAGATGCCCTCGGCACGCAGGTAGCGTGCATTCTGGCGCAGCGTCCACACGTCGTTGAAATGGTGTTCGAACGCGTAGCCGATGGAGTAATACTCACGATCGCTTTTCTCGAAGTTCTTTTCACCGTCGTAGTAGTCCACGTCGATCTTGCGCCCGGTGGGGCTGTGCAGCACCGAACCCCAAGCCGGCACCGAACCGTAGGACGCACCCTTGGGGTCTTTCTGAAAGTGCCCCAGCAAGGTCAGCGACGTATCCTCGTCCGGGCGCCAGGTAAAGGCGCTGGACAACGACTGACGACGGGTCTCGGTGTGTTCGACCTGGCCATCGGCATCGTCAAAAAGACCGGCGACACGGTAGGAATACACCCCTTGATCATCAAGCGGGCCGCTGAAGTCGAAGGTGGTGCGCTTTTTATCAAAGGTGCCGTATTCGACGCCCACTTCATGGAACGGCACATCCAGCGGCCGCTTGGTAACCATATTGATCACACCGCTGGGCGAACCCTGGCCGTATAGCACCGAGGCGGGGCCACGCAGCACTTCGACCCGTTCCAAATCGAACGCATCTTTCTGCGGCAAGGCATCGCGGCTGGACGGCATGCGCAGGCCGTCGAGGTAAGTGGTGGGCAAGAAGCCGCGAATGGTCAACTGGTCGAGGCGCGACGCGGTGGCGCCACGGGTTTCCGGCACCACGGCGGCGCTGTAGCGCAGGATCTGATTGAGGCTTTCGGCGTTCTGAGCACGCATCTGGTCTTTGGTGACCACCGAGATCGACTGCGGGGTTTCGATCAGCGCGGTATCGGTCTTGGTCGCCGACAGGCTGCGCGTGGCCACATAACCGGGCACCGGACCGGTGGGGCTTTCTGCCTGGTAAGCCGCATTGATGGTGGTGGCCTGCAGTTGCATGGCCCCGTCGCTGTCCGGGATCGCCTCCAAGCGATAACGGTCGCCGGAAAGTTTCAGCGCCTGCAAACCGGTGCCGGCCAGCAATTGGTTCAACGCCCCATCGATATCGTACTGCCCGCTCACGCCCGGGCTGCGCTTGCCTCGGGTCAGCTCTGCATCGAACGCCAGCACCAGCCCCGCCTGCTCGGCCAGGTTATTGAGCGCCTGGCTCAAATCACCGGCCGGCACCTGGAAGCCGCGCTGGGCGCTGCTTTCTTCGGCGAAGGAGGACTGGACGGTCAACAACGGCACGGCGGCAAAAGCCATCGCCACCGACAAAGCCAGCGGATGCAAGGGACGAGCAAGGCGCGACATGATAAATCCTGCGTAATTGAGGTTCTATCTACCATGACGGCCAGCTTGGAAAATCGGGTAAGGATGCGAGGGGTTTTTATTTGAGAATCAATCAGCGCTGGCTGACAGCTGCTTGCCAACAAGCACACGGGGCTTTCCGGGTGCGGCTCAGGCCCAGGCCACCACCAACAACCCTACCCCCAAGGCCAGGCACAACGGTGAATAGCAGTACGTATCCCAACGCGCGAACCGCGACCCTCCGACTTTTTTGAAAAAACCCACCAACTCTGAGTCGCCGATCGCCCTGGCGAACATCAGCACGGCGATGGCGCTGATACCCCATTGCAACGCACGGTGGGATACCGCAGGGAAATACAGGCCGGCGCGCAGGCAGACCAATAGCGCAATCCCCACCAGCCCCATCGCCACCAAAAAGGTGCCCAGGGCCGACGGTTTGAACGCTGGGCGCGGGCCGCTGGCAAATTCGCCGGGCAACTGCGGGATGGCCGCCAGGCTGCCGAGCTTGCCGCCGGCGGCCCAGTACAGGTGGATCACACTGATTCCGGTGAATATGCCGACGATCCAGCGTGCGATCACGAAACTCATGACGGGCTCTCCCTGAAAGGTCCGGGAAAGGATAGTCGTCCGAGGGATTTTTGCAGGTATTTCGTCGGGGAGCGAACGGCCTGCTATTTCAGGCTCGCCTCAACCTTCTGCGCCACCTCGTCGGTCAGCCAGGCCTTCCAGACCTCGGGATGGGCCTTGAGAAACGCCTGAGCCACCTCCCTTGGCGGAGTATGGTTTTCACTCATGGTGGCCAAGGCTTTGTTCAGCGGCTCAATGGGAAACTCGACTTTTTCGAAAAACCCGGCGATCTGTGGGTGCGCCTTCTGAAACGGCGTAGACACCCCGATGCTCAACTTGGACGCCAGCGAACGAGTCGGCTTTGGATTGGGGTTGTCCGCGTCGGTCAGGGTTTTCCAGGCCTCGGCATCGAATGGCGGCTCTTCGAGCTGGATCAGTTTGTAGCGCCCCATCAAAGGAGTCGGCGACCAGTAGTAGAACAGCACCGGTTTGCCACGCCGGATCGAGGAGGCGATTTCGGCATCCAGCGCCGCACCCGAGCCGCTGCGGAAGTTCACGTAGCTGTGGTCCAGGCCATAGGCTTTGAGCTTCTGCTGGTTGACCACTTCCGAGGTCCAGCCGATGGGGCTGTTGAGAAAGCGCCCCTTGCCGGGGGATTCCGGATCTTTGAACACATCCTTGTAGCGCGCCAGGTCTTTTACACTCTTGAGGTCCGGAGCCAGGGGCTTGATGCCTTTGGCAGGGTCGCCCTTGACCACATATTCCGGCACCCACCAGCCCTCGGTCGCGCCTTTGACCGTATCGCCCAGGCCGGCCACCTTGCCTTCGGCCTCAGCCTTGACCCACACGGGGCTGCGGCCGGCCCACTCTTCGCCGATCACCTGGATGTCATTCTTGGCCAGGGCGGTTTCCAGGGTGATGGTGGTGCCGGGCAAGGTGTCGGTGGGCAAGTCATAGCCCTTCTCGACGATAAACCGCAGCACTTCGGTGATCAGGCTGCCGCTTTCCCAATTCAGGTCGGCAAAATGCACCGGCGTCTGCCCCGCCACCGCCGGCAACGAAGCCATCGATAGACTCAGGCTCGTCAGGGACGCCACCAACAGGGTTCTCAAACCTTTCATGCCTTACCTCGCGTACTGCAGCCATAGCGGATGGCTTTGCTGCGAACGCGCGAAGCCTCTGAATAGTTAAGTCCACTCAACTGTAGTAGAGGTTCCGCAAGACGATACACGCGCACGTCAGGGACGCGTTACTCGCTGGCCTTGAAAGTCACCAGTTCGCCCTTGCGCCACTTGGCGGCCTTGCCGGTCACGGCTTTCAGGGTTTTGGTCAGGCCTTCCTGCAGTTGTTCATGGGCGGCGAACACCAGCATCACACTGTGGCCTTCCTTGAACACGATACCTTCGCCTTCGGCCGACGAAACAAAGGCGTAATCGCCCAGGCCATACACCGTCAACTTGATGTCGCGAAACTTCAACTCGAACTTACCGCCTTCGCGGCTGGGCAATACCGCCGCACGAAAATGGTCGCCTACTTTGAGTTCAAGACGCTGTTTGTCATCCACCACCAGCGCCGTTTCGGTATCGATCTCGGCGATGTAGATGCCTTCCGGCGTCTGCTCAGTGATGTAAACAAAACGGGATTGGAACTGTTTGACCAACTTTGCGCGCAAATCACCCAGCACGAACAATGCGTGCATATCCAGATTACTGACTGCCAAGGAAAAGCCCCCACATCGAAAAAAGTGCGGCCTGCAGAAACAGGCAGCACACTAAAACGGCCAATACGGCACGATCACCTGATGCACTTAATGAAAAAACTGAAGAAACTTCCTGTCGTATTGCACGCCTCGTACGGGCGCACACGATGGACCTTATGCAAGGTCACCGGGACTGACAGGAAATCACAGGTTCAACGACCCGAGAATACGGGTCGCACCGCTTCAGAGAATAACCCCAATCAAAAACGCAGTTTCCGACAGCTCACACAAAAATTACTTGGCATGGAACCGAGTGTCGACCCGCGACGACAATGGTAGAACAGCGAAAGGGTTCAAACCACCCGAACCGTTTGCGGTAAGTCACAAGATCGATAGGAGCTGACCATGCAACGACGTCACTATCAGGCTACGTCTTCCGGCACTCGTTCATCATGTCCAGACGAGCGCCAATATTACTGCTTGCCAGGCCTGGAAGGGTACTCCAATTCTGTTCTTTACCAAGTGGTACCTGCCGGGAGGAACTTCTTTCATATCCTGGAAGTGACCAGTGGCCGAATCAGGGGTTTCCGCAGCAACCATATCAAGGCGTGTGAACTGGCCAAACAACTGGAAGCCAGTCTGCACGATGGGATCGTTTCGTCACCTGGTTGACTTTACCGCGCCACAGCCCTCCAACAACTGCCATACTGACTCGTCCATTGAAGTTTGCCCCGCCGGCGGGTCAGGTTTCATCAGTGCAGTTGAATACCTCGAAGGGAAGGCAATACGTGACGGAATTTGATATTGGCGAATTTTTTATCCGTGGCGAAGCCAGGGAAGTTGACGGTGAATTTCAAGCGGTCATCGTAATGCGTGCCAAGCCGCCCCTGACCACTACTACCACCCACCAAGTTGAAAAAGACCGTTGGTTCAAGACCGTGGAGGCCGCTGCCAGCGCCGCCAAAGAGTCGGCCCAGGCCCTCAAGAGCGCCGTGGATGCCGGCGCACTGACCTGCTGACGAACAAATTCGAACTCTGCCGTGTCAGGGCCCTCCCATGCATAACGCTGCTCACTTTGCATGGAGATACCAATGGACACCACCACCCCTACTCTGGAAACCCTGTTCGATCAACTTGGCCTGGATTCATCCCAAGAAGGTATTGAGCGGTTCACCGCCGAGCACCGTCTGCCGGACGACGTCAAATTGGTCGACGCCCCGTTCTGGAGCGCGCAACAGGCTAGTTTTCTCAAAGAGCAACTGCACGTCGACGCCGAATGGGCGCCGGCGGTGGACGACCTGAACGCGCTGCTGCATGAGCCCGCCAAGGCGTAACGCGACCGCCCGTCGCGTACGACCTCAGCGCTTGGCGCTTTCTGGTTTATAACCCAGGCGCAACCCGCCCCAATGCCGGCCGTTGACCATGATTGGCACCGACAAATCATGCATCAGCTCGCCGGTATCGCGGGTGTAGGTCTGCAATAACACCGCCTGCTGATGACTGCCGCAGCGAATGCCTGTGCGGTCGTCGAACTTACGTTTGGTGCGGTTCTGCACCGCATCCACTTTGGCATCGCCGGTCAACGGCTGGGAAAACGCATTATTGTGGGTCGGCACGTAGCCCTGCGGCGTGCAGGCGATGGCAAATACCAAGCCTTCGTGACGCGGCAACAGCGCCTCTTGGATCGCCGGTAGCACCTTGTCGGTGTAACTGTCGAAGCGGGTGTGGTACTTGCTCGGGCTGGTGTTGGGAATCGGGGTATAAGTACGGTCGAACAGGTCATCCAGGCTGATGCGGTTTTGCTGTACATCCGCTTCGAATTGCGCAGCGATGCGGCTGGCGCCCTCGCGGGCCAGGTCGTAGATCCGTTGGTGATAGTCGTCCAGCCCCACCGCCGCCAGACGCTCGCTGATGGTTTCGGCCTGCCCTTCCATCTGGATCGCGGCGTCGGCCAACTGGCGGGTTTGCTCGTCGCTGATGCTCAAATCGCTGCGCATCTGTTCCACCGCATGGAACAGGCTGTCGAGCTGCGCCTGGTTGGTGTCGGTGCCCTGGGCGATTTCATTGACTTGGCCTTCCACATCGGCGGCGAGGCTGGCAATGCTTTCCAACTGTTCGCCGGCGTGCTCCACCTGCTCGACGCCGGTGTGCAAATCCGCCGATAACTGGCGAATCTGCTCCACGACCTGAGCCGTGCGCTGCTGGATATCCGCCACCATCACCCCGACTTCATCGGTGGCCGTGGCAGTACGCCCGGCCAGCCCGCGCACTTCGTCGGCCACCACCGCAAACCCGCGCCCATGCTCACCGGCCCGTGCCGCCTCGATGGCGGCATTGAGCGCCAACAGGTTGGTCTGGCTAGCGATGGACTGGATCACCAGGGTCACCCGCTGGATTTCCTCGCTGCGCTGGCTCAAGGCTTCGATCAGCTCGCGGCTGGCATTGGCGCGCTGGCTGAGCTGACGCATGCGGGTGATGGAGTGCACCAGCACTTCCCGGCCTTCGGTACTGCGCTGATGGGCCTGGCTGGCGGCCCCCAAGGCCTGGCGGCTGAGCTGGGAAGTGACCTGTTCGGTGCTGATCATGACTTCGGCATTGCTGACAATCTGTTTGGCCGCCGTCAATTGCGACTGCAGGCGCGCGGCCAATTGCTTGACCGAATAGGCCACGCCGGCTGCGGACAGTGCGTTATGGCTGGTGGTGTAGGACAGATCCCGGGTCAGTTCGCCAATCGCATCGGCGGCGGCTACCGGCGCAGGGCCGACCGGGCGGCTGCGCAAGCGAGGCAGCCAGATCACCAACAGGGCGATGGGCAGACACAGGTAGATCGGCAGCTGGGCGAATGCCAGGCCTAACAATATCAGCACCAGAGCAGTGCTCTGCAACAGCGGCGTCAGCCAGCCGGGCAACCGGCGCGCCACCGCATGTGGCGGCACTGCTGCGCCCATCAGAGATCCGTCCCCAGCCATTTCATCACCCCACTGTTTGTCTTTATTGTCACGGCATTAAACGCCACTATCCGGCCATTATCCATGGGCCTTTAGTGGGGTGCCGTGCAGTAGATCAATAGTAGACGGGGTGTGGCGGGTATTCCTGCGGGGAACCATGCGGACGGCTCCCCGGCTTCACCGCATCAGGCTTGGCGCTGATGCTTGTCGATCTGCTCGTGACGCTCTTGCGCTTCGATGCAGTACTTGGTGGTCGGGCTGATCAGCAGGCGCTTGAGGCCGATAGGCTCGCCGCTGTCGTCGCACCAGCCAAAGGAATCTTCCTTGATGCGCTCCAATGCACGCTCAAGCTGCGGCAGCATGCGCTGGTCGCGGTCGATGGCGTTGACCAGCCAGGTGCGCTCTTCTTCCACGGAAGCAGCGTCGGCCGGGTCAGCCGGAGTGTCCAGGCTTTCAATGGCGATACGGTTCTGTTCAATGCGCTCGTGGTGTTCCACTTTCATGTCTTGCAGCAACTTCTCGAAAAAAGCGTGCTGTTCGGCATTCATGTAGTCATCCGCCGGCATGGCCAGCAACTTTTCCTTTGTCATTGATTTCTCTATAAAAAATACGTGCATTAAGGCGAATAAGGGAGCGTTCCGGCCGACCTGTGCAGGTCTCGGAAGGGCGCCATCCATTCCAAGCGCCACCCGGCACTCAATTTACGAGGGGCGGCAGTCTAAGGCCGACTTGAGGGCGCAGCAACTGAAAAGACAGGCATTTTTTCCGATATAACCCCCAAAGACACCAGGACGGGCTTGGCGAATGGTCATCGGAGTGCGTTTATAGCAGGAAAGTTCGTAGAGCAGCTATAAGCTGCAAGCTGCAAGCGACAAGCTGTAGAGCTAATCGGACTTGCAGCTTGTGGCTTGTGGCTTGTGGCTTGTGGCTTGTGGCTCAGCGTTTAAGCTTACGCTTATTGCGATATTGGTCGATCACCACCGCCACCACAATAATCAAGCCCTTGATGATGTCTTGGATATACGCATCCACCCCGACAAAGGTAAACCCGCTAGCCATCACGCCCAGGATCAGCGCGCCGATCACGGTGCCGGTGATGCGCCCTACCCCGCCCGCCAGGCTGGTCCCGCCGATCACCGCAGCGGCAATCGCATCCAGCTCATACGACATGCCCATGCCGGCCTGACCCGTGGCGGCCCGCGCCGAGGCAACCACCCCGGCCAGCCCTGCCAACAGACCGGCGATGCTGTAGACGATGATCAGGTGACGCTTGACGTTGATACCCGACGTCCGCGCCGCCTGCATATTGCCGCCGATGGCATAGGTGTACTTGCCGTACTTGGTGTAACGCAGGGCGATATGAAAGATCACCGCCACCACCAGGAAGATGATCACCGGCATCGCACCGTGGCCGATCGCGGTGTAGGAATCAGACAGCATGCTCACCGGCTGGCCTTCGGTGTAATAGCGGGCCAGGCCACGGGCCGAGACCATCATGCCCAGGGTGGCGATAAACGGCGGGATCCCGGTAACGGCGATGATGCTGCCGTTGATCGCTCCCGCCAGCAGCCCGACCCCCAGGCCCATGGCGACCGGAATCCACACCGGCAAGTCGGTCAGGCTGGGAAACACCGCTCGCGAGAAGTCCGACGTTTGCGCCAGGCTGGCAGCGATCATCGCCGACAGCGCCAGCACCGAACCCGAAGACAGGTCGATCCCCGTGGTAATGATCACCTGGGTCACGCCGATGGCAAGCAGGCCAATGATCGACACTTGCAGGATCATCAGTACCAGGCGCTGGGAGTTCATCAGGAAACTCTGATCGCGCACGATCCAGCCAAACACCTCAAATACCAGGCCGATGCCGATCAGCACCAAAAAGATGCTCAGCTCGGTGGGCATTCGACGCCGATGTTTGACCGGCGCCGAGGCAGGCTTGTTATCCGTTATTGCGTTCATAACCATTCACCTTTTTTATTCTGAAGCGCAGGCCAACCGCCGGCCCGCGCGGCGGTTCGTCAGTGGACTGCGGTCATACCCGAGGCCAGATGCATGACTTTTTCCTGGGTCGCTTCGCTGCGGTCCAGGGTGCCCATCAGTTCGCCTTCGTGCATCACCATCACCCGATCGCTCATGCCCAGCACCTCGGGCAACTCCGAAGAAATCATGATCACCGCCATGCCCTCGCTGGCGAGGAACGAGATCAGTCGATAGATCTCAGCCTTGGCGCCGACGTCGATGCCGCGGGTCGGCTCGTCGAGGATCAGCAGGCGTGGGTTGGTCATCAGCCAGCGAGCCAGTAGCGCCTTCTGCTGGTTGCCGCCGGACAAGGTGTCGATGCACTGCTCCAGCGACGGCGTTTTCACCCGCAGCTTCTTGCACATGTCTTCGCACAGTGCGCGCAGGGCTTTCTGTTGGATAAAGCCGTTGCCCGAATAGTGGTGCAACACGGCCATTTCCATGTTTTCCAGCACCGACAGACAGGGGAACAGGCCACTGAGCTTGCGGTCCTCGGTCAGCAGTGCAAAGCCTTTGTCGATGGCCATATGTGGGTCGGTGATGCGCACCGGCTCGCCGTCGAGGGTGATCTGGCCGCCGTCGGCGGGGGTGATACCGAACAAGGTTTCGGCCACGTTGGTGCGGCCCGAGCCCATCAGCCCGGCAATTCCGAGAATCTCCCCGGCGTGCAGGTCGAACGACACATCCTTGAACACCCCGTCCAGGCGCAGGTCGCGCACCGACAGCAAGCGCTCGCCGATGGGCGTTTCGCGCACCGGGAACAACTGGCTCAGCTCGCGGCCCACCATCATCGAAATCAGGCTGTCGCTGTCCATGCTGTCGGCCCGTTGCAGGCCGATGTACTGACCGTCGCGGAACACCGCCACTTCATCGGCGATGGCGAACACTTCGTCCATCTTGTGTGTGATATAGACGATGCCTTTGCCCTGGGACTTGAGGTCGGCAATGATCGAAAACAGATGGGCCACTTCCTTCTCGGTGATGGCCGATGTTGGTTCGTCCATGATCAGGATGTCGGAGTCGTAGGACACCGCTTTGGCAATCTCGACCATCTGCCGCTCGGCGATGCTCAGGTTGCCCACCTGTTCCTCGGGGTCCAGGTTGATGCGCAAGCGCGCCAGCAAGTCGGCGGTGCAGCGGTGCATTTCGCGGTGGTTGACCATGCGCAGGCCATTGAGCTGCTCGCGGCCGATCCAGATGTTCTCGGCGATGCTCATGTGCGGCATCAGGTTGAGTTCCTGATGGATCATCGCAATCCCGGCCTTCTGCGCGGCCAGCGGGGTCTCAAATACGATCGGCTCGCCTCGCAGGCGGATTTCGCCGCTGTCTGGTTGGTAGATGCCGGCGATGATCTTCATCAACGTCGATTTGCCCGCACCGTTCTCGCCCATCAGCGCCAGCACGGAACCGGGGCGCACGCGCAGCTGCACATCGTCCAGGGCCACGACACCGGGGAAGCCTTTGCTGATGTTGAGGATTTCCAGCAGGTAGGGTTCGTCCAGCGCACGGGGCTGGATACCCGCAGGCTGCGAGGCTGTGGCTTGAGCGAGCATAGACAGGTACTCCATCGACAGGGCGGGCACGACCGCCCTGCCGGCTTATTATTGTGAGGTCGGGGCTACTTGAAGTCTTTGACGTTGTCCGGAGTGATCAGCTTGAACGGGATCACCACGTTCTGCTCCGTCGCCTCGTTTTTTGCCATCTTGCGCGCCGCTTCCACCGAGCCGACGGCCTGGCCCTTGGCGTCCTGGAATGCCGACGCAGCCATGTCCCCCTTCGCGATCGCGTTCAAACCGTCCGGCGTGCCGTCGACACCGGCGATCAACACACTGCCCTTTTCCTTGCCGGCTGATTTCAAGGCCATGGACGCACCGATAGCCATCTCATCGTTGTTGGCCAGCACCGCGTCGAATTCGCGGCCTTGGGTCAACCAGTCGTTGACCAGCGTCATGCCCTTGTCGCGCAGCCAGGTCCCGGTTTGTTCCTGCTCGATCTTGATGTCCGGATACTTGGCCAGCACCTCTTTCACGCCCTTGGTACGGTTGGTGGTGGAGTTGTTCGCCAGGTCACCCAGCAGGATCACGATCTTGCCCTTACCGCCGAGTTTTTCGGCGATGTACTGCATTTGCAGCTTGCCGGCTTCAACGTCGTCGGAGGTCACGGCCACGACATCCTTGGGCAGGTCCTTCTGATCTGGCCGGCGGTTGACGAACACCAGTGGGATTTTCGCGGCGGTGGCGGCCTTGATGATGTTGGCGGTCGATGCGGTGTCCACTGGGTTAACGATAATGGCGTCGACTTTCTGGCCGATAAAGTTCTCGACCTGGCTCAGTTGCTTGACCACATCGGCGCGGGCGTCTTCGAACTGCAGCTGCACGCCATCACCCTTGGGGTACGACTTGGCTTGCTTGTCCATGTCTTCACGCAGGTAGGTCAGAAAGGTGTCATCGAAAGCGGACATGCTCACGCCCACTTTGATATCGGCGGCACTGGCAAACCCACTGGCCAGCAGCATGGACAAGGCTAGCGCGGTAAAACGGATCGGGGTCTTCATGAACGGTCTGTCTCCACTTTCTTGTTGGTTTTGTTGGACGTTGCGTTGTTCAGAGCGAGGTGGGCAGTCGCACGACTGGCGCACCGGGAATGCAGCACACCAGCGCGTCGTTATTTTCGACACACAGCACATTAAGGAAGGAGAAGTAGAACGGGCGGGTGCGGGGCAGACCGCGCGGCGCAGAGAGGGGGCGTAAAACTCGCAGTACAGCGTTGAAGATTTTCATCTGACGGTACCTGGTTGTTTTTGATCTTGTTTTTGTTGAGCCGTGCGGATCGAGCCCGCGACGTACTTTTTGCAACCTGGAAAAGACTTTATTGGAAAATAATTTCCATATCAACCTGTATTAGAATTTTATTCTATTTTTGTTGAAACCACCTGCTGGCGCTCGGCGCTCAGGCGTGCGGCGTCCAATATACGGGTGGTTTCCAACGCGTCATAGGCATTGACCGGCAGCGGTCCCTGGCCTTGCACGGCGGCTTGCAACTGACGATAGAACTGGGTCCAGCAGCCCTTCTCCGACGGCACACGTTCACGTTCCGGGCCCTGCTCGAACCAGCCCCAACGTCGGTGTTCTTCGGCGCCCCAGTGCTCGCCCTCGGTTTTCGGCGATTTGCCGGCCATCAGTGCTTCTTCCTGGCCGTCCAGCCCCTCGACGGTGTAACAGCCGGCGCTGCCACTGACGCGAAAGCGCGGCGCCTGGCTGTTTTGCAAGGCATTGCCCCACAGGTGGGAAATCACCCCGTTGGCATGGGTCAGAGACACAAAAAAACCGTGGTCGACATGGGGATGTTCGGCGCTGTAGTGCAATTGCGCGAATACCCTGTCCACCGGGCCGAACAGTTGCAGCGCCTGGTCCACCAGATGGCTGCCTAAATCCCGCAGCCAACCGCCACCGCTGGCGTTGCCCACCGCCTGCGGGCTGTAGCGTTCCACCCGCGATTCAAAGCGGCTGATGGTGCCCAGGGCGCCGGCATCGATGAGCTTGCGCAGGGTCAGGTAATCCGAGTCCCAGCGGCGGTTCTGATAAACACTGAGCAGCGTACCCTGGCGCTCAGCCGCGGTAATCAGCGCCTGGGCTTGCTCGGCGTTGGCGGCAAAGGGTTTGTCGCTGACCACCGTCACACCGTGCTCGATGGCTTCGAGCACCAGTGCCGGGCGACCTTTAAGCGTGGTGGAAATCACCAGGGCATCCACACCGGCTTCGACGATCTGGCCGATGCTGTTGAAAGCCTGGACACCCGGGTGGTCCGCGTTCAATTGCTGGCGCCGCTCGGGGGAACGGGTGACCACGCCGACAAACGTGGCACCGGGCAAGGTTGCAATCAGCGGCGCATGAAAGAAGCGCCCTCCATGGCCATAGCCAACTAGTCCAATTCGCATGATTGACTCCTTGATTGAAGTACAAACCCAATCCAAAGGGGGAAGGAACAAGCCCTCCCCACCTTGACCGAGTGTCAGCCGTAGAAGCGTGGGCGCTCCGGCAAGCTGACCTTGACGATCTGCCCACTGCCCTGCGCCTCGATACACGCATCCGCCGCCACCGCCGCCGCATAGCCGTCCCACGCCGACGGCCCGCCCACCTTGCCGGCGCGCACGCTATCAATAAAGGCTTGCAGCTCCACGTCATAGGCACCGATAAAGCGGTCCTTCCAATCCATCAGGATCGCGTTGGACAGCTTCGCCTCGCTACGCAGTTGCACCTGGGACGGTTCCGGCAATTTGGCGATACCGCTCTCGCCCACCACTTCGCACTGGATGTCGTAGCCGTATTGGCAGTTCACAAATACTTCCACGTCGATGCGCGTGCCCTTGGCGGTTTCCAGCAGCACGATCTGCGGATCGCGCAAATGGGCCAGGGCCTTGCTGGTCTTGCGTGGGAACACCACTTGCACCGACACGTAGTCGTCGTCGAGCAACCAGCGCAGCACATCCAGTTCGTGAATCAGGGTGTCGGTGATTGCCATGTCGGTCTTGTAGTTTTCGCCGACCCTGGGGTTTCGGTGTGCGCAGTGCAGCATCAAGGGCTCACCGATCTGGCCGCTGTCGATCACGGCTTTAAGGGCGCGATAACCCTCGTCGTACGGGCGCATAAAGCCCACCTGCACCAGGCGCTTACCATGGGCCACTTCGGCCTCGACGATCTTGCGGCAGCCTTGCGCGGTCACCGCCAGCGGCTTTTCGCAAAACACAGGCTTGCCGGCGGCAATCGCGGCAAGCACGAACTCTTCGTGACTCGGCCCCCAGGAGGTCACCAGGACCGCTTCAACCTCGGGCGAGTTAATCAGCGCATGGCCGTCGGGGTACACCTCGGCGGCCAACTGCAAGTCGGCAACTACCTTGGCGGCCTGGTCCAGATTGATGTCGGTCACCGCCACTACTTGGCTATTGAGCAAGGTCTGGCTGCAACGACGGATATGGTCGCGGCCTATGGCGCCGGTCCCGATAACACCTAGCTTCAAAGACATACACACGCTCCTCTTGTTATTAGTACTGCCGGGCCTTGGCCAGGTGCTCGTTGAGTTTCTTCGCCGCCGCGTTCGTGCGTTCGCTGGTGGAGACCTGCGCCACCCCCACCCGCCACCAGGACAGGTAGCCGTGAACCATGGTCTTGGGCAGCACTTTAATGTCGATCAGGGTTGAGACGGTTTGCGTGCGCGCATCGGCCAGCGCGGCCTGTAATTGCTCCACGCTGCTGACTTTGTAGGTCTTGCAGCCATAGGCCGCCGCACTCATGGCGAAATCCACCGGCACCAGGCCGCCGTCGAGCTGGCCGGTTTCGGGGTTGCGGTAGCGGAATTCGGTGCCGAAACTGTCCATGCCGTTGCCGATCTGCAGGTTGTTGATGCAACCGAAGGCCATATTGTCCAGCAGCACCACGTTGATCTTGCGCCGCTCCTGAATCGAGGTAGCCAGCTCGGAATGCAGCATCATGTAGGAGCCGTCGCCGACCAGGGCATAGACCTCCTTGCTCGGCTCGGCGAGCTTCACGCCGAGGGCGGCGTTGATCTCGTAGCCCATGCACGAGTAGCCGTATTCGACGTGGTAGGTGTTGACGCCCTTGCTGCGCCAGGCGCGCTGCAAATCACCAGGCAGGCTGCCGGCGGCGGCGACGATAATTGCATCGTCGGCCACCGTCTCATTGAGCACACCCAGGACCCGGCTCTGGGTCAGGCACGAGCCGGTCAGCTCGATAAATTCCCGCAGTACTGCGCGGTCCAGGTGGTCATCCACTTCCGGCACAAAGTCATCGCCGTGGTACTCCACTTGATGCACGCGGTCGACTTCGGCGTCCAGTTGCGCCTTGGCGTCAGCAATCTGCTCGCCCCAACCTGCGCGGTAGTCACCGAGGGCATCGGTCAATGCTTGAAGGGCTACCTGCGCATCGGCCAGCACCTGCACGCCATCGAGTTTCAACGCATCGGCGGGGCTGATGTTTAGGTTGAGAAACGTCACATCCGGGTGCTTGAACAGCGATTTGGACGAGGTGGTGAAGTCGGTGTAGCGCGTGCCGACGCCAATGATCAGATCGGCCTCGGGCGCCAGCAGGTTGGCCGCCAGGCACCCGGTTTCGCCGATGCCGCCGACGTTGAGCGGGTGGCTGGACACCACCGCACTCTTGCCCGCTTGCGTCTCGGCGAAGGGAATATCGAAGCGCTCTGCGAACGCTTGCAACGCCGCATTCGCACCGGAGTACTTGACCCCGCCACCGCAGATGATCAGCGGTTTGCGCTTGCCTCGGATGGCCGCCAGCGCATCGCTAAGCATCGCGGCGGTGGCTGGGCGACGCTCGATACGGTGCACGCGTTTTTGCAAGAAGTAATCCGGATAGTCCCAGGCTTCGGCCTGCACGTCCTGGGGCAAGGCCAGGGTCACCGCGCCGGTTTCCGCCGGGTCGGTGAGCACGCGCATGGCGTGGATCGCGGCGCTCATCAGTTGTTCGGGACGGTTGATGCGGTCCCAGTATTTGCTTACCGAACGGAACGCATCGTTGGTGCTGATGCTCAGGTCGTGGAACTGCTCGATCTGTTGCAGCACCGGGTCGGGCTGGCGACTGGCGTACACATCGCCCGGCAACAGCAGCAACGGAATACGGTTGGCCGTGGCAGTCGCCGCAGCGGTGAGCATGTTCGCCGCACCCGGCCCGACCGAAGCAGTGCATGCATACACTTTGCGCCGCAGGTGCTGCTTGGCGAAACCGATGGCCGCGTGGGCCATGCCCTGCTCGTTACGGCCCTGATGCACCACCAGGTCACCGCTGTCCTGCTCCAGGGCCTGGCCCAGGCCGAGCACATTGCCGTGGCCGAAAATCGTGAACACGCCGGCGACGAACTTGCTCTGCACGCCATCGACTTCGATGTACTGGTTGTCCAAAAACTTCACCAGGGCCTGGGCCATGGTCAATCTTGTTGTGGTCATGTTCGCACCTTGTAGGAATGCAAATCCGTCGATCGACAGTCATCCAATGCGCGAGCGGGCTCGCTCGCGCCAACAGCGTCTAAAGGTCCAGCAGCCAACTGTGCTGCGGGTCGTTATGGAAATGCCAGGCACGCTTGGGGCCGGCCATCACGTTCAGGTAATAGGACTCGTAGCCGTACGGCACGCTGACCGGGTGATAGCCCTTGGGCACCACCACCAGGTCGCTGTTTTCCACGGCCATGGCCTGGTCGATGCTGCGATCGTCGGTGTACACCCGCTGGAACACAAAGCCTTGGGGCGGGTTGATCTGGTGGTAGTAGGTCTCTTCCAGAAAGCTCTGGTGCGGCAGGTCGTCGGTGTCGTGTTTGTGCGGCGGGTAGCTCGACGAATGCCCCGACGGCGTGCGCACCTCCACCACCAGCAGCGATTGGGCCGGCGCGCTGTCGGGCAGGATGTCGCACACATAGCGGGTGTTGGCGCCTTTGCCGCGCACGCTGCGCTTGCAGTCCTCGGGACGGATCAAGCGTGGTTCGTAACCCGGCGCGCCGGGGGCGGCGCACACGGCAATCTGCACATCGCTCAAGGCCGTGACCTGGGCGGCGGTGCCCGGCGGAAGGTACGCGGCGAACGGCGACTTGTCCTCGAACACCGACTGGCGATCACCGAGGTTCTGCCAGTTGAAGCCTTCGCCTTCAATATTCACCCGGCCACTGAGCAGCACCAGGCACAGCTCTTTATCACCGGCGCCGACCGGCAGGGTTTCGCCCAGGCTCAGGCGGTAGGCCGAGAAGCCTACGTACTCCAGCCGCCCTGCTTCCAAGGCAACCATGGTTTGTCCGCGTTTGCTGCTTTTGACCAACAAGCTCATCACTCAAGTCCTCTCGTTGAGAAGCGCACGCAAGGTGTCGTAGCCCTTTTTCGCATAGATATAGCTGGGCGCCACGGCCGGGTCCTGCTCGGCCTCCACCACCAGCCAGCCCTCATATTTCGCGGCCATCAATGCATCCAGCAGTTCGGCAAAGTCGATATCGCCATCGCCGGGCACGGTGAACGTGCCGTTGACGATGCAGTCGGGGAAGCTCCACATCTGGTTGCGCGCCAACTGCACCACCGGCTTGCGCACGTCCTTGAAATGCACATGGCAAATGCGCCCGATGTGTTTGCGCAGCACTTCGATGGGTTCGCCGCCGCCCATGTAGCAATGGCCGGAATCGAACAGCAGGCCGACCTCCGGGCCGGTGCGCTGCATCAGTTGATCGATGTCTTCAGGAGATTCGACGTAAGCGCCCATATGGTGGTGGTACGCCAGGCGCACGCCCTGGGACAGGGTGAAGCGCGCCAGTTCGGTGAGTTTGTCGGCGTAGTCCTGCCAAGCCTGTTCGCTGTGGAAACGCGGGCGTTCGATCAGGCGAATGCGCGAGCCCTGGATCGAATCCGCCACCTCGCCGTACACCAGCACATGGGCGCCGTTCTGCTTGAGCAGCTCGACATGGCCGGCGATGGCTTCGATCTCCTCGGCCACCGAACGCCGGGCCAGGCGACTGGAATACCACCCCGACACCAGCGCCAGGTCATAGGGCCGCAGCACATCGCCGACGCCTTTGGCGTCCTTGGGGAACTTGCCGTTGAGTTCGAAACCTTCGTAGCCGATGTCCTTGCCTTCGCTCAGCGCGGTGCTGAGCGGCGTTTCACCGCCCAGGGCCGGGAGGTCGTCGTTGCTCCAGGAGATCGGGTTGATGCCAATTCGGATTGCGGGCATGGCTGCACCTTTATTATTTTCAGGTATCACTGAGTTCTGCTTTTGTGGGAGGGAGCTGGCCCCCTCCCACATTGGAATTGCAGCGCACATTCAAAGCTGTGGTCAGGTTCGCGCGCTGCGCCAGGCGTTGATCAGTTGTTCGAAGGTTGCCTGCACTTGCTGAATCAGGGTCTCATCATCGATCTCCCCCGCCATCCACGCGCGGCTGGGTTCCTGGAAGATCGTGCGGCCCACCGCAAACCCTCGGCACGTCGTGCTCTGACTGGCCTGCTGGAACCCGCTCGCCAGGCATTCGGCCGAGGCATTCAGCCCCAGCAGCACCACACCACGGCAGTACGGGTCGCGTTCCTGGATCAGCTCATCGAGTTTTTTCCAGTCTTCGGCGGACTGCGCCTCGATCTTCCACCACGCCGGGTAGATACCCAGGTTGTACAGGCGCTTGAGGCTGCGGTAGAGCACATCCGGGTAGGTGGATGGGTGATCCTTGGGCGGAATGACTTCCAGCAACAGCTCATGGCCGCTGACCACCGAGGCGTCGTACACCGCCTTGAGTTGTGCTTCCTGCTCCAGGCGCAGCAAGGGCTCATCGTCGGGATGAAACTGCACCAGGCACTTGATGATCTGCTCCTGGGGCCAGGCGATCAGGTTGCTGCCGATGGACCTGCCATGCTCGAAGGCCAGCGGCCGCGAGTTCTGCACTTCCACCGGCCGCGCGATCCACCAGCCGCGCCCGCTGGCCGCATTGAGTGCGTCCTGGCCAAAGCGCTGGTCGGCGAGCAGGCCCACATCGGCCTCCACGCCCTGCTCGGCGAGCTTGCGCTCCACCCGTTCGACGGCCTGGATAAACAACTGCTTGATGTCGCTGATGCGCGCGGGGTCCTGGCCACCGCGTTGGGCCAGGTCCACCAATTGCCAGCGATGGTCGAAGGCGAAGATAAACAGCTGCTTCCACTGTTTGCGCGGCACCGTCACCCGGTGCAGGCGTTGCAGGGTCTCGTCCTGATCGGGCCGGGTGATCGGCACGGGGCTGCTGAACAGATAATCCAACTCCGCCGGCGTGGGCATGGCCGGCGCGCAGGCATGGCGCGATACAACCAGACCGCCGCAGGCATTGGCCAACTGGCTGCAACGCTCGTCGCTGGCGTCATTCAGCCACCCGCTGAGAAAGCCCGACATAAAGGCATCGCCGGCCCCCAGTACGTTGAGCACTTCCACCCGCACCCCGGGGTAGATCGCACCGTCTTCCAAGCGCGCCGGGATAGCGCCGTGGATCACCGTGCACCCTTGCGGGCCGAGCTTGACCACCAGCGTCGCCGGGGTCAGCTCGCGCACCTTGTGCAAGGCCGCAAGCAAATCCTCGCTACCGCCCGCGATCAAAAACTCTTCTTCGGTGCCGACGATCAGATCGAAGCGCGGCAGGATGTTCTGCACATGCTGGCTGACATTGCGGTCGGCGACGAAGCGGGTTTCGCCGTCGGCCTTGCCCGCCAGCCCCCACAGCACCGGGCGGTAGTCGATATCGAGCACACGTTTGACGTTATGTTTGGCCGCGTAATCCAGGGCCTGGATGCTGGCCTTGTACACGCCGTCGGTGGAGAAATGCGTGCCGGTGATCAACAGCGCCTTGCTGGAAGCGATAAAGGCTTCATTGATGTCTTCAGCGCGCAGGGCCATGTCGGCGCAGTTTTCGCGGTAGAACACCAGGGGGAAGGTTTCGCGGTCCTTGAGGCCCAGCAACACCAAGGCGGTGAGGCGTTCCGGGTCGACCTTGATGCCGCTGACATCGCACCCTTCGCGCGCCAGGGATTCCACCAGGAAGCGCCCCATATGGTCGTCGCCCACGCGGCTGAGCATCGCCGACTTGAGCCCCAGCCGCGCGGTGCCGAAAGCGATATTGGCGGAGGAACCGCCGAGGTACTTGGCGAAACTGGACACGTCCTCAAGCCGTGCACCGACTTGCTGTGCATAGAGGTCGACGCCCAGGCGCCCGAGGCAAATCAGATCCAATTGACGCCCACTGGCAAAACGAGTCTGGCCCATGCTGGCTCCTGTTATTTTTATCAGCCTGCGTTGTGCCGCCGTGGCGACGGCAAACGCTCTTGGTGGAGCAGACTAGAACGTTCAGCGGCACCAATCAATATTTATTCCATATTTATTTTTAGTGGAATATTTTTTCCAATAACCCGGCATAATGGTCCCCCTAGCCGGCGTGCATCGTTTCAGCACGCCACACCGGCCGTGATGTCGGGGTATTTTTTTGCGCCTACCCTGTAGACTGACGCCACCCATCAGCGCAACAGACGAACACGCCAGAAGGATTGCCCATGTCCCGCACCGATCCCGAGACCACCCTGGAAGACACCATCGCCAGCCCTCCGATCAATGCCGAACGCCTGTTGCAGCTGATTACCGACGAATACGAAAGCCTGCCGCGCCAGCTCAAACGCATCGCCAGCTATATGAGCCAGCAAAGCGACCGCATCATGGTCGACCGTATCAGCGACATCGCCCGCGAATGCGAAGTGCACCCCTCGGCCATCGTGCGTTTTTCCCAGCGTTTCGGGTTCAGCGGGTTCAGTGAGATGCAGGCGCTGTTCCGCGAGGCTTACACCCACAAAACCACCCCGGTGCAGAATTACCAGCAGCGCATCCGCAGCATGATCGCCAACAAGTCGCAGAAGGCCAGCGGCGGCGACCTGGCGCGCGAGTGCGTGAATGCCACCCTGTCCGGCATCGAGCGTCTGGGGCTGGAGCTGGACGACGCAATGTTCGAAAAAGCCGTGGACCTGGTGGTCAATGCCGACAACATCTACGTGGTCGGCGTGCGCCGCTCCTTCGCGGTGGCCGACTACCTGGTCTACAACCTGCAGCACACCAACAAGCGCATCCACCTGATCTCCGGCCTGGGCGGCAGCTACCGCGAGCAGATGCGCAGCGTGCGCGCCAATGACCTGGTGATCGCCATCAGCTTCACGCCCTACGGCAAAGAAACCCAGCACTGCCTGCGTATCGCCCAGCACCACCAGGCCAAGACCCTGATCATCACCGACAGCAACCTCTCGCCCCTGGCCAAGCGGGCCAACGCCGTGCTGCTGGTAAACGAGGGTTCTTCGTTCGCATTCCGCTCACTGAGCGCCACGCTGTGCCTGTGCCAGGCGCTGTTCATTGCGGTGGCGTACCGCCTGGAATTGAAAGTGGACGAGATTCACGAGCAGGTCGGGTTCGAAGACTGAAGCGCCGACAGCGCCCCTCGAATGTGAAAGGGGGCTTGCCCCGATATCAGCGTCAGTCGCCGGTCATCTCGACGGTTACACCGCTATCGGGAGCAAGCCCCCCTTTTACATCCAGCCGAGCCAGGCCCGGGTTTAGTGCATGAAGATCGCGATCAGGATGATGACCGGGATAGGCACGCCGAGGAACCACAGCAGTAATGAGCGCATTGTTTTCTCCTTGAATTAACGGACGTAATGTTCGGTTTCGACATACACCACGGCATCGCGACGGCGGCCGCCGAAGGTCGCGGCGAAGCTGGCGAAGAAGGCCCCGATCAGCAGCGCGACGAACATCCACAGTGCAGTCCAGGCAGCGACTTTGGCGGCGGTGTCGGCGGCTTGCTTGGCTTTGAGCTTGGCGTCTTCGACGGCTTTACGGGCGTCGCCGTAGACCTTGTCGATGCGCGCTTCGGCGTCGGCCTGGCTGAGGTTGGTGCGCTGGCTGATCAACTGGGCCAGATAGGCACGGTCTTCGGCGGCGAGTTGGCCGTCATTGCTCAGGGTGCGGGCAAAAATGCGCGCTACAACGGCATGGGCGGCGTCATCGCTGACGGCGGCTGGGCGGTCATCGCGGAACAGGCTGTCGACGTAATAACCGAAGTCATCCCCCTTGACGCCCTGCGCTGCGCTGCCGGCGGCTTGCACCGCACCCGAGGCCACACTGGCGCTGGCTTGCACGCCGCCACCGACCACACTGCTGACAGAACTGACCACCAGAGTGGCGGTGATCAACGTGGCCACAGCCCACGCCAGGAAGCCATGGGCGGTGTCGCGAAAGTACACCTCATCGCCATGCATATTGGCCCACTTCACCCGCAGACGGCCGGCGATATAACCGCCCAACCCTGCCGCGACGATCTGGGTAAACGCCAGCCAGACAATTGTGGAAATGCCCAGTCCCTTGGCGCTGACGCCGCTATTGGCCCACGGCGAAACGGCCGAGAAGCCCAGGCCAAAGCCCAGCAACACCAGAATCAATGAGAGTGCGGCCGCCGCAGCGGCGCCGGCAAAAATCGCCCCCCAGGAAACCCCGGAGCGCGCGCTCGATTCTTGCAGCGTGGTTGAAGGTGTGATCATTGTTGTTTTGCTCCCGGCAGGAAAAATAGTGTTACAAGTCTCAAAAGGGACAGTGCAGGCCCCGTGCCAGTCGCATGAAAAATAAAACCCTATTATTTTCAACAGGTTAGATAAGTTGAACTTCCTAAGACCATGCAACTTGCAAGAAATGCTCAATCAGGGCGGGCGTATTGCATTCCGTCATGGGAGGGAGCTCGGTTTGCCTACATGAAGTTTTATTTAGGAAGCATTCAGCCAATTCTTGGCAAAATGCCTCACTTCTAGTGTGAATCGCTCGCCAGGTATGCCTATGACCCGCATTTTGACCATCGAGGATGACGCCGTAACGGCCCGCGAGATTGTCGCCGAGCTGAGTAGCCATGGACTGGAGGTTGATTGGGTGGACAACGGCCGCGAAGGCCTGGTCCGCGCCGTGAGTGGTGATTACGACCTGATCACCCTGGACCGTATGCTCCCGGAACTGGATGGCCTGGCCATCGTCACCACCCTGCGCACCATTGGAGTATCGACGCCGATCCTGATGATCAGCGCCCTCTCCGACGTCGATGAACGCGTGCGCGGCCTGCGCGCCGGGGGCGATGACTACCTGACCAAGCCGTTCGCTTCCGATGAAATGGCCGCCCGCGTCGAAGTACTGCTGCGCCGCAAAAGCACGGTCAAGGAGTTCGAAACCGCCTTGCGCGTGGCCGACCTGGAGTTGAACCTGATCAGCCGCGAAGCCAGTCGCGCCGATCAGCCGCTGACTCTGCTGCCCACCGAATACAAACTGCTGGAATTCCTGATGCGCAACACCGGGCAGATCCTGTCGCGGATGATGATCTTCGAGGAAGTCTGGGGCTATCACTTCGACCCCGGCACCAACCTGATCGATGTGCACATCGGACGCCTGCGCAAGAAAATCGACCCACCGGGCCTCACGCCGCTGATCCGCACGGTACGAGGTTCCGGTTATGTCATTGCTGAACCCCTCTAAAGGCTGGCGCTCCTCCAGCAGCCGCCTGCTGGCGCTGTACAGCTCGCTGTTCGTGGCCTGGAGCTGCATCCTGATGGGGGTGCTGTATTACGAAGTATCGGGTTACCTGAGCGACCTGTCGCGCCATTCCCTGCTGCAGCGCCAGCACCTGTTCCAGCGCTTCGACGGCGAGGAATTGGTGGAGGCGCTGACCACCAGCATGACCTTCGACATGAAAGGCGTGGATGCCTATGGCCTGTTCGACGAGCAGTTCCGCCCCCTGAACGGACCGATCCGCGCGATCCCGTCCGACCTGCCCCTGGACGGCAAGATCCACGCCCTGGCCAATTGCGTCGATTCCGACGACCCGAAATTGCCCAAGGACAGCTGCGATGCCGTGGCCACCCACACCGCAGACGGCCGCTGGCTGGTGCTGGTGCGCGCCAACGGTTCGCTGTTCGGCGTGACGCGGATCATCTGGCACGCACTGCTGTGGGCGCTGTCGCTGACCATCATCCCCGGTGCCGCCGGCTGGCACTTGCTGCGCCGCCGCCCGCTGCGACGCATTCGCGGGATCCAGGCCAGCGCCGAAGCCATCGTCGCCGGTGACCTCACCCACCGCCTGCCGCTGTCCAATCGACGTGACGAATTGGACATGCTCGCGGCCATCGTCAACGCCATGCTCGACCGTATCGAGAAGTTGATGAACGAGGTCAAGGGCGTGTGCGACAACATTGCCCACGACCTGCGTACGCCGCTGACACGCCTGCGCGCGCAGCTGTATCGCATCCGGCAGGAGGCCGAGCAAGACTCGGGCTACGCGGTCAAGCTGGATGACGCGATTGCCGAAACCGACACCCTGATGGCGCGTTTTCGCGGGCTGTTGCGTATTTCGGAACTGGAAGACCACCAGCGCCGCTCAGGCTTTCTGGTGCTGGACCCGTTGCCGCTGCTGCGGGAATTGCACGATTTCTATCTGCCGCTGGCCGAAGAAGGCGAACTGCAACTGGTGCTGGACGCCCCAGCATCCCTGCCGTGGATCACCGGCGACCGCGCCCTGCTGTTCGAAGCCGTGGCGAACTTGTTGAGCAATTCGATCAAGTTCACCCCGCCGGGCGGCGAAGTGATTTTACGCGGGCTCAACGACGCGGGTAGCACCCGCATCGAAGTGCACGATTCGGGGCCGGGTATCCCGGCGGCGGAACGCGCGGCGGTGTTCCAGCGCTTTTATCGCGTGGAGGAAAGCGACCAGCCCGGGGGGTTCGGGCTGGGGTTGTCGATTGTCGCGGCGATCATCAACCTGCATGGGTTCAAGCTGGAGGTGGGCAGCAGCGCCCGTGGCGGCGCGCGGCTGATCCTGGAATGTCGCCAGCAACTGATGCCCGAATAAGTCAGTAAGGTCCGAGGTGGGAGCGAGCCGGCCTCTCCCACCCTGGCAGTCGAATCAGGCCTTGAAGTTGGCGCGCAGCGCTTCAACGCCCCCCTTGTAGACACCGGCGAACAGCTCCTCCACCGCCTCGTCCGTGGTGCCCGTCGACGGGGTGAACACCCCTGACCAGGTCACCTTCGATGACGTGTCAGTCAAGGCTTCAATCTGCAAAGTCGCCAGGTACGCACTCACCGGAAACGGCGACTGCTCGATGGTGTAGCTGTAAGTGCGCGCCACATTGTCGAAGGTCTGCAAACGCTCGACGATGACGCCACCGTCGGCAGTTGTCAGATGGCGCAAGCGGCCGCCTTCGCCGGGCTCGCTCTTGGCGATCAGCGGCAACCAATCCGGCAGGCTGTTGAAGCCGCCCACCAATTGCCAGACCTGATCGGCCGATACAGGGATTTCAATTACTGCGGATGCGGTTGGCACGGTCAATCTCCAGAAGTCATGGAAAACGTCGCCCAGACTGCCACGCCTGGCGCGTCATTGCATCCATTCTGAATGCTCGGATAAGGGGGTGGCTGACGCATCGCAATCGGGGGCAAGCCCCTCCCACAGCACTGACTGTGTGGGGGGGCTTACCCCCGATTGCAGTGGGTCAGGGCCCACAGGTCTCAGCTCAATGGCGCTTGAGGAACGCCAGCATCAACTGGTTAACCTGCTCCGCCGCCTCCAACTGCACCATATGCCCCTGCCCCGGCAGGATTTCCACCTGGGCCTCCAAGCCTTGGGCATGGTTGGCCGGGATAATGGCGTCGTCGCTGCCCCAGATCACCAGGCTCGGCTGTCGACCGACAACATGGCGCACATCCACCTTCTGCCGCCCGCCGTCGAACAGCGCCCCATTGAGCTGGCGCAGCGCCTGATCCACGCCCTCCAATCGTTTGAACTTGAGCATGTCCTCCAGCATCTGCCGCGTCACCAGCGCCGGATCGCTGAAGAGTTGCACCAGCTGCGGCTTGAGGGCGTTGCGATTGTTAGCGTCGGCAAACCCTTGCAGATAATCGCCATTGATATCGGCACCCAGGCCGGCACTGGCGATCAGGGTCAACGAGACCACGCGCGCGGGTGCCTGCTCGGCAACGGTCAGGGCCACCAGCCCGCCCATGGAATGGCCGGCCAGATGCACGCGGTCCAGCTGTAGATGATCGAGCAAGCCCAGCACAGCCTCGCTTAATTCAGCTGCCTCGCCGCTGCGCAGGGTCTTGCCCGACTCGCCATGCCCCGGCAGGTCCAGGGCGATCACCCGGCGCTCGGCGGCCAAGGCCGGCTGGTTGAACAGCCAGTTGTTCAGGTCGCCGCCAAAGCCATGCACCAGCACCAGCGGCGTGCCGCCTTCGCCGAGGTCCAGGTAACGCAGCAAACGCCCGCCCACCTCGACTTTCTGCGCGCTCGGCCCCGCCGTTTCGGCCTCGGCGGCATTGGACACGAACCCGGCCTGGAAGCCTTCGATCACCGCGTCGATCTCGGCGTCGCTGGCCTCCCCTTCCACCACCACACCGAGCAAGGCGCCCACCGGCAAGGTCTCATCGCTCAGCGCCAAGACCCGACGCAACACACCACTGAACGGCGCTTCCACACTGCTGGAAATCTTGTCGGTCTCCACATCCAACACGGCCTCGCCCTTCTCCACCCGGTCTCCGGGTTGCTTGAGCCAGATATCGATACGCCCTTCGGTCATCGACAGCCCCCACTTGGGCATGGTCAAGGTATGGATCATGCGGCGTTCCTCTTGTCGGCGATTTTCAGCACGGCGGCTTCGATCTTGGCGGCGTCGGGGATGTACAGGTCTTCCAGCGCATCGGAAAACGGCACCGGCGTGTGCGGCGCGGTGACCATTTCGATGGGCGCGCGCAGCGCAGCGAAGGCTCGCTGCGCCACCAGGGCACTGATGTCGGTGGCAATCGAGCAACGCGGGTTGGACTCGTCGATCACCACCAGGCGCCCGGTTTTCTCCACGCTTTCCAGGATGCTGTCTTCGTCCAGGGGGCTGGTGGTGCGCAGGTCCAGCACTTCGCAATCGATACCTTGGCGCGCCAGGTTGGCGGCGGCTTCCAGGGCGATATGCACCATGCGCCCGTAGGTCACCAGGGTGACGTCGCGGCCTTCGCGTACAAAGTTGGCCTCGCCGAATGGCACGGTGTACAGCTCTTCGGGCACTTCGCCTTGCAGGCTGTAGAGCATTTTGTGTTCGAGGAAGATCACCGGGTCGTTATCGCGGATCGCCTGGATCAGCATGCCCTTGGCGTCATAGGGGGTGGCCGGGCACACCACTTTCAGGCCGGGAATGTGGGTCCACATCGAGGTGAGCATCTGCGAATGCTGGGCGGCGGCGCGCAGGCCGGCGCCGTACATGGCGCGGATCACCAAGGGCGTGGTGGTCTTGCCGCCGAACATGTAGCGGAACTTGGCCGCCTGGTTGAGCAATTGATCGAGGCAGCAGCCGATAAAGTCGACGAACATCAATTCGCACACCGGGCGCATGCCCCGGGTGGCGGCGCCTACGGCCATGCCCACGTAGCCGACCTCGGACAGTGGCGCATCCAGCACGCGCTCGGGAAACTCTGGGTACAGGCCCTTCGTGACGCCGAGCACGCCGCCCCAGGCGTCCTGCTCGCCGGGCGAACCGGTGCCGCCGGACACGTCCTGGCCGATGATAAACACGCTCTGGTCGCGGCGCATTTCCTGGGCCAGGGCTTCGTTGATTGCCTGCTGATAGCTGATTTTGCGAGCCATGAAATTCTCTCCGGGTCTTGTTGTTATTAGCGGTAGGCGACGTAGACATCGCTGAGCAGATCGGCCGCCTGGGGCTTGGGATCGGACTTGGCCAGGCGCACGGCGTCTTCGATCAACTGCGCGACTTCGCCATCGATGCGCTCGAACTGCGCCGCGTCCAGCCAGCCTTCGGCCTGGCAACGCTGGCGGAACAGCGCCAGGCAATCCTGGGTCTCGCGCAGGTTTTTCACTTCATCCGGGCCGCGGTAGGTCTGGGCATCGCCTTCGAAGTGGCCGTAGAAACGGCTCAACTTGACCTCCACCAGGGTAGGCCCCTCGCCCCGGCGCGCGCGCTCGACGGCAACGCCCAGTGCGGCATGAACGGCGAAGAAATCATTGCCATCGACGATCACCCCTGGCATGCCGAACCCCACGGCGCGCTCGGCGATGTCTTTGCACGCTACCGACCAGCCGGAACCGGTGGCTTCGGCGTAGCCGTTGTTTTCAGCAACGAACAGGCAGGGCAGTTTCATGATCGAGGCCAGGTTCATCGCTTCGAACACCGCGCCCTCGTTGGAGCCGCCATCACCAAAAAACGCCACGGCCACGCCCTGGCTGCCCTTGAGCTTGGAGGCCAGCGCCGCACCCGCAGCCAACGGTGCGCCGGCGCCGACGATGCCATTGGCGCCGAGCATGCCTTTCTCCTGATCGGCGATGTGCATGGAGCCGCCCTTGCCGCCGCACACGCCGGTTTTTTTGCCGTAGATCTCGGCCATCATGCCGAACACATCCACGCCCTTGGCGATGCAATGGCCGTGGCCACGGTGGTTGGAAGCAATGCAGTCGTCATCGTTGAGATGGGCCATGACCCCGGCCGCACTGGCTTCCTGGCCGGCATACAAATGCACGAAACCGGGGATCTCGCCGGTGGCGAATTCCACATGCAGGCGCTCTTCGAAATCACGGATGGTGCGCATCACGGTGTAGGCATGCAGCAATTGATCGGTGGACAGGTGGGTGGACATCTTGTTGTTCTCCAGGTTGTCTCGACACACGAAAGGCTGGCGTCGGCCAGCTACAGGCCACTCAGCACAGCCTGTGCCAGAACCGGCAAAAACCTGGCAAAGCCTTGATCCAGAGCAGTGCCGTGACCTTAAACGTGGGTAGCCTGCCCACCCAGAATGAGACGCTGCCGCGCAGCCCGCCGCCGCTGTCTCAGGGCAAATGAGACGCTGCGTCTCAGCGCCGGCAGTCGGTCAGGTCGGCCTTGTCCGCCCGCGCGCGCAGGCGCTTAATGGCAGGCATAACAACAACGCGTGAGAACCGGAGGCCTTATGCTCGCCGCGAACTCCAGAGAACACGTCGACTGCGTCAGTCGCGTGGTCCGCAATGCCGATCGCCTGCCCCAGGCACCGGTGCCGTCGCTGATTTTCGATTCCTGGCGCCGCTCCATGGAACAACACCACCTCGACCCCGGCTCACTGCAAGGGCCACGCATCCTCAGCGAACCCTTGCTCAAGGAATGTCGCGAGCGCGCCGAGCTGTTTATGCGCATCGCCAGTGAGGAGGTCGGGCAACTGCACCACCGCGTGCGCCATGCCGACTACTGCGTGATGCTCACCGACGCCCAAGGCCAGACCCTCGACCACCGCGTCGACAGCCGCATTCGCAACGATTGCCGCAAAGCCGGCCTGTACCTGGGCACCTGCTGGTCGGAAGCCGAAGAAGGCACGTGCGGCGTAGCCACGGTATTGACCAGCAAGGCAGCGGTGACCGTGCACAAACGCGACCACTTCCGCGCGGCCTTTATCGACCTGACCTGCTCCGCCGCGCCGATCTTCGACCCCCAGGGCAACCTGCTGGGGGTGATGGATGCTTCGGCGCTCCAGTCGCCGGACGACCGCCGCAGTCAGCACCTGGTGCGCCAGATGGTGGCCCAGAGCGCCCAGGCCATCGAGAATGCATTCTTCATGCACAGCGCCCGTCAGCACTGGGTGCTGCAAGCCCACAGCACCCCCGGTTATGTGGACAGCCAGCCCGACCTGTTGCTGGCCTGGGACCAGGACGGGCGCCTGCTGGCCCTCAACAGCAAGGCACGCCAAGCGTTGCGGCGGCGCTTCGGCCAGGTGCCGGCGCATATCGGCGAGGTGTTCGACCTGGATGCCTTACGGGCAGTGACCGACCAACGCACCCAGCAGTTGAACTGGCTAGGCGAACCCGGCGCGCTGCATGTGCGGGTCAACACCCCCCAGCGCCCTCGCCCACGCACCGCCCCCAGCACCCAGCTCGACCCACGGGTGGAGGAGCATCTGCGCCTGGCCGTGCGGGTCAAGGACCGCAACCTGCCGGTGCTGGTGCAAGGCGAGACCGGCGCCGGCAAGGAAGTCTTCGCCCGCCAGCTGCATGAGCGCAGCGCGCGACGCCAGGGCCCGTTCGTGGCGGTGAACTGCGCGGCGATTCCGGAAAACCTGATTGAAAGCGAGCTGTTCGGCTATGTGGCCGGGGCGTTTACCGGCGCCTCCAGCAAGGGCATGCCAGGCCTTTTGGTGCAGGCCGACGGCGGCACGTTGTTTCTCGATGAGATCGGCGATATGCCGCTGGCCTTGCAGACCCGCTTGCTGCGGGTGATGGCCGAGGGGGAAGTGGCGCCACTGGGGGCGGCCAAAACCCGTACGGTGGATATCCAGGTGATCTGCGCCAGTCACCGCGACCTGGCGGCACTGGTGAGCGAGGGGCGTTTTCGCGAAGACCTGTACTTTCGTCTCGGCTGTGCCCGTGTGAGCCTGCCGCCGTTGCGCGATCGCACCGATAAACTGGCCCTGATCCACCGTCTGCTGGCCCAGGAATCCCATGGCGGCGCGGTCTCGCTGGGCATCAGCCAGGCGGCGCTTGAGGTGCTGTTGAGCTATGGCTGGCCGGGCAATGTGCGCCAGCTGCGTCATGTATTGGCCTACGCCTGCGCGGTGTGCGACGGCGATACTCTGCAATTGGCGGACCTGCCGGTGGAAGTGCGCGGCGAACAGGTCGCGGCGCCGGCTGAACAAAGCGCCAGCCCGGAGCGGCAAGTGGTACTGGATGCACTGATCCGGCATCGCTGGAAACCATCGCCGACCGCCCAGGCGCTGGGCATTTCCCGAGCGACCCTGTACCGCCGAGTCAACCAACTGGGAATCGATATGCCCGGCAAGGCTTCCCTGACACAGTGAGGACGCTCATAGCGGCGTGTCAGTGACACACATGTTGCCTGAGCGAAAGCTATCGGGGGCAAGCCCCCTCCCACAGTGGGATCTCGCTGTCGCAGGTCAATGTGGGAGGGGGCTTGCCCCCGATGGCGGTGGGTCAGCGAAAAAAATACTAATTGAACCACCACCAACGCACGCTTTGCGAGATCAGCGGTAGACCAGCCCACCGTCGATCAAGGGCGACTGCCCCGTCATGTAGTCCGCATCCGGCCCCGCCAGGAACGCCACCAGCCCCGCCACATCCTCCGGGGTTTCGGCACGGCCCAGGGCGATGCCGTCCACGTATTGCTTGTAGGTCGCGCCCACCTCGGCCCCGGTGATCTCGGCCATGCGCTTGTCGATCTCGACCCACATATCGGTGCCCACGACGCCCGGGCAGTAGGCATTGACGGTGATCCCCGCGCTGGCCAGTTCCTTGGCCGCCGCCTGGGTCAGCGCACGCACGGCGAACTTGGTGGCCGAGTACACGCCCAGCAGCGCAAACCCTTCGTGACCGGCGATGGAGCAGGCGTTGATGATCTTGCCCTTGCACCCCAGCGCCTTGAATTTCTTGCCGGCGGCCTGGATGCCCCACAACACGCCCTGCACGTTGATACCCAAGGTGCGTTCGACCTGTTCCGGGGTCACCTCCAGCAGTGCATCGATCTGCGCCACCCCGGCGTTGTTGACGATGATGTCGAAGCCGCCCAGGGTCTGGTGCGCATGCTCCACCGCCGCCACCACCTGTTCGCGCTTGGACACATCGGCGATAAACACCGATGCCTTGCGCCCGATGGCCGTGATTTCGCTGGCCACGGCGGCGAGTTTGGCGCCATTGATGTCCACCAGGGCGATATCGGCGCCCTCCTGAGCCAAGCGCAAGGCAATGGCCCGGCCGATGCCCTGCCCGGCGCCGGTGACCAGCGCAACTTTTCCAGCGATACCCATGACGATCTCCTGCACGAATGAGAGAAGCCTTGTCTATCGCAGCTACACCAGGCGGCTGTCGAGGCCATAAGGCTGCGGCGAGTGAGCTGAGACGGGACGTCTCACTTGTAAAACCGAGCCGTAATGCCTAGCTTATGCGCCCCCTGCCCCGCGCTCTAAGGCCCTGCCCATGGTTTTGCGTTTCCGCCCTGTCGCCTCTTCTCGTGTTGCCCTCGGCCTGTTGCTCAGCGGCGGCATCGGCCATAGCCTGGCGGCCGAGCTCGAACTGCCGGCGGTGCAGGTCCAGGGCCAGGACACGTCCGGCTATCGCGCCGAGACGGCCTCGGTCGGCGGCTTCAATGAAGCGCCGCTGCTGGACACTCCGGCGTCGGTCAGCGTGTTCAACGCCGCGCTGCTCAAGGACCAGCAGGCGCGCCTGCTCAGCGAGGTGCTGCGCAACGATGCGTCGGTGGGCGAGAGCTATGCGCCCATCGGCTACTACGAAAACTTCGTAGTGCGCGGTTTTTCGCTGAACGCGGCCAGCAGCTACAAGATCAACGGGCGCACCATCACCGGCGAGCAGAACGTCGCCCTGGAAAACAAGCAGCAAGTGGAAGTGCTCAAAGGCCTGTCGGGCGTGCAGAGCGGCGTTGCCGAGCCCAGCGGCGTGATCAACTATGTGACCAAGCGCCCGGAAGACGTGCGCTCGGTGACCGTCTCCACCGATGATCGCGGCAGCGGTTACCTGGCCACCGACGTCGGCGGCTGGTTCGGCAGCGAGCAGCAATTCGGCCTGCGCGCCAACGTCGCCCACGAAGACCTGCATTCCTACGTGGAACACGCCAATGGCCAGCGCGATTTTGTGTCCCTGGCTTTTGACTGGAACATCAGCCCCGACGCCGTGCTGCAACTGGACGCCGAATACCAGAACAAACAACAGCGCTCGGTGCCGGGCTACCAACTGCTCGGCGGCAGCGAAGTACCCCACGGCGCCTCACCGAAAAAACTGCTGGGGCACCAGAGCGGCGCCAAACCGGTGGACATCGACTCGCTGAACCTCAACGGCAAGTTCGAATACCGCTTCAGCGATCAATGGACCGGCCAGCTCAGCGCCGCGCGCAGCAAAGTGGTGATCGATGACTACAGCTCGTTCGCCTGGGGTTGTTATTACATCGGCAGCTGCAATGCCAACACCTTCAGCCCCGAAGGCGACTACGACATCTACGACTATCGCAGCCCCGACGACACCCGGCGCGACGACGAAGTGCAGGCCGCCATGACCGGCCTGTTCGACACCGCAGGCCTGGGCCACGAATTGACCTTCGGCACCAGCGCGTTCCGCCGGGTAATCGACCAGCGCACAGCGGTCAACGAACGGATCGGCAGCGGCAATATCCACCAGGACGCCGCGACCTTCGCGCCCACCGACGTGCCCCTCAACGACAGCCACCGCAGCCTCGACAGCCGCCAGTACGGCCTGTTCGTCACCGACCGCATCCGTTTCAACGAGCAGTGGCAAACGGTGCTCGGTGGGCGTGAAGTGCGTCTCGATGAACAGGCATTCGACAGCAACGGCAGCCCGTCCCGCCACACGCAGCAGTATGTGTTCCTGCCCCAGGCGGCGTTGATCTATAAGCCGGTGGACAGCGTGTCGCTCTACACCAGCTACAGCAAAGGCTTGTCTCTGGGAGGCACCGCGCCGTGGTTCGCGACCAATGCCAGTGAGACCCTGGCACCGACCACCTCGCGGCAGATCGAAGCCGGGATCAAATACGATTGGCGCCGTATCAGCTTCGCGGCGGCGCTGTTCCAGACCCGCCAGACCTACCAGTACGCCAGGCCCGACGGCGCCGGCAGCATTACCTATGTGCAACAGGGCGAGCAGAAAAACACCGGGTTGGAAGTGTCGGCCAATGGCTGGGCCACCGAGCGTTTGCAGATCGCCACCAGCGTGGCGGCGATTCGTGCACGGGTGAGCGGCAGCGGTACAGCAGCCTATGAAGGGCACCAGGCGATCAACGTGCCCAAACTGCGCGCCAGCCTCTACGCCGACTATGCGCTGCCGTGGGTCAATGGCCTGGCGCTGCTGGGTGGCGTGCAATACAGCGCCAAGAAGTACGCCAACCGCAGCGGTAATGTGGAGGTGGGCGATTACGCGGTGGTCAACGTCGGCAGCCGCTACACCACCCATGTCGACGGTTACGAAACCGTGTTGCGCCTGAGCGTCGACAACCTCTTCGACAAGCGCTATTGGCGCGACGCCGGCGAATACCTGGGCGACGACTACCTGTTCCAGGGCGCACCGCTGACGGCGCGCCTGAGTGCCACGGTGAATTTCTAAGACGTTACTTGGGCATCTTGCGAAAGCCCACGGCGAGGCGGTTCCAGCTGTTGATGGTGGCGATGGCCAGGCTCAGATCGACCTGTTCCTGGGCGCTGAATTCGGCAGCCAATGCCGTGTAGTCAGCGTCCGGCGCGTGGGTCTGGCTGATCAGGGTCAGGCTTTCGGCCCAGGCCAGCGCGGCACGTTCGCGCGGGGTGAAAAACGGCGTCTCGCGCCACGCCGACAGCGTGTACAGCCGCCGTTCGGTCTCACCGCCCTTGCGGGCGTCGGCGGTGTGCATATCGAGGCAGAATGCGCAGCCGTTGATCTGCGACACGCGCAGGCGGATCAGTTCGAGCAGCGGCAGTTCGATGGACAATTTACCCACGGCGGCTTCCAGGGCGAGCATGGCTTTCATGGCGTCCGGGGAAGCGTTGTAGAAATCGATACGGCTTTGCATGGGGAACTCCAGAACGGTGGGAAGTGGTGGCTAGGTTAGCCACCGGCCCGTGCGGGAGAAATAGCCAATTACGGCGAAGAATGGGTGACCAATGTTGCCCTGTTATCCCCTTACTGCTCCCGCGTCCTGACCTTCAAATGCCGCGCATACCAGGGCCGTTGCGGCACGCGTTTGAACAAGCCCTGCAATGCCTGCTCATCGGCGCCAAAGGTGATCCGCAGCGCGAGTTTCATGGTCTCCGGGTCCATTTCCATCGACTTGCCCATCTGCAGCCCTGGGGTGGTGCTGCACCCATGGGTGTCCGGACCGAGCCACGGGTCGCCCACTTCGACCCAGCGCCCCTGGGCGAACCAAGGCACGCCGTTGACCTCCAGGCGGCTGACCTCGCCGGGGTGGAAGCGCTCGTGGGCGCGAAACCAGTCTTCGACGCGGTCGTCGATCCAGCCGTGGAAGTGCCAGAACACCGGGTTGACGTGGGAGGAAAACGGGTCGCCGAGGAAGTCGTTCTCGGCCGTATACCAGCGTGGCGCGAAGTCCGCCGGGTCGCGGGCAAATGGCACCGGGGCGCCATTGGAAGGGTCGCGCGGCACCGAGGCCCAGCGCATGTGCAGCCAGTCGTGCAGGCCCAATTCCATTTCGGAACCCAGTTGCCCCAGGGTCAGTTTGGCCAGGTAGCGCGGGTCGCGGTACTGGGATTCCCACACTTGGAAGTTGCTGTGGTAGGTCTCGGCGGCCTTGATATCGCTGACCCATTGGGTGTAATCGCTGTCGTCCGGGGCCGACCAGGTGGGCGGCAGCGCGAAGCCGTCATGGTTATCGAAATAGCGCAGAAAGCCCAGCCGATCGCGTTCCAGGGGCGGTTGCGGCGCGGGGAATTGCGCCCAGGAAGGCAAGTCCTGCATAGAGCGGGCCTTGCCGAGCATATGTCGGTGCATAAAAAAGAAGTCGATACCCGAGCCGTTGCGGTCCTTGCGGTCACCGCGCGCGTCGCGCTCCTGGCCGCGCGGGCCAGGCTGCCAACCGATACCGCGCAAGGCATCGCGCTTGTCGTCGGGGAGCTTGTGCCACTGATCGCGGGTGGCGTGCCACAGCTGATGGAACAGGCGATGTTCGGGGGCGATCAGCCAGGCCAGCAGGGCCGGGTCCAGGCCAATGCGTTGGCGGGCTTCGGGGAAACTGTGCTTGTGGGCAATAAAACGGTTATCGCGCTCGGTCATGGCCAGGGGGCGATCGAGGTCGAGGATCTGCCCGCTGAGGGTGCTGCTGCCGGCGTTGGCGAAATCGGCCCAGACTTCGTCGAGGGTCATTTTGAATTCGTAGGCCGGCACGCCGTCGGTGGCGTTGCGGTCGATCAGGCGCCAGTAGAGCAAAGCGCCCTCGCCCGTTACCAGATCGCCGAGCACGCGGTAGCGCGGCTCGCCCTCGGCACGCAGATTGGCGGCGGTGTCCAGGTAGCCGCGCAGGCCGCGGCCACGGGGGGCGATGTCCAGCAGCAATTGCAAGCCCTCCAGCGGCAGGCCCTTGAGGCCGGCATCGCGACCTTCCAGGCGCAGGTTCCACACCCCACGCAAGGTGTTGGCCAGGTGCTGCCCGGCGCTGTCGGCCAGCTCCACCGTGGCTTCGCCGGGAGTGATGGGCAACGCTTCTTCGCGCGTCAACTCGCGATGGGCATAGAAAGCCGCCGGCACCGCGGCACCTGTGAGCGCCAGGCCGGCGATGAAGCCACGTCGAGAGAGGGTCATTGTCTACCTTAGGAAACGCCTTTATCAGAGCTAGAACGTACGCAGCCCGAGGAAATTTACCGCGCGCCAGCGCCGCCTAAATTTCGCCGCCCATGGCTCGTTCTTCCCTGATAGCGATGGCCTCAACTGACTGAGATGGCAATGACAAAACCACGTTCGAACAAGGCGCTGTTTATCGGCTTGCCGCTGGCGCTGGCCATCGGTGCCGGGGCTGGCTGGCTGGTCTGGGATCACTGGTTCAAAGGCAATGCCGGTTACCCGCTGGCGGTGATCAAGCAGGCCAATGAGCTGCAGGACCGCGTGCTGTCGTTCGACAGCCATATCACCGTGCCCATCGATTTCGGCACCGCCGGCAACGAGGCGGACAAGGACGGTGAAGGCCAGTTCGACCTGGTCAAGGCCGCGCGCGGACGCTTGTCCGGCGCGGCGCTGACGATCTTCGGCTGGCCGGAAATCTGGAACGGCCCCAATGCGCCGCACAAGCCGACCGAGGGGTTCGTCGAAGCGGCGCGCCACGAGCAGGAGGTGCGCTACAAGATCATCAGCGCCATGGTGCGCGACTTCCCCAATCAGGTCGCCATCGCCTACACCCCGGATGACTTTCGGCGCCTGCACGGGGAAGGCAAGTTTGCGATTTTCATCAGCATGCTCAACGCCTACCCCTTGGGCAACGACCTGAACCAGCTTGACCTGTGGGCCGCGCGCGGCATGCGCATGTTCGGTTTCAGCTACGTGGGCAATAACGCCTGGTCCGACTCGTCGCGTCCGCTGCCGTTTTTCAATGATTCGGTGGATGCGCTGGATGGGCTTTCGGACATCGGCAAGCAAGCCGTGCAGCGCCTCAATGACCTGGGGGTGATCATCGATGTGTCGCAGATGTCGACCAAGGCCTTGGAGCAAGTGGCGCAGCTGAGCCGTACGCCGATGGTGGCGTCGCACTCGGCACCGCGGGCGGCGGTGGATATTCCGCGCAACCTCAGCGACAAAGAGCTGCAACTGATCAAGCAGAGTGGCGGCGTGGTGCAGATTGTCGGCTTCTCGGCCTACCTGCGCCCGCTCAGCCAACCGACCCAGGACAAGCTCAACCAACTGCGCGCGCGCTTCGACCTGCCGCCGCTGCCCAACCTGGCCATGGCGCTGATGCCGGGCGACGCGATCATCGCCGCCTGGCCGGAGCAGAAGTTCGGCGAGTACGCCAGCGCGCTGTACGCCATCCTCGACGAAGAACCCAAGGCCAGCCTCAAGGACCTGGGGGATGCCATCGATTACACCGTGCGCAAGATCGGCATCGACCATGTGGGCCTGTCGTCGGACTTCAACGACGGCGGCGGTATCGACGGCTGGAACAACGTTGGCGAGATTCGCAACGTCACCGCCGAACTGATCCAGCGCGGCTACTCCGAGGCGGATATCGCCAAGCTGTGGGGCGGCAATTTCCTGCGCGTGTGGGAGCAGGTTCAACACGCCGCCAAGCCTGTGGCCCAACGCTAATCAACCATGAAGTAAGTCCATGACCGACCGTCGTACATTTCTTAAGCACGCTGGGGTGTTGGCCGCCAGCCTGCCTCTGGGCGCCGCCCTTCTACCCCAGGTCGCAGCCGCCGCCCCAACGGACAACCCATGGACGGGTTTCAAGCAATTGTTCAACCAAGACCCGGACTACCTGCACTTTTCCAACTTCCTGGTGGCGTCGCACCCCAGGCCCGTGCGCGAGGCCATCGAACGCTACCGCGTGCAGATCGATCGCAACCCCGGCCTGGCCATGGACTGGGACTTGCAGGAAACCTGGAAGCGCGAAGGCCAGGTGCGCGAATGGGCCGGGCGTTACCTCAAGGCCACGCCGCCGCAGATCGCCCTCACCGGTAGCACCTCCGAAGGCTTGGCCATGATTTACGGCGGCCTCCAGGTGCGCGCCGACCAGGAGATTCTCACCACCGTCCACGAGCATTACGCGACCCAGAACGTGCTGGATTTTCGGGCGCGACAACAAGGCACCCAGGTGCGGCGGATCAGCCTGTTTGAAAGCCCCAGCCGGGTATCGGTCGATGAAGTGCTGGGCAATATCCAGCGCGCCATCCGCCCCAACACCCGGGTGCTGGGCATGACCTGGGTGCAGTCCGGCAGCGGTGTGAAGCTGCCCATTGGCGAAATCGGCACGCTGGTGGCCGACCACAACCGCCAGCGCGACGAACGTGACCGCATTCTGTATGTGGTGGATGGCGTGCACGGCTTGGGCGTAGAGAACCTCGATTTCCCGGACATGCATTGCGACTTCTTCATCGCCGGCACCCATAAGTGGATGTTCGGCCCGCGCGGCACCGGTCTGGTCTGCGCCCGGGACCCCGAGAACAAATACGTCACGCCCATGGTGCCGACGTTTTCCGAAGACAAGGATTTCGCCACCATCATGACCCCGGGTGGCTTCCATGCGTTCGAACATCGCTGGGCGGCGGACGAGGCATTCAAGCTGCACTTGCAACTGGGCAAGGCGCCGGTGCAGGCGCGCATCCACGCGCTCAACCGTGAACTCAAGGAACAGTTGCAGGCCCATCCGCGCATCGAACTGGTTACGCCTCAGAGTAGCGAGCTGTCGGCCGGCTTCACGTTTTTCCGGGTCAAGGGCCAGGACTGCGAGGCCGTGGCGGCGCACATGGTGCGCCAGCGCGTGGTGATCGATGCGGTGGACCGCGACGTCGGCCCAGTGATCCGCACCGCCCCTGGCCTGCTCAACTCCAGCGAAGAGATCCAACGCTTCATGACCCTGCTCAGCGCACGGGCGTGATGCCTATTTTCACCTTTTGAACCCGAGGCCCCCTATGCGCGCATCCCGATTCAAACCCTTGACCGCCCTGGCCCTGACCGCCGTGTGCGGTGCCTGCCTGCCGAGCCTGGCCCACGCCGCCGCGCCAGCCGCCGGCAAAGTGTTCAAGGACTGTAAGGACTGCCCGGAAATGGTGGTGCTGCCCGCCGGCACCTTCACCATGGGCACGCCGGAAGATGAAGTCGGCCGCGAGCCGGACGAAGGGCCGATGCACGAAGTGACCTTTGCCAAGCCGTTCGCCATGAGCCGCTTCCAGATCACTGCCGGCGAATGGGACAGCTACGTGCGCCAGACCGGCGTAAAGATCGCCGACGGCGACACTCGCCCCGGCCGCGAATGCATCGCCAGCAAGCCGCGCTATCCCCAGGGCCCACGCCAGCCGGCGGTGTGCATGGACATGGACGATATAAAAAACTACGTGGCCTGGCTGTCGCAGAAGACCGGCCAGCAGTACCACATGGTCAGCGAGGCCCAGCGCGAGTACGCCGCCCGCG
The DNA here is from genome assembly GCF_030209215.1 of Pseudomonas sp. efr-133-TYG-23. Lineage (NCBI taxonomy): Bacteria > Pseudomonadati > Pseudomonadota > Gammaproteobacteria > Pseudomonadales > Pseudomonadaceae > Pseudomonas > Pseudomonas sp. efr-133-TYG-23. The sequence goes on along the minus strand of NZ_JARVSL010000020.1, from coordinate 15,822 downwards.
CCGGCTCCACCGGGCCATTCCCCTTCCCGTTCGATGCGGGCAAGGACTACAGCATCGCCGAACACGCCAATACCTACGGCCCGGCGGACGGCTACAGCTATTCCTCGCCAGTGGGCAGCTACCCCCCGAATGCGTTTGGCCTGTACGACATGCACGGCAATGTCTACGAACGCGTGGCCGATTGCGAACACCCCAACTACATCGGCGCACCTACCGACGGCAGCGCCTGGGTTGAACCGAACTGCGAGTCTTACCAGATCCGTGGCAATGACTGGGGCGAAGCACCGGTGTTCTCACGCTCGGGCAACCGCAACAATATCTACCCGCAGACACGCGGGGATTGGATTGGGTTCAGGGTCGTGCGCGACCTCTGATTATGTAGTGGTGAGCGGGCTTGCGGTGGTGAGCGGGCTTGCCCCGCGCTGGGGCGCGAAGCGGCCCCGCTCCAGACAATGTGATTTATCTGGTAAACCGAGGTGCCTGGGTTTGGGGCCGCTTCGCGCCCCGGCGCGGGGCAAGCCCGCTCACCACAACTACACTCGCAAGCTTAGCCACGACGGTGCATGCCCCCGACCCGTTGTGGTGGGCAGGCTTGACTTGCGCTGGGCTGCGAAGCGGCCCCAAACCTGTCGACTGTTTTTGCCTGACCCACCGCAGTGTCTGGAGGGGGGACGCTTCGCGCCCCAGCGCGGGGCAAGCCCGCTCACCACAACCACACACTCGCAAGCTTAGCCACGACGGCGCATGCCCCCCCCCCCCCGCCGTTGTGGTGAGCAGGCTTGTCCTGCGCTGGGCTGCGAAGCGGCCCTAAACCTGTCGACTGTTTTTGCCTGGCCCACCGCAGTGTCGGCAAAGGGGGACGCTTCGCGCCCCGGCGCGGGGCAAGCCCGCTCACTACAGAAGCCTCAAATTTCAGGGTTGGCTTTGTTTGGCCAGGCGCTCCAGCCCTTCATGCAAGGCCGGGAACAGGCTGTTGTTGAAGTTGTTCCAGCGCAGTTCGAGGATGGTGTCGTCCGCTGCGATGTCGGTGTTGAGCACGTCATGGAACACTTCGCCGGAGTCGATGCCATTGTCCACGTAGTGGAACGAGGCGCCGGTGCGGTACAGCGGCTCGCATGGCTGGGTTGCCTTGGTCGTCCAATCCACCACCGCTTGGCCACGGGCGCCGTACAGCGCGTTCCAGGTGGCGTAGGCGCCACGGCGCTCGTAGGGCGAGTCGATGCGAGTGATCCCGGGGTGAATATTCATGATCCGACGGGCAAACGGCGCACCCGGCCGTACCAGTTCATCGAGGATCACCAGCAGGCCGTCGAGCACCACGATATCCGCCTTCAATTCCACCAGCGTGTCATGCAAACGGCGCTCGAAGTCCTGCTTGCCGGCGATGTGTTCGGCACTGCCCCGTGGCAGGCGGCGGTAGGTGGACGGCACGCTCAGCAGCAAATCGTTGACCAGCGTGCCCTGCACCCGCAGGTCAGCCGGGTACAGCCACTGGCGACCCGGCTGGTAGGCAAAGCCATAATCGGCCACCAGTTGCTGATCCCTAGGGTTCTGCTCATCGTCGTCATACACCACGCCTACCAAGTGATAAGCCTCGCCCAATGGCGTGTCGTTGAGCGACCCCACCAGAAACTCCAGCACCGACTTCATATAGCGCTGGTGATCCTTGTAGGCCACCGGCTGCCCGGCCTTATCGGCGGCGGCGTTTCTCAGGGACCACACGTACACCAGATTCTTCTTCGTCATTGTTTCGCTCTCGCTGAAGGGATCACGCACTGCGCGGCTACGCGTGCGCCTACACAACAAGAACGAACCAGCTCCCGGGCAATTTATCCGCCGCCTTCACCGCCAGGCGCACCAGGCTAAATCGTCACGGCGATGCTTCGTTTGTCATGGGTAAGGGTCTGTGTGCTCAGCCCCCTCTTTTCACTTTCCGGGAAGTACTTATGACCGACCCCAAGCGCGGCGCCTTCAACGGTCTGCTCGCATTGCTCAGGCCCTTTCGCACCATCGTCACGGTCTCCGTGGCCCTGGGCATGGCCGGCGGCCTGGCCATCACGTTGCTGCTGGCGACGATCAATAACGCCCTGCACTCGCCCCAAGGCATGACCCAGGGGGTGATCCTGACTTTTGCTGCGTTATGCGTGTTGGCGTTGGTCAGTTCGATCGTGTCGGATATCGGCACCAACTTTGTCGGCCAACGCATTATTGCGGCGCTGCGCAAGGAGTTGGGCGAGAAAGTGCTGTCGGCGCCTATCGAACAAATCGAGCGCTACCGCACCCATAAGCTGATCCCGGTGCTGACTCACGACGTCGATACCATCAGCGATTTTTCCTTTTCTTTCACGCCCCTGGCCATCGCTACTACGGTGACCCTCGGATGCCTGGGCTACCTGGCGTACCTGTCGGTGCCCATGTTCCTGATCATGATCGTGGCGATTGTGATCGGCACCGCCGTGCAGTACGCGGCGCGTTCTGCGGGCATCCAGGGTTTTGAAGCGGCCCGTGACCAGGAAGACGAGTTGCAGCGTTATTACACCGCCATCGCTTCGGGCGCCAAGGAGTTGCGCATCCACCGCCCCCGTCGCTACCGGATGAATACCCATCGCATCCAGGCGACCGCCGATCGCATCGGTGATATCCAGATCCGCTCGGTGAACATCTTCATCATCGCCAAAACGTTCGGCTCGATGCTGTTCTTTGTGGTCATCGGTCTGGCGCTGGCGTTCCAAGCCTATTACCCCAGCCCTGACCCGGCCGTGATCACCGGTTTCGTCCTGGTTTTGCTGTACATGAAAGGCCCGCTGGAACACGTAGTGACCGCACTGCCGATCGTCAGCCGTGCGCAGATCGCGTTCTCGCGTATCGCTGAACTGTCCGAGCGGTTCTCATCCCCTGAGCCCCATCTGCTGCTCGAAGACAGCGAGGCGCCAAAACCGGTGGTGCACAGCCTGGAACTGCGTGGGGTGAGCTACAGCCCGCCGCCGGTGGACGGCAGCGAACCGTTCCATCTGGGCCCGATCGACCTGAGCATCAAGCAAGGCGATATCGTATTTATTGTCGGCGAAAACGGCTGCGGCAAGACCACGCTGATCAAATTGCTGCTGGGGCTTTACACCCCACAATCCGGCGAAATCCACCTCAATGGCCAACCCGTGAGCGCCACGAGCCGTGACGATTACCGTCAACTGTTCACGACGGTGTTCGCGGACTATTACCTGTTCGATGATCTCGTTCAGGGCGGTGGGAAAACCTCGCTGGATGGCGCAACCCAATACCTGGAGCGCCTGGAAATCGCGCATAAGGTCACGATCAAAGACGGTGCGTTCAGTACCACCGACCTCTCCACCGGCCAACGCAAGCGCCTGGCACTGGTCAACGCCTGGCTGGAAGAACGCCCAGTGCTGGTGTTCGACGAATGGGCCGCCGACCAGGACCCGGCCTTCCGTCGTATCTTCTATACCGAGCTGCTGCCGGACCTCAAACGCCTGGGTAAAACCATCGTCGTGATCAGCCATGACGACCGCTATTTCGACATCGCCGACCAGTTGGTGCGACTGCGCGCGGGCCAGGTGGTGCATGAACGGGAGCTGGCGTGAATTTTTTTTCCGGTTTCTGCAGGTAGGAACGTCTCACTACTGTTAATGAGAACTAACCTCAATAAAATCAAACTGCCCACCTAAAACATAGAAGAGAACGCCCCATGTCTGCACGACTCGGTCTGAGCCCCTTGAGTAAAGCGCTATCCATGCGAAGGGCCCTGCATGTCAACCTCAAGCCCAGCGCGCTCGCGCTTGCGGTGTCGCTGCCTCTTGCCGGTTATGTTCAAGCCCAGGCGCTTGAGATCAATATTCCTGCACAACCGTTGGGGACGGCGCTGCAGGAATTTGGTCGCCAGACCAATATGCAAGTGTTGTACAGCCCGACGGACGTCCAGAACAAAAGCAGCGCCACGGTCAAGGGTAAGCTCGCACCGGAACAGGCCATCGCCGCGCTGCTCAAAGGTTCGGGGATCAACTACAGCTTGCAGGGCAACGCCATAACCATCAGCGCCAACAGCAGCTCCAGTACCCTGGAGCTGGGTGCGACCCAGGTCAACGCGAACCAGTTGGGTACGGTCACCGAAGGCACCGGTTCCTACACCCCAGGCACCATTGCGACCGCCACGCGCATGGTCCTCACCCCCCGACAGACGCCGCAATCGATCTCGGTGGTTACCCGCCAAGCCATGGATGACTTCGGGCTGACCGGCATCGACAACGTGATGCGCCATACACCGGGCATCACCGTCTCGACTTACGACAGTGAACGCACCAACTATTATTCGCGCGGTTTTGCCATCCAGAACTTCCAGTACGATGGCATTCCAATGACCCGCAACGCGCCCTACTCGGCCGGGCAGACCCTGACCGACATGGCCATCTACGACCGGGTCGAAGTGCTCAAAGGCGCAACCGGCCTGCTCACCGGCGCTGGCGGCCCCGGCGGCACCATCAACCTGGTGCGCAAAAAACCTACTGCGCAGTTCCAGGGGCATGTGGAGCTGGGCGCGGGATCGTGGGACAAATACCGCTCGGAAATCGACGTCAGCGGCCCCTTGACCGAGACCGGTAACGTGCGAGGTCGCGCCGTGGCTGCGTACCAGGACGAGCACTCGTTCATGGATCACTATCAGCGTAAAACCAGCGTGTTCTACGGCATTCTTGAAGTCGACCTGGATGAAGACACCCTGCTCACGGTAGGCGCCGATTACCAGGACAACGACCCCAAAGGCTCCAGCTGGTCCGGCAGCAGTCCTGTGTATGACTCGGCAGGCAACCCGATCACCTTGCCGCGCTCCTTCAACAATGGCGCGAAATGGAGCAAGTGGGAGCAATACTCGCGCACCGCGTTCGCCACGCTGGAACACACCTTCAGCAACGGCTGGGTCGCCAAAGGGCAGTACAACCACCAGATCAACGGCTACAACGCTCCCCTGGGCTCCCTGGCCTCACCGAATCCGACCACCGGGCTGTCTTCGGTCTATGGCCAAAAGTACACCGGTGAAACCGTCAGCGACAGCGGTGATATGTACCTGACCGGCCCATTCAGCATGCTCGGGCGCGAACACGAGCTGGTGATCGGCTCGTCCATCTCGTCGTCCCATTGGGTTGGCAAGGACTACTACAGTGCGACATACACCAATAACGTCATTGACTTCTACAACTGGAATGGCGACAGCATTGAGCCGAACTGGGGCGATGTCGGTTTCAAAAACGACGAAACCACCCGCCAATCCGGCGTGTACATGACCGGCCGTTTCAGCCTGACCGATGACTTGCACCTGTTGCTCGGCACGCGTATCGCCAACTATCAGGTCACGGGTACCAGCGATACCAAGGACACCGGCAAAGTCATTCCCTATGCCGGCCTGACCTATGATCTGGACGACAACTACTCCCTCTACGCCAGCTACACCGAGATCTATCTGCCGCAAACGGCGTATCGGGACGCGAGCAACAAAATGCTGGAGCCGGATGAAGGCACCAACTACGAGATCGGTCTCAAGGGCGAGTTCTACGAGGGCCGCCTGAACACCAGCCTGGCTTACTTCGAAGTGCATGAGGAAAACCGCGCGGAATTCGACAGCACCGCCGATAAGTCCCTGGTCGACAACCCCTACAAGGGCATCACCGCCAAGACCAAAGGCTATGAAGCGGAAATCTCCGGCGAACTTGCACCTGGCTGGCAATTGCAGGCCGGATACACCCATAAGATCATTCGCGACCAGAGCGGTACGAAGGTGTCCACGTGGGAACCGGAAGATCAGGTCAACTTCTACACCACCTACAAGCTTACCGGCCCCTGGGACAAACTCACCCTGGGCGGTGGCGCGCGCTGGCAGGGTGAGGGTTGGCAGTACCTGAACAACAGCCCGAAAAGGACCACCGACAAATTCTCGCAGGACCCGTACTGGCTGGTGGACGTAATGGCACGCTACCAAGTGACCGACAATGTGTCCGCCACCCTCAACGTCAACAACCTGTTCGATAAGAAGTACTACACCAACATCGGCTTCTATAACTCCTCGTACTACGGTGACCCACGCAACGTCATGCTGACCACGCGCTGGAGCTTCTAACTCGGTCGTAATAAAAAAGCCCCTGGCCATTTATGTGGCCAGGGGCTTTTGTTTGCCTGGGACATTAGCCCATGACTGATGCAAAACTGCCGACAAACTGAGGGTTATCGACAATCCGGTCGTGAGTCGTGTCGATCAGCGTCGACTGGGTGATCCCCGCCGCGCCGATGACGGCCCGCATACTGGACTCAATCAGCTCACGATGCTGCCCGCCCTTGCTGCGCGATGCCCACCAGCAAGCGACGGGGGCTTTGATCGGCGCATAGTCGGCGTCCTGCAACCTGAGGTCCAGCAAGCGTTTCACCTCCCAGGACACCTGCGCTTCGCTGCCCTCCAGCAACTCATGCCGCAAGCCTTCGTAGGCAGTGCCCAAGGTGCGTTGCGCCCAGCTATCCACCCTCGCCCACCGCTGCGTATCATCACCCTCGTCTCTGCTGCCCAGCCACACGGCGTGGATCTGTTCGGCATGGTGCGGAAATAGCACACCGAGCATCTCGGCGCGTTGCTCGCTGACGGACACCACGCGCTCTTCGGCGGCGGTTTGTGCATCCCAGAACCCGGCGACGCGGTACGGCGGCGGCGCATCGATCCAGCCCACACAAGCCACTTCACGACCGGCCTGTTCCAGACGATAAGCCACCTCCATCGCCAAATTGCCCCCCAGCGACCAACCTGCCAGACGGAAAGCGCCCTGAGGCTGTGCCCCCAACAGCTGAGCGGTGTAATCCTCAACCATGCTTGTCCAGGACGGGACTTCGCCGCCCTCTTGCGCCAGCGCGCGGCAGATCACCCCGATCACCGGTCGCTGGTCACGCAGTGCCAGGGCAATCGCTTTGTAGCAATGCACCGAACCGTAACTGGGGTGGAACACAAACAATGGCGTGCCCGGCGCGCCGCTGTTAAGTGGCACGAGCAAATCGCTGCGGGTGCTGCCGTGCAGGCTGTCGACTTGCCCCTGCACCGTGGGGTTGAGCATCAACTGGGCCACCGATACGCTGACCCCGGTTGCGGCACGGATGCGCTCCTTGAGCAACAACACCAGCAGGGAGTGACCGCCCAGTTCGAAGAAATTATCGCGCAGGCCCACCCGTGGCACGCCCAAGAGATCGGACCAGATAGCCGCCAGTTGTTGCTCGTGCACGCTCTGCGGCGCCAAGTAGGCGGCCTGTTGTGGGGCATCGGGAGTGGGCAAGGCCTTGCGGTCCAACTTGCCATTGGGGCTTAACGGCATGCGGTCGAGCACCACCCATTGCCCAGGCACCATGAAGTCCGGAAGATGCCGCGCCAGATGCGCACTGAGCGCATCGCGCCAGCCCTCGACTGCGTCGTGCAGTACCACGTAGGCCACCAGGTGCTTACCTTCCAAGACTTGCACACTCGCTGCACGCACCCATTGGTGCTCCAGCACACGCGCCTCGATTTCGCCCAGTTCGATGCGCAAGCCACGCAGCTTGACCTGGTGATCCAGGCGCCCCAGGTATTCAATCACCCCATCAGAGCGCTGGCGTACCCGATCACCACTGCGGTACAGCCGCGCACCGGCATGAAACGGGCACGGCACAAACCGTTCGGCAGTCAGTGCCGGTCGTTGATGGTAGCTGCGCGCCAGTCCGACGCCGCCCAGGTACAACTCGCCCGACACGCCCGCCGGCACCGGCATCAATTGCGCATCGAGCACATACGTGGCCAGGTTGGCTATCGGCCGGCCGATGGGCACGCTGTCGCAGTCTTCGGCGACACAGGTCCAGTGGGTCACGTCGATGGCCGCTTCGGTCGGGCCATACAGGTTATACAGCCCGGCCCAGGGCAGTTTGGCGAACACCTGCTGCTGCACGTCCACCGGTAACGCCTCGCCACTGCACACGATGCGGCGCAGACTTTGGCAGCGGATGACGCCTGGGTCTTGTACAAACGCCTGCAGCATCGACGGCACAAAATGCAATGTGGTGACCTGATGGCGATCGATCAGGCCGATCAAGCGCTCGGGATCGCGGTGATCGCCTGGCGCGGCAACCACCAGCTGTGCGCCGGTCATCAATGGCCAGAAGAACTCCCACACCGATACGTCGAAGCTGAACGGCGTCTTCTGCAACACCGCATCGCGGGCATCCAGGCAGTAGGTATCCTGCATCCAGCACAAGCGATTGGTCAGCGCGCCATGACGGTTGCCGGCCCCCTTGGGTTTGCCGGTAGAGCCGGACGTATAGATCACATAGGCCAGGTGCTCGCCGTCCAAAGCGACATCAGGATTGGCATCACTGAACCCATCGAGCCTTTCCTCATCCAGCAGCAGCACCTCAAGACCTGCGGGTATCGGCAGTGCTTGCAGCACCTGCGTCTGGGTCAACAGCAACTTCACCGCACTGTCGTGCAGCATGTAGGCCAGGCGTTCGCGCGGGTACTCCGGGTCCAGCGGCACATAGGCGCCCCCGGCCTTGAGCACGGCCAGCAGTCCCACCACCATTTCGACGCAGCGCTCTACCGCCAGCCCGACCAGCACATCCGGGCCGACTCCCAACGCTATCAAGCGATGTGCCAGGCGGTTGGCACGCCGATTAAGCTCGACGTAGCTCAAGGATTGCTCGGCAAAATACAGCGCCGGCGCTTCGGGGGTGCGCTCGACCTGCGTTTCGATCAAGTGATGCACGCAGCGGTGCAGAGGGTAAGCCTGGGCGGTGGCGTTCCAACCGTGGACGATGCGGTGTCGCTCATCGCGGTCGAGCATCTCGAGTTGCCCAATCGGTTGCCGTGCATCCTGGGCCATGCCCTGCAATAGATGTTGCCAGTGCATGACCATGCGCTGCACGGTTGGTCCGTCGAACAGGTCCGTGGCGTAGGTCAGCGCGGCCCAGATACCGTCGGCGGACTCACGGGTGTCCAGGCTCAGGTCGAACTGCGCGGTGCGGCTCTGCCACTCCAGGCTCTCGACCTGCAGCAGCCCCGGCGACTGGGCGCTGCCGGCTTTGCGAGTATCGGCCTGGTGATTGAACATCACTTGGAACAAGGGGTTATGGCTGAGGTTGCGCTCCGGCTGCAAGGCCAGCACCAATTGTTCGAAAGGCAGGTCCTGATGCGCCTGAGCCTCCAGCGCACGGGCCCGCACTTGCTGCAATAACGTGGACACTGACATCTGCCCGTCGATATCCGCCCTGATCACTTGGGTGTTCACAAAAAAGCCGATCAAGCGTTCAGTTTCGACACGATTGCGGTTGGCTGTCGGCACCCCGATGCGGATATCCGGCTGGCCGCTGTAGCGATACATCAGCACTTGGAACGAGGCCAGCAACAGCATGAACATCGTCACGCCTTCACGCTGCGCCAGGTCGCGCAGCGCAGCCACCAGGCCCGCCGGCAACGCGATGTCCAGGCTCGCGCCACGGTGACTTTGCAGCAGCGGGCGGGCACGATCGAACGGCAGCGCCAATACCGGCTGCTCGCCCCCCAGGCGACCGCGCCAGTAATCCAGTTGGCGATCCTGTTCGCCGGCCTCCATCCACGCCCGCTGCCACAAGGCGTAATCGGCATACTGGATCGGTAAGGCGGGTAATTGCGCCTCATACCCCTGGGCGTACGCGGCATATAACTGCACCAGTTCCTCGACCATGATCTGCATCGAGTGCCCATCCGACACGACATGGTGCTGAACCAACACCAGCACATGCTCTTGCGCGTCAAGACGCATCAAGGCGACGCGCAGCAACGGGCCGTTCTGCAAATCGAAGGGCTGGGCGATCAGCGCGTCCAACCGGTCGGTCACCTGGGCCTGGTCAATCTCCATCGATTGAATCCGCACTGTGGCCTGTGGGTCGACCACCTGCACCCGACGCTCGCCGTCCTGGCGCAGGCAGGTACGCAGGGTTTCGTGGCGAGCAACCAGGCTATCGAAGCTGCGCTGCAATGCCGCGACGTCCAATGGCCCGCGCAAACGCAACGCCGTGGGCAGGTGATAAGCGGCGCTGTCGGGCTCCAACTGCCAGATAAACCACTGCCGCTCTTGAGCGTAGGACAGCAGCAACTGCGGCGCCTCATCGCGGGTCACTGGAATCGGTAAGTTGGCGGGCGAGACATCCTCGGCGAGCATCTTTTGCAGGTAGACCCGGCGCTGTTCCAGCGGCAAGCCGATAAACCGTTTGACGATGCGTTGTGCAACCTGAGTGTCCATCAAAACGGCCCCATATCATCAAACAGCGCATCGAGACGACTGAGTTTGTCTTGCGTCACCGCACCGCCCTGCCCTTCAAGGTGCGCCGCCAGGCGCCGTACATCCGGGTGCTGGAAAATATCCTGCGGTGAAGGTCGCAGGCCCAGTTCAAGCTGCATACGCGAAATAACGTTGATCACCAGCAAGGAATGCCCGCCCAGTTCAAAGAAGTTGTCATTAAGGCCCACGCGCTCGACTTCCAGCACCTGCGCCCAGATCGCCGCGATCTGCTGCTCCAGCTCGCTTTGCGGCGCTTCATAAACACTGGATGGCTGGCCCGCATCGGCCTTGGGCAGCGCCTTGCGATCCAACTTGCCGTTGGGACTCAGCGGCATCTGCTCCAGCAGTACCCACTGTGCCGGCACCATGTAATCCGGCAGGTGTTCGGCCAGGTGCGCACCGAGCACCTCGCCCCAGTCGTCTCCGGCATGGTGCAGCACCAGATAACCCACCAGGTACTTGCCGTCCACCGCCAGCACCGCTGCTTCGCGGACCTGCTCGTGCTCCAGCAACCGCGCTTCGATCTCGCCCAACTCGATGCGCAGGCCGCGCAGCTTGACCTGATGGTCGATACGCCCGGCGTATTCGATCACCCCGTCTTCGCGGTAGCGCGCCAGGTCGCCGGTGCGGTACAGGCGCTCACCGTGTACGAACGGGTGGGCGATAAAGCGTTCGGCGGTCAATGCAGGACGGCGATGATAACCACGGGCCAGACCGGCGCCGCCCAGGTACAGCTCGCCCAGCACGCCGACCGGCACCGGTTCGAAATTGTCGTCAAGCAGGTAGCAGCCCAAATTGGCAATCGGACGGCCAATCGGCACCGTGTCGCGGCCTTCGTCGACGCAGGTCCAGTGGGTCACGTCGATGGCGGCTTCGGTCGGGCCATACAGGTTGTACAGCCCGGCGTGCGGCAGCTTGGCGAACACCTGCTGCTGCGCATCCACCGGCAACGCCTCGCCGCTGCACACGATGCGTTGCAGGCTCCGGCAGCTGGACACCGCCGCATCCTGCAAGAACGCCTGCAACATCGACGGCACAAAGTGCAGCGTGGTGACCTGTTCGGCGTTGATCAAGTGGATCAATCTGGCTGGATCGCGGTGATCGCCAGGGGCGGCAATCACCAGGCGCGAGCCGGTCATCAGCGGCCAGAAAAACTCCCACACCGACACGTCGAAACTGAACGGAGTCTTTTGCAATACGCTGTCGGCCGCGCTTAACCCATAGGCTTCCTGCATCCATTGCAGGCGGTTGAGCAAGGCCGAATGGCGGTTGCCCGCACCCTTGGGTTGGCCAGTGGAGCCCGAGGTATAGATCACGTAGGCGAGGTTTTCGCCGTCCAGCGCGACAGCCGGGTTTTGCTCGCTGTATTGCTCGTAGGTCGACTCGCCCAGTATCAGGGTTTCCAAGCCTTGCGGAATCGGCAACTGGCCGAGCAACGGCGCTTGGGTCAGCAGCAGTTGCACGCCGCTGTCGTCGAGCATGTAGGCCAGGCGTTCACTTGGGTAGTCAGGGTCCAACGGCACATAGGCACCGCCGGCCTTGAGCACCGCGAGCAGGCCGATAACCATGTCGAAGGAGCGCTCCACGGCCAGCCCCACACGCACATCCGGGCCGACACCGGCCTCGATCAAGCGATGGGCCAGGCGGTTGGCGCGGCGGTTGAGTTCGGCGTAGTCGATACGTTGCTCGGCAAACACCAGGGCCGTGGCCTGCGGCTGGCGTTTGGCCTGGGCTTCGATCAGGTGATGCACCCATTGGTTTTGCGGGTAGTCGCGTGCGGTCTGGTTCCAGGCATACACCGTGGTGTGACGCTCAGCGGCGGTCACTGACGGCAAGTCGGCCAAACGTGTATGTACCGGGTTTGCCAATGCCAGCAGCAAATGGCTGAAGTGCGTAGCCAGGCGCTGGATATCCGCGTCGCTGAAGGCTTGCCGGCTGTAATTGAACTCCAGCCCCAGAGTCTGCCCAACGCCCAGCAGCACCGTCAGCGGATAGTGGGTCTGTTCCAGATTCTGCACTGGGCCAAACTGCAGCTCCGTAGGCGAGCCCTGCTCCAAGGCTTCGGACACCGGGTAGTTCTCGAACACCAGGATGCTGTCGAACAGCGCCTCGCCGCCTAAGCCAGCCCAGCGTTGTACGTCGAACAACGGGGTATGTTCCTGCTCGCGCAACCTGAGATTTTGCGCCTGGATCTGCTGCAGCCATTGGCCGATCGGCATTTGCGGGTCCGGGGTAGCCACCACCGGCAGGGTGTTGATGAACAACCCGACCAACTGCTCGATTCCCTGCAATTGCGCCGGACGCCCCGCCACCGTGGCGCCAAAGGCCACAGTCGCCTGGCCAGTCTGGCGCGCCAACAGCAGCAGCCACGCGCTTTGCACCAGCGTGTTGAGCGTGACTTTGTGGCCCTGGGCAAAAGCTTTCAAGCGCTGGGTCTGCGCCGGCTCGAAGTTAAGTGTGTGTTCACCGTTGGCCATCGGCAGCCCATCAAGGCCAGTCGACGCGCCACGGGCCAGGCGTGTGGGTTCTTGCAACGCGGCCAGCTGGGTTTTCCAGAATCGTTCGCTGGCGGCTTTGTCCTGGCCCTGCAACCAACCGATGTAATCACGGTAACGTCCGAGCGCCGGACGCAAAGGCTCCCCGGCATAGTGTTGCAGCACCTCGCCAAACAGCTGCGAACCGCTCCAACCATCCATCAGGATGTGATGATGGGTGTAGATCAAATGATGATTGGACGGCCCGGTACGCACCAGCACCATATTCAGCAATGGCGCCTGTTCCAGGGCAAAGCCCTGGGCGCGTTGCGTAGCGGCCAGACCATCAAGCGCGGCGGCGCGATCCTCACGCCCCTGCCAATCGTGCTCCACCACTGTCACGTGCAAATGCTTGTAGACCACCTGCAATGGCTGGTTCAACTCAGCCTGCCAGAGGAAGCCACTGCGCAGCACCTCGTGGCGGTCCACCGCCGCTTGCCAGGCGCGCTCAAAACGCGGCACATCCAGACCGCGCACATCCACGCGCATCTGATTGATGTAGGCCCCCGAACCCTCGCTGTACAAGGACTGGAACAACAGGCCCTGCTGCATCGGAGACAACGGATACAGGTCCTCAACCTCTGCCAACACCAGCGGCAACGTGTCCAATTGCGCCTGAGTCAGCCCGGCCAATGGAAAGTCCGACGGCGTCACGCCGCGATTGATCGGCAGGCAACAGTGCTCAATCAGCGCCTTGAGCTCCTCGGCATAATCGTCCGCCAAGCGTTGCACGGTGGCCTCGTCGAACATCTTGCGGCTGAAACTCCAGCTCAAGCTCAGCTCGCCGCCGTACACCTGGCCGTTGATTTCCAACCAGTTGCCCAGTGGCGCGTCGAGGCTTTGATCGGCACCGGCAGCATCGCCCGACGGTGCAAACAGACTGCCTTGGCCGCCGTCGTCGAAACTGCCGTCGAACTGGCCCAGGTAGTTGAAGGTGATGCGCGGGCGTGGCAGTTGGCTCAATGCTTGCTGCGCAGCATGATCGCCCAGGTAGCGCAGCGCGCCGAAGCCCAGGCCCTTGTCAGGAATGGCGCGCAGTTGCTCCTTGATGCCCTTGAGCGAATCCGCCAGGCTCGGCGCCGGCACCAGTTGCAGCGGGTAGAGGTTGGTGAACCAGCCGACCGTGCGCGTCAGGTCAATGTCATCGAACACGTCTTCGCGGCCATGACCTTCCAGCCTGATCAGCATCGACGGGGTTCCCGTCCAGCTCACCATCACCCGGGCCAGGGCCGTCAGCAACAGATCGTTGATCTGGGTGCGGTAGGCGCTTGGGGCTTCCTGCAGTAACTGTCGTGTCCAGCGTTGGTCGAGGTGGGTCGTTACATTCAAGGCATGGCGGTTACTGAGGCTGGCCTGTGGGTTCGCTCCAGGCAGGCCGTCCGGGCTGGCGTGCAACTGCTGTTGCCACCAGGCCAGTTCCTGTTGCAACGCAGCACTGCCGGCATACCGGCGCAGCCGCTCAGCCCAGGCGCGAATCGAACTGGTTTTGGTCGGCAGTACCGCGCGGCCGTCCTGAGCAATCTGGCGGTAAGCCGTTTGCAAATCTTCCAGCAGGATGCGCCACGAAACACCGTCCACCACCAAGTGATGAATCACCAGCAGCAAGCGTTGCGAGCCGTCGGCCAGGTCCGCCAGCACCACACGCAACAGCGGGCCTGTACCCAGGTCGAGACTGCTCTGGGCCTGTTCGCCCAGCGCTGCCAACGCCTCGGTATCGTTCACCTGAACGTGCCACAGTACTTGCTCGGCCTGATGCTGCGCCGCATCGCGGTAGGCGGCGCTCCAACCGCTCGCCCCGTGGACGAACGCACTGCGCAAGGCGTCATGGTGCACGATCAACGCCTGCAACGCGGCGCCCAGTACAGCTGGCTGCAACGGCTGGTGCGGGCGCAGGACCACAGACTGGTTCCAGTGGTGACGCTGAGGGATCTGATCGGCAAAAAAGGCCTGTTGGATCGGCAGCAGCGCCAGCTCGCCGGTCAAGGCGGACTGATCGAGCACCACTGCGCCCTCGCCTTGACGAGCTACCACCGCGAGGCTTTGCACGGTCTGGTGCTGGAACAAATCCTTGGGCGTGAAGCGAATACCAGCCTGCCGCGCGCGGCTGACCACCTGGATCGAAATGATCGAGTCGCCCCCCAGCTCAAAGAAGTTGTCGTTCACCCCCACCTGGGGCAAGCGCAGCACCTCGGCCCAGATCGCGGCGATTTGCTGCTCCAGTTCGGTTTCGGGCGCCACGTAGGTCTGCTGCAGCAGGCTCGCGTCCGGCGCCGGCAGGCCCTTGCGGTCGAGCTTGCCGTTGGGGGTCAGCGGCATCTGCGCCAGGAACATAAAGTGCGTAGGCACCATGTAGTCCGGCAGGCGGGTTTTCAGGGCACGGCGCAGGTCGTCGCGCAGCGCGCCGTGGTCGGTGGCGCGGGCCGGCACCACGTAGGCCACCAGTTGCTTACCGGACGGGCCGTCTTGGGCCACCACCACGGTTTCGCCGACGTTGTCCTGTTCGCGCAGGCGCGCTTCGATCTCGCCCAGTTCGATACGGAAACCACGGATTTTCACCTGATGGTCCACACGTCCGAGGTAATCCACCACCCCATCCGCACGCCCGCGGGTCAGGTCGCCGCTGCGGTACACACGGCTGCCGGGTTTGCCGAACGGGTCCGGCACAAAGCGTTCGGCGGTCAGTGCCGGACGCTCCAGATAACCCCGCGCCACGCCCTCGCCGCCCAGGTACAACTCGCCGGCCACGCCGATGGGTTGCAGGTTGAGTTGCGCGTCCAGTACGTAGCCGCTGCGGTTGCCCAACAAGGTGCCGATCGGCGCGTACACCGCGCCGCATGGGTCGCCGCGCCGCGCTTTCCACAGCAAGGGCGTGACCACGGTTTCGGTCGGGCCATAGCCATTGAACAGGTAGGTCGGCTTCAGCGCGCGCCAGGCCAGGTCGTAACTGGCCTGGGCCACCGCATCGC
>NZ_JARVSL010000025.1:0-74044 GCF_030209215.1 Pseudomonas sp. efr-133-TYG-23 | reverse complement strand
GGATCTGCCCTTGCCTTGAGCTTGGCGCACCGACCGTTGGGCCACCGAGCTCGAGTGAACGCGGTCAAACCTGTGCGAGGGGGCTTGCCCCCGAGGGCGGTGAGACGATCAATACCTTCATTGCCTGATAGACCTATATCGGGGGCAAGCCCCCTCCCACCTTGGATCTGCGCTTGCCTTGAGCTTGGCGCGCCGACCGTTGGGCCACCGAGCTCGAGTGAACGCGGTCAAACCTGTGGGAGGGGGCTTGCCCCCGAGGGTGGTGAGACGATCAATACCTTCATGTCTGATCGACCTATATCCAGCTTCCCGGTGCTTTTTTAGAGACGGGCGAAGGCCACGGCTTTTTCGAATTGTTCCTGGGTCGGCCGCACACCGGTATAGAGCACGAACTGTTCCAACGCCTGGATGGCGATCACTTCCAACCCGGTAATCACCTGTTTGCCGTTGGCTCGGGCATGCACAATCAACGGTGTTTCGGCGGGAATCGCCACCACATCGAAGACAGTCCGCGCAGTCTCGATGATGTCTGCGTCAAACGCCAATGCCTCCGCCTCCGCGCCGCCGGTCATGCCGATGGGCGTGACGTTTATCAGCATTTGCGGACGCAGGCCGGTCATATCCCCCTGCCAGGCGTACCCCAGGTGCTGGGCCAGCGCCCGCCCCGCTCTCTCGTTACGCGCCACGATCACACCGTTGGCGTAGCCACCGTCGCGCAGGGCACTGGCCACGGCCTTGGCCATGCCGCCACTGCCACGCAGGGCGAAGGTGGAATCCTGGGGGACCGCATGCTTTTTCAGCAGTTGCTCGACGGCGATGTAGTCTGTGTTATAGGCCTTGAGATGGCCGTGGGTGTTGACGATGGTGTTCAACGAATCGATGGCTTGAACCGAATCGTCGAGTTCGTCCACCAAGGCAATGGCCGCCTCCTTGAATGGCATGGACACCCCGCAACCCCGGATCCCCAAGGCCCGGATACCGCCGATCGCGCCGGGCAAATCCTGGCTGCTGAAGGCCTTATAGTAAAAATTCAGACCCAACTGCTCGTACAGATGGTTATGAAACCGCAAGCCGAAATTACCGGGGCGCGCCGACAGTGACATGCACAGCTGGGTGTCCTTGTTGGGGTGCATCTGCATGGAAAACTCCTGTGAGTAAGCAAATCGGTACAGACCTTACACAACCTTTACCTAGCGGCCGTGCTGTTTTTCAGAAATACGTTGTCTTAAAAGTATCCCCGCGACATGACTTGAGTCCATTGATGGCAGGACACGAGCGCAGGGGCTAACCGAGGAATGACCATGATTCGTACAATCCCCAAGATCGCCTTGCTGGTAGGTGCACTCGCTATGGCTGGCCAAGCCTCCGCCCACGGTGGTGGATGGGCGGGGCCGGCTGCCTTGGGTGCGTTGGTCGGCGCCGCCGTGGTGGGCTCGGTGGTGGCCAGCCAACCCCGCGAAGTCTACGTGCAGCAACCGGTGTATGTGCAGCCGCAGCCTGTCTACGCCGCTCCGCCGCCGGTCTACTACGCGCCACCGCCGCCTGTGTATGTGCAACAGCAAGTGTATTACCGCCCGGCGCCGGTCTATTACGGCCCACCGCGCGGTTACTATGGCCCGCCCCATGGTTACTACCGTCGTGGCTGGTAACTGTTCGATCTGAAACTGGCCTCGCAATCGTGCGAGGCCTTTTTTTTTGCGCCGAGTCCGGTTTTATCGCGTCAAGGTCGCAATGGAGACATTGTCTGGTGCGCAATCGCACATGATAGACACCAATGTCTACTTGCTCGAACAGGGCTCGCGCTGTCATGTTTGCGTCACATAACCCTTTCACTATCGAGCCTGTCCACCCAATAACAATTAAGGACGATTAACCATGCCCACACAAAACCCACACCGTACCGCCGGCCTTTGCACCTCCAGCAAGGTGTACAGTGCCCTGACCGAACTCAAGCACCTGGAAGGTCACCGCAGCGCGAAGTTCCTCGCCTTGCTCGCGGAGAACCTGGTGCGCAAGGGGCTGCTCAGTGAGCAGGAAGTGGTGAGCATGCTGGATCAAGTGGTGGACTGACGCGTGGCATCAATGTCGACTATCGAGACAGTTGATTTTTCCTCAGCCGCCATGGCCCTTAAGGTGACCCCTACCACGATTGGAGGTCCTTATGCCCACTGTACATATCATGTCCGTCATCGGCAGTGCCGTCCCCGCCGCTCTGCGCGCCTCGGGGGTGTTGGCTTGCTGGTACTTGGTACGCGAAGGCGAGCCGATCACCGGCCCGCTGACATCGCTCAAAGCCGCCGAACACCAATTGAAAGCCACCGCCTACCAGTTGGAAGCCTGACGCTACCGGTTTACGGCAATGGCAACTTGACCCGCGGCTTGCTCTCGACAAACAGCGCCCAACTAGACATGAACAGCGCCGCCACCAGCGGGCCGATCACAAACCCGTTAAGGCCAAACACTGACAAGCCGCCCAGGGTCGAGATCAGGATCAGGTAATCCGGCATCTTGGTGTCCTTGCCCACCAGGATCGGGCGCAGCACGTTGTCCACCAGGCCGATCACAAACACGCCGAACAACGCCAGCACCACGCCCTGCCAGATCGCCCCGCTCATCAGGAAATATGCCGCCACCGGCCCCCATACAATGCCCGCGCCCACCGCCGGCAGCAGTGAAAGAAATGCCATCAGCACCGCCCATAGCAGCGCGCTGGGAATGTCCAGGAACCAGAAAATCAACCCGCCTAACGCGCCCTGAGTCACGGCCACCAGCACGTTGCCCTTGACCGTGGCCCGCACCACGCGGTTGAACTTAAGCTGCAGGCGACGCTTTTGCGGTTCAGCCAACGGCACTGCGGTGCGCACCTTGCGTACCAGCTCCGGGCCGTCGCGCAGAAAGAAAAACAGCAGATACAGCATGATGAAAAAACTCACCAGAAAATCGAACGTGCCTTGGCCAAAGCTGAACGCCTGGGTGGCAAAGAATTGGCTGCCCTGCATCGCACTCTTGACGATCTTCTCGCGCAGCCCTTCCAGGTTGCCCATGCCGAAGCGATCCAGCAGATGCTGGAAATACGGCGGCAGGAAATTCTTGAACTGCTCGATATAGCCCGCCACATCCAACTTGCCGCTTTCGATGTTCTTGTACAGCGTGGCCCCCTCTTGTACCAACAAGGCACTGGTGATGATCACCGGCAAAATCGCGACGATCAAACACGCAGTCAGGGTGGTCAGGGAGGTAAGGTTACGGTTCCAGCCGAACTTGAGCTGCAGGCGGCGCTGCATGGGCGCAAAGATAATGCCGAGGATCACCGCCCAGAACACCGCGCCGTAGAACGGCAGCAATATCCAGATAAAGGCAACGGTCACCAGGACCAGCAGTAACAACAGGGTTTTGAATTGCAGGGTGGTTTGGTTCATGTCCGGTCCATGTCAGAAAAGCAATGGGCCTGTGTAGGCCCTGATGCTTAGTCCGCGACGAAACCTGGGAGTGCCCTTATTTATCGCACCCCCGCAAACCGCCCTCTTCATGGGGGCGAAACGCCTGCCTTGGCCTCGTCCAACAATTCCCGAATCATCCGTTCCTGAGCTTCGTAGCGACCTTCGCCGAAGTGGCTGTAGCGTATGCGGCCCTTGGCATCGATCAGGTAATGGGCGGGCCAGTACTGATTGTCGAAGTTGCGCCAGATCGCGTAGTTATTGTCGATGGCCACCGGGTAGGTGATTCCCAGTTTGCGCACTTGGGCCTTCACGTTGTCGATGATGCGCTCGTACCCGTATTCCGGTGTATGGACACCGATCACTACCAAGCCGTCTTTGGCGTATTTCTCAGCCCACGCTTTGACATACGGCAGGGCGTGCTGGCAGTTGATGCAGTCATAGGTCCAAAAATCCACCAGCACCACTTTGCCTTTGAGCGCCTGCGGGGTCAGTTCCGGCGAGTTGAGCCATTCAACGGCGCCGGACAACGACGGCATCGCACCTTGATCGCTATCGGCCAGCGGCTCGGCCTTGACCTTGCTGACCAGGTAATCGACCACCTTGGGCACGTTTTCCAGCACGCCGCTCTCCAGGCGACTGACGCCCTCGGAAGACGTGCGGGCCAGCAGGGTTCGGTCGGCCCCGGTAGTTATCAGCACCGCAGCCGCCAATACCGCCACCCCGGCGCACCGCCGCAGCCAACCGGTAAGCGGAATCCATGCTTTGAGCCGGTTTACCAGGCTACGTCCGGCGAAGATCAGTGTGCCCAGGGACAGCGCGCTGCCCAAGCCATAAGCCAGCAGCAACAAGCTGGTCTGCGCATTGGCGCCCTGCAGCATTGCACCGGTCAGGATCACCCCAAGGATCGGCCCGGCGCACGGCGCCCACAACAAGCCTGTGGCGACCCCGATCAGCAGCGACTTGAGCGGTCCCGACAGCGCCCGACTGTCGGGATCAATGCGATTGCCCAGCAGTACGAAGGGGCGCGCCAACCAGCCACCGATCCGCGCGGATATCAACGACAGCGCAAACAGCACCATCACAATCAACGCCACATGCCGGCCGGTGGCGTTGGTGCGCACCACCCATTCGCTGCTGACCACCGCCAGGCTGGCGATCAGCGCGAAGGTCAGTGCCATGCCGCCGAGGGTCAGCAGGATTGAGCGACGCGTGCGATCGACACCGGCGAACAAAAACGGTACCACCGGCAGGATACAAGGACTGAGGACGGTCAGAATGCCGCCCAGGAATGCGATCAATAGCATGATGTTCACCTTTGGCCGCGCATGGCGGACTCAGTTGTCGCCGATGCAGGCGTCGGACACTTTCTGGTAGTTCAGGACCTGTGTGATGCCGTTGGAATCGAGGTAGGTCATCCGCGCACCCACCACGCCGCATGTCGGCCCGGCGTCTTCAGTGATCGACAGTACTTTGCGGATATCCAAGTGCGTGCCGTAGGTGTAGGTCTGCTGATTGGCACTGGCTTCAGCGCGCGCTGACAAGGTGCAGATATTGAGCGCGGCGAACAGGCAGGCGGCATAGAGGGCTTTGGTGTTCATGGCGATAGGCTCCCGGTTGAGGCGAGGCGGTGTGCCTCGTTGGAACCGATTAGAAAGGCCGCAGGTATCGCGCCTGTGTCGCAAATCGCCGCGTATCAATCGGTGTTTATCCACAGCAACTGGGGATACACAGCGATACAAAAATGACCTGGATCAATAACCCCGCGCCCGCCCTGCACTACCCTCGCGCCTTTTTGCGACCCTACGCCATGCCCACTGTTATCGCCCCCGAACTGCTCGCTCCCGCCGGCACCCTGAAAAACATGCGCTACGCCTTCGCCTACGGCGCCGATGCGGTGTACGCCGGCCAACCGCGTTACAGCCTGCGGGTGCGCAATAACGAGTTCGATCACGCCAACCTGGCCCTGGGTATCCAGGAAGCGCATGCCCAGGGCAAGCGCTTCTATGTGGTGGTGAACATCGCGCCGCACAACGCCAAGCTCAAGACCTTCCTCAAGGACCTGGCACCGGTGATCGCCATGGGCCCGGATGCGCTGATCATGTCCGATCCAGGGCTGATCATGCTGGTGCGCCGACACTTCCCGCAGATGCCGATTCACTTGTCGGTGCAGGCCAATACGGTGAACTGGGCGAGCGTGGAGTTCTGGCAGCAGCAAGGGATCTGCCGGGTGATTCTGTCGCGGGAATTGTCGCTGGAGGAGATCGGCGAAATCCGTGAGCAGGTGCCGGCCATGGAGCTGGAAGTGTTTGTACACGGCGCCCTGTGCATGGCTTATTCCGGGCGCTGCCTGCTCTCGGGCTATATGAATAAGCGCGACGCCAACCAGGGCACCTGCACCAATGCCTGCCGCTGGAAGTACCAGGCCACTCCGGCGGTGGAAAACGCCACCGGCGAGATCGTGCAGCAATACGCGCCGGAACCGACCCTGGGTATCGGTGCGCCCACCGATCAGGTGTTTCTGTTACAGGAAGCCAACCGCCCCGACGAGCAGATGCCCGCCTTCGAGGACGAGCACGGCACCTACATCATGAACGCCAAGGACCTACGCGCCGTACAGCATGTGGAGCGCCTGACCCATATGGGCGTGCACTCGCTGAAGATCGAAGGCCGCACCAAGTCGCACTTCTATTGCGCGCGCACCACCCAGGTGTATCGCCGCGCCATCGACGATGCGGTGGCCGGTCGCGCGTTCGACCGCAACCTGATGACCGACCTCGACTCTTTGGCCCAGCGCGGCTACACCGAAGGTTTCCTGCGCCGGCACGTCCACGATGAGTACCAGAACTACCAGAACGGCAGTTCCGTCTCCGAGCGCCAGCAGTTTGTCGGCGAACTGACCGGCGAACGCCGGGGCGAGCTGGCCGAGGTCAAGGTCAAGAACCGCTTCGCCGTGGGCAATCACCTGGAATTGATGACGCCCACCGGCAATTTTCACTTCGACTTGGCCGGCCTGCGCAACGCCAAGGACGAAGCCATCGACGTGGCGCCGGGGGACGGGCACACGGTGTATATACCGCTGCCCGTTGAGATGGATTTGCGCTTTGGCTTGTTGATGCGCGACGTTTGATCAGATCCTGAACTGACCGACCAGTTGCCCCAGGCGCTGGCCCAGGTCTGCCAGGCTGCGCGACGTCTGGGCCCCCAGCTGGGTTTCATCGGCCACGCTGTCCACCGCCGAGGCAATCTGATGCACGCTGCGGTTGATCTCTTCGGCCACGGCGGTTTGTTCTTCGGCGGCGCTGGCGATCTGGGCGTTCATTGAATTGATGGTGGCAATCAGCTGGGCCATGGTGTCCAGCGACGCTCCGGCCTGGTTGGCCTGGGCCGAGGTGCCATCGCCGGCCTCGCTGGAGCGGCGCATGGCTTCCACGGCGGCTTCGGTGCCGGTTTGCAGGCGGTCGATCATGCCCTGGATTTCTTGGGTGCTGGTCTGGGTGCGGCTGGCCAGGGCGCGCACTTCGTCGGCCACCACCGCAAAGCCACGACCGGCCTCCCCGGCCCGCGCGGCCTCGATGGCGGCGTTGAGGGCCAACAGGTTGGTCTGCTCGGCAATCGAGCGGATCACACTCAACACGCTGACAATCGACGTCACGTCCTGTTGCAGGCTGTCGAGGGACACGCCGCTGCTGCGGATGTCGTTCACCAACGCGTGGATCTGCGCGATGCTGCCGTCCACCACGCGCTTGGCGGCCTGGCCTTCGGCGTCGGTCTGCTGCGCGGCCACCGAGGCGCCCTGGGCACTGCGCGCCACTTCCTGGGCGGCGGACGACATCTCATTGATGGCGGTGGCGACCTGGTCCGTCTCGTGGCGCTGGCGCTCCATGGCCTGCTCCGAGCGGTGGGCCTGGTCGGACACCTGGCCCACCAGGCCGGTGAGCTGCGCGGTCATTTCGGTGATCTGGCGCACCAGGCCGTGGATCTTGTCGACAAACCGGTTGAACGCGCCGGCCAGCTCGCCCAACTCGTCCTGGCTGGTGATGGCCAGGCGCCGAGTCAGGTCACCCTCGCCGGCGGCAATATCGTCGAGGTTGGCTTTCATCAAATGCAACGGACGCAAAATGGTATTGGCCAGCACCATGCCCGCAGCGGCGATCACCAGCAACACCACCACGGCCACGCCGAGGATACTCAGCAACACACCTTCCATGCGCGCTTTGACCTTGGCCTCGACCACCGCCACCTGGGCTTCGATGCCGTCGAGGTTGACCGAGGTACCGATGACCATATCCCACTTGGGCAGGTAATCGGTGTAGCCAAGCTTGGGCACCAGTTCGGTCTGCCCCGGCTGGGTCGAGCTGTATTGCAGGTAATGGCTGCCGTCCTTGCCGACCTTGACCAGGTCGCGGTTGACGTAGACGCCATTGGGGTCGCGGTTGTCTTTGAAACTCTTGCCCACGCCGTCGGGGCTATTGCCCTTGAACAGGCGGATGGTCTCGGAGTCGTAGCCGAAGAAGTAACCGTCCTTGCCGTAGCTGATGTTGGACAGCAGCTTGACCACCTCGGCCCGCGCCGCCGTATCGCCAGGCGCGGCGGCGTCGTAGAGCGGCTTAATGGTGCTCATGGCCACTTCCACATAACCTTGCAGCGTGGCCTTGGCGTTATTGAGCAGGCGCTGGCGGGTTTCATCCACCTCGCTGCGCGCCTGGCCCTGAAGAATCCACACCGTGGTGAGGCTGATGACCAGCGCGAACAGCAACACCGGCACGACGGCGAGGGACAGGACTTTGGCCTTCAGACTCAGACGCATGGCTTTTCTCTCTTATTAAGCGACTTGAGAGGGTATCGGCCGATGGTAGGTGTTCTGTAGGAGCGAACCCAATCTTTCCTACAGAAACAGGGGTCAAAGGGTCATGGCCGCCAACCAGCCAAAGGCCAGCAACGGCAGGTTGTAATGCAAGAATGTCGGCACCACGGTGTCCCAGATGTGGTGGTGCTGACCGTCGATATTCAGGCCGGAAGTCGGACCGAGGGTGGAGTCCGACGCAGGCGAGCCAGCATCGCCCAGGGCCCCCGCCGTGCCAACGATGCACACAATGGCCAGCGGACTGAAGCCCAACTGCACGCACAACGGCACGAAGATCGCGGCCAGGATCGGCACCGTGGAAAACGACGAACCAATGCCCATGGTCACCAGTAGGCCCACTAGCAACATCAGCAGCGCGCCGACCCCACGGCTATGGCCGATGAACGCAGCCGAAGTTTCCACCAGCGAACGCACGTCCCCAGTGGCCTTGAGCACTTCGGCGAACCCCGAGGCGGCGATCATGATGAAGCCGATCATTGCCATCATCTTCATGCCTTCGGTAAACAGGTCGTCGGTCTCGCGCCAGCGCACAATGCCCGAGGCCGAGAAGATCAGGAACCCGGCCAGCGCACCGATGATCATCGAATCCAGCCACAGCTGAATGATGAACGCCGAGGCAATCGCCACGCCGGCCACCAGCAGGGTCAGCGGGTTGTACTGCACCGCCACCTGCTCGACCCGCTCGATTTTCGCCAGGTCGTACACGCGCTTTTTGCGGTAGCTGATAAACACCGCCACCAGCAGGCCAACCACCATGCCCAGCGCCGGCAGGCCCATGGCGTGAGTCACGTTGACCTGGCTGACGTCCACGCCGCTCTTGGCCACGTTGGCCAACAGGATCTGGTTGAGGAAGATATTGCCGAAGCCCACCGGCAGGAACATGTACGGCGTGATCAGGCCGAAGGTCATCACACAGGCGATCAAGCGCCGATCCAATTGCAGCTTGGTCAGCACATACAGCAGCGGCGGCACCAGCAGCGGGATAAACGCAATGTGAATCGGCAGGATGTTTTGCGATGCAATCGCCACTACCCACAACAGACCGATCAGCAGCCATTTGACATGACTGCCGCCAGTGGCGTCCTGACGGTCCACCAGCAGCAGGGCCTTGTCGGCCAGGGCATGGGCCAGGCCGGACTTGGCGATGGCCACCGCGAATGCACCGAGCAAGGCGTAGGACAACGCCACCGTCGCGCCCCCACCGAGGCCGCCGTTGAAGGCGCTGAGGGTGGCTTCGATCCCCAGGCCGCCGGTGAGACCGCCCACCAGGGCGCCGACAATGATGGCGATGACCACATGCACGCGGGACAGGCTAAGCACCAGCATGGTGCCGACCGCGGCGATGACTGCGTTAATCATGATTACCTCAAGCAGAAACAGAAAAACAGGCATGCCCGCGCCCCAGCGGCCCATCGGAGGGCGGCCAGTGTGCAGGCTTCAAGGAGGTCTTATTAGAGGGCGGGCACTTTGCAGCAGGCGCGGCCCTATGTCAAAAGCCGCTGCCGAGGGACGCGCCGCTCCGGCAGGTTTAAATTGATCGTTTGAATAAAGAAAATCTTTCTGCGGCCGATAAACGGGCTCTTTGTGTTTTCAGGTAAGGATGTCCGATGTCGCTCAGACAACTCTCCATTCAATGGAAAATCACCCTGCTCGCCGGCCTCTGCCTGCTGGGAATCGTGAGCCTGCTGGTGGGTTTGTCGCTGTACCGCATGGCGCAGAGTTCCGAGCAGGTCAAAGCCTCCAGCATGCAGATGCTCAATGAAGCCGCCCAGGCACGTATCGAGGCCCAGGGCGAGGTGCAGGCGCTGGGTATCCGTCGGCAATTCATGGACGCTTATCAATATGGCCATGGCTTTGCCCGCCAGGTGCTGTTCTTGCGCGAGCAGGCGGAGAAACGCTTTCTGGACGCCTTCGACACCCGCGAAGACCTGACCCGCCAGGTCAGAGCCGCATTGCAGGCCAACCCGGACCTGTTGGGCCTGTCCCTGGTGTTCGAAGCCAATGCGCTGGACGGCAAGGATGAGTTGTTCGCCGGCCAAACCGAGCTGGGCAGCAACGACAAGGGCCGCTTCGCCCTGTATTGGTCGCAGCCGACACCCGGCCAGTTGACCTCCATGGCATTGCCGGAAAGCGACATGACCGACACCACCGTCGGCCCCAGTGGCGAAAAGGCCAACGCCTGGTTCACCTGCCCGCGCAGCACCCTCAAGCCTTGCGTGATCGAACCCTACTTTTATGTGATCAACGGCCAGAACGTGCTGATGACCAGCATCGTGTTTCCGTTGATGGCCAACGGCAAAGTCATCGCGTCGCTGTCGGTGGACATCAACCTCAACAGTTTGCAGGCCGTGAGCCAACAGGCCAGCGCCAAGCTGTACGACGGCCAGACACAGGTCAGCATCCTCAGCCCCACCGGCCTGCTCGCCGGCTACAGCGCGGACGCCAGCAAACTCAGCCAGCGTTTGGACCAGGTCGACCGCCGCAGCGGCGCTCAACTGATCGGCGCCCTGGCCGGCAGCACCGGCATCAGCAGCCTGCGCACCGAGCATCAACTCAAAGTGCTGGCGCCGTTCGCACCGATTCCCGACGGCAAGCCATGGGGCGTGTTGCTGGACGTGCCGGAAAAAGTCCTGGTAGGTCCCGCCGAAGCCCTCAAGGCACAAATGGATGCGGACAACACGCGCGGCACCCTGCTCGAACTGAGCCTGGGCCTGCTGGCAGCGGTGATCGGCCTGATTCTGGTATGGCTGATGGCGCGCAGTGTGACCCGGCCGATCCTGGGGGTGGCGCACATGCTTGAAGACATCGCCAGCGGCGAAGGCGACCTGACGCGGCGCCTGGCCTATGACAAGCGCGATGAACTGGGGCAACTGGCCGGCTGGTTCAACCGTTTCCTCGACAAACTGCAGCCGATCATTGCCGAGGTCAAACGCTCGGTACAAGACGCCCGTGGCACCGCCGACCAGTCGGCCGCGATCGCCACCCAGACCAGCGCCGGCATGGAGCAGCAGTACCGCCAGGTCGACCAGGTGGCCACCGCTTCCCATGAAATGAGCGCCACCGCCCAGGACGTGGCCCGCAGCGCAGCACAGGCGGCTCAGGCGGCGCGCGAGGCCGACCAGGCGACGCGCGATGGCCTCAACGTGATCGACCGCACCACCGCCAATATTGGTCAACTGGCGGCGGACATGAGCACCGCCATGACCCAGGTCGAAGGCCTTTCGGAGAACAGCGAGAAGATCGGTTCGGTGCTGGAAGTGATCCGGGGCATCGCCGAGCAGACCAATCTGCTGGCGCTCAATGCCGCGATTGAAGCCGCCCGTGCCGGTGAGGCCGGACGTGGCTTCGCAGTAGTGGCCGACGAAGTGCGCAACCTGGCGCAACGCACCCAGGCATCGGTGGAGGAAACCCGCCTGGTGATCGAGC
This sequence comes from Pseudomonas sp. efr-133-TYG-23, assembly GCF_030209215.1. Lineage (NCBI taxonomy): Bacteria > Pseudomonadati > Pseudomonadota > Gammaproteobacteria > Pseudomonadales > Pseudomonadaceae > Pseudomonas > Pseudomonas sp. efr-133-TYG-23. The sequence continues at coordinate 62,314 of NZ_JARVSL010000025.1, read as the reverse complement.
ACTTGCAGAGCGGCACCACCGACGTGGTCGGTGCCATGGGCAGCAGTTATCGCCAGGCTCAGGGCAGCGTCGAACAGGTCGGCCAGGCCGTCACCGCACTGCGCCAGATCGGCGACGCGGTCACCGTGATCAGCGATATGAACCTGCAAATCGCCAGTGCCGCGGAGGAGCAAAGCGCCGTCGCCGAAGAGATCAACCACAACGTGGCGACCATCCGCGATGTGACCGAATCGCTGTCGGAACAGGCCAATGAATCGGCGCGGGTGAGCCAGGCGCTGAACAGCCTGGCCAATCAACAACAGGGGTTGATGGATCAGTTCCGGGTCTGACGCTTGAAGGCCACCCAGGGTGGGCGGGAGCTTGCTCCCGTTTGCCGCCTGTCAGGCATGGCGCTTGGGTAATTCGACCAGCACTTTTAAACCGCCCAAGGGGCTATCCTGCAACCGCAACACCCCGCCCCACACCTCGGCGATATCGCGCACGATCCCCAGGCCCAAGCCGTGACCGTCGATCTGCTCATCCAGGCGCGCGCCACGGCTGAGCACCTGATCGCGCTGGGCTTCGGGGATGCCGGGGCCGTCGTCTTCCACCGCAAGCCAATAGCTGTGGGGGGTTTCATCAATGCTCAGGCGCACCTCGGCGTCCGCCCATTTACAGGCGTTGTCCAGCAGATTGCCCAGCAACTCCAGCAGGTCTTCGCGATCCCAAGGCAACTGCAGGCCGGGGGCGGCATGGTAGCTGAGGTCCAGGTGTTCGCCATGGATCATGTTCAAGGTGGCGAGCAGGCCAGGCAATTCCTGTTCACAGTCGAACAAGGCGCCGGGCAGGGTTTCGCCAGCCAGGCGGGCGCGGTTCAGTTCACGATGGAGGCGTTGCTGCACTTGCTCCAATTGCTCGCGCAACAAGGCGCTCAGCTTGGGATGGTCTTTGAGCGCCTCGCTGGATGCCGCGCTCAGCAATACCGCCAATGGGGTTTTCAGCGCATGGCCAAGGTTGCCCAGGGCATTGCGGGAACGCTTGAGGCTGTCTTCGGTGTGGGCCAGCAGGTGGTTGATCTGCGCCACCAGCGGTTCCAGCTCCAACGGCACCTGAGTGTCGAGCTGCGAGCGCTGGCCCTGCTGCAGCTGAGCGATCTGATTGCGCGCGGTTTCCAGCGGGCGCAAGGCGCGGCGCACGGTCACCCGTTGTAGCACCAGCACCAGCAGCAACGCCGCCAAGCCCAGCACCAGACCGATCTGACGCATCAGGCGAAAGCTTTCGCGCACTGGCGTGTAATCCTGGGCCACGCTGATGGAAATCGACTGACCAAAGCGCTTGTAGTCCGAACGTAGCACCAGCAGTTGCTGGCCTTCAGGCCCCAGCTGCAGGTTGCCCTTCAGACCGGCCTCGGGCAGGCGCGGCAGTTCCTGATCCCATAGCGAGCGAGAGCGCCAGTGGGTGTCGGCAAAATCGATACGAAAGTAATGTCCCGAAAACGGCCGCTGGTAAGCCGGTGACAGACGATGCTCGTCCAGCTGTACGCCGTTTGGCCCGCGCACCAGTGCCACCAGCAGGTTTTCCGTGTCGTTGCGCAGCCCTGCCTCCAGATATCGCTGCAGACCGGCTTCGAACAACCACAGACTGGTCTGCGCCAGCACCACGCCGACGATCACCATCACACTGATCAGCCCCAGGCTCAGGCGCCGTTGAATCGACTTCATGCGGGGTTGGCGCCAAACCGATAACCCTGGCCACGCCGGGTTTCGATCACGCTGCGGCCCAACTTGCGGCGCAGGTGGTTGACGTGCACCTCCAGCACGTTGGAATCGCGCTCGGTTTCGCCGTCATACAGATGCTCGGCCAGATGGCTTTTGGACAGGATTTGCTCAGGGTGCAGCATGAAATAGCGCAGAAGACGAAACTCGGCGGCGGTCAGTTGGACCTCTTCGCCATCGCGCAGCACGCACTGGCGCCCCTCGTCGAGGTGCAGGCCGGCGGCTTGCAGGGTGGGTTGGTTGGCTTGACCGTGGGAGCGACGCAGCAACGCCTGGATGCGCAGGTGCAGTTCTTCGGGATGAAAGGGTTTACTCAGGTAGTCATCGGCACCGGCCTTGAGCCCTTCGATACGCTCGGCCCAGGAATCGCGGGCAGTAAGGACCAGCACCGGGGTGGCCAGCGCCGCCGCGCGCCATTGCGCCAGCACCTCAAGCCCCGGCAGACCGGGCAGGCCGAGGTCGAGGATGATCAGGTCGTAGGGCTCGGTGCGGCCCTGGTATGCGGCGTCGCGCCCATCGGCCAGCCAGTCGACGGCATAGCCTTGGCGCTGCAGGCCGGCCAGCAGTTCATCGGCCAGGGGTACGTTGTCTTCCACCAGAAGCAGGCGCATCAGTCTTCCTCGTCTTTGATCAGCACGCCGCTGGTGGCGTCCAGCTTGATTTCGCGCACCACGCCGTCGGTGGTCACCAATTCCACTTCATAAGCATATTGCCCGTGTTTCTTTTCAAGCTCGGCTTCCAGCAGGCGCGAGCCGGGATGGCGCGCCATGGCCTGTTGCAACAGCTGTTCCAGCGGCAGGATCACGCCCTGCTGCCGCAGCGCCAGGGCTTCATCTTGATTGAGGTCGCGCGCCGCCAGGCTTGAGCAGAACACCATGAGCACCAGCGGCCATCGGCTGCTGGCGCGTAAATTTACCTTCATTACGTATCCTGATGATTCTTGAGAACCTGCCCGGTGAGCGCGTCCAATTCAACATCCCATTCAATGCCGTCGAGGTCTCGCAGTTCGACTTCATAGATGTACTTGCCATAGGCCTCGTCCAGGTCGGTGTCGAGTAAGGTCGAACCGGGGTGCAGGGCCAGGGCGGTGGCTTCCAATTGATCGAAGGCGACAATTGTAACAGTGGCAGGCACGGTCAGTGGTTTGTCGGGGTCCACGGCTCCGGCCTGGGTCGCCGTGGAAGCGATGATACCGGCGGCGACCAGAGCTGTGAGGCGCTTCATGATAAGTCTCCGTTACACAATGTTTTCCTACGCCGGACACGGTAACGACTGCAACTTAACTGAAACTGAATTGCCACCATGGCAATTCCAAGCCGACGCGACAAACGACGGTGTTTATTCCGGACTCGCGCGGTATGGTTAACGTTTTTCGCGAGCATGTGTGCTCCTACACCCGCTTCAACAGAGATCGGTATGACAGCCATCCACATCAAATTCCCCGCGCTGACTCTCAAGGCCGGCACGCGCGCGTTGGCACGCATTCGTGAGCAGGGCCTAAAACCAGCGGATGTCGGCATTCTTCCCGGCGCGGCCGGCGGGCCCAAGGCCCTGGGTATCCAAGGCTTGGACTTGGCGCTGTTCGGCGACTGGCTGCCGCGTGCACCACGGCAGCGCGCGCTGATCGGCGCGTCCATCGGCTCCTGGCGCTTTGCCAGCGCATGCCTGCCCGACCCGGTGCAGGGCCTGCTGGACCTCGGTCGCCTGTACAACGCGCAACATTTCGCCAAAGGCGTGACCATGGCCCAAGTCAGCCAAAGCTGCGTGCGCATGCTCGACGACCTGCTGGCCGGCCGGGATGCGCGGGTGCTGGACAACCCCGACTATCGACTCAACATCATGGTGGTCAAAAGTCACGGCCTGCTCGCCGATGACCATCGCGGACGCCTGGGCCTGGGCCTGTCGTCGGTGATTGCCGACAACCTGCGCGGTCGCGCACGTCTGTCGCGGCACTTCGAACGCCTGATCGTCCACGACCCGCGCCAGCCGCCGCCGGTGCATCCGCTCAAGGACTTCCCATCGCGCTTCCTCGAACTGGAAGTCGGCAACCTGCGCCAGGCGCTGCTGGCGTCGGGCTCGATCCCCATGGTGATGCAAGGCGTACGCGACCTGCCCGGCGCGGGCCAAGGCACCTACCGCGACGGCGGCCTGCTGGACTACCACCTCGACCTGCCCTACCACGGCGACGACATCGTGCTGTACCCACACTTCACCGACCGGGTCATCCCCGGCTGGTTCGACAAGGGCCTGCCGTGGCGGCGCAGCAACCCTCAGGGCTTACAGGATGTGTTACTGCTCGCGCCCTCAAGGGATTACCTGGCGCGCCTGCCCCACGGCAAACTGCCGGACCGCAGCGACTTCAAACGCTTTATGGGCGACGACCCGAGCCGCCACAAGTACTGGCAAACCGCGATGAGCGAGAGCCGGCGGCTGGGGGATGAGTTTCTGCAACTGGCCGACAACGGCGGCCTGGGCGAACGCTTGCAGGCGCTGTGACCCAGCGGTATGCGCGGCGAGGGAGCAAGCTGTTAAACTCGCCGCCTGCCAGATACTGACCGAGCTGAAAATACTGTGGAAATCTTCAAGGAATTTACATTCGAATCCGCCCACCGCCTGCCGCACGTGCCGGACGGCCATAAATGCGGGCGCCTGCATGGGCATTCGTTCAAGGTGGCGATCCACCTGAGTGGCGACCTGGATCCCCATACCGGTTGGATTCGCGACTTTTCGGAGATCAAGGCGATTTTCAAGCCGCTCTACGAACGTCTGGACCACAACTACCTCAACGACATTCCCGGCCTGGAAAACCCCACCAGCGAAGTGCTGGCCAAGTGGATCTGGAATGAACTCAAACCGTTGCTGCCTGAGCTGAGCGCGATTCGTATCCACGAAACCTGCACCAGCGGCTGCATCTACCGCGGCGAATAAACCGGCGCGGTAAAAAAACCACCCTTGCGGTGGTTTTTTTGTGCCTGGCGTTGCACCCTTTCAGCCAGCCCTTTTGCCTGCAATCTAGGAGAATGCAATGGAGAACACGTGGCTGGCCCAGGCCAAGCGCCTGCAAGCGTTGGCGTCCACGGGGCTGCATTTTTGCACCGATGATTTCGAGCGCGAACGCCTGGAGGAAATCGCCCGGATCGCCCACAGCATGCTCGCGCAGCTGGGCGATGTGCCCTTGGAGCGCATCACCGGGCTGGTGCCGGATTTCGCCCAGCGCTATTCGACACCGATGATTGATGTGCGCGGCGCCGTCATCGAGGGGGAGCGGATTTTACTGGTGCGCGAAGCCACCGACGGTTGCTGGGCGCTGCCGGGGGGTTATGCCGATATTGGCCTGTCGGCGTCGGAAAACATCATCAAGGAGATTTATGAAGAGGCCGGGCTGACGGTCACGGCGCGGGCGCTGTACAGCGTGACGCACAAAGCCAAAGGCTTGTATCGGCCGGATGTGCGGGACTTCTACAAGTTGTATTTCCTGTGTGAGCCCATCGATCAGTCAGCGCCAGTGGCCGGTGTCGAAACCACTGAGGTGGGCTTTTTCAGCCTGGACGACCTGCCGCCGTTGTCCCGTGGGCGCACCATCGAAAGCGATCTGCAGGCGGCGTTTGCGTTTCATCGCGGCGAGACCACACAGACCTTGTTCGACTGATCCATTTTGTATCACCCCTGCACCGCTTTCGTGCCCTACTGGGCATTGCGAACAGTGCTTTGAGCTTAGCCCTCCTGTTTGGCGCGCAAAATTGTGCACGCTGCACAACCGGCGCCGTGCGTCCACCACTGCTGTCGGTTTGGCACGCGTGGTGCAATGGGCCTGCGTCACTCATTCAGGGAGCAAGGCACATGACGCAGCAAGAATCCGGCAATGACTACCCCTTGAGCGAAGTCCCGATGCATGCACGTAAAGGCCTGGCGTCCACCGCCATGGTGCTGCTGGGCTTCACTTTTTTTACCGCGACCATGTTTGCCGGCGGCAAATTGGGGGTGGCGTTCAGTTTCACCGAGATGCTCGGTGTCGTGGCCCTCGGTAACCTGCTATTGGGTATTTACGCCGCAGGCCTGGGCTATATCGCCTTCAAGAGCGGTTTGAACTCGGTGTTGATGGGGCGTTTCTGCTTTGGCGAGGTGGGTAGCAAGCTCAGCGACCTGATCCTCGGTTTTACCCAGATCGGCTGGTACGCCTGGGGCACCGCCACCGCCGCCGTGGTGCTCGGCAAGTATTTCGAACTGAGCCAGGGCAGCGTGCTGGTGATGATGGTGCTGTTCGGCCTGGTGTTCTGCGCCACCGCCTACGTGGGCTATCGCGGGCTGGAGATTCTGTCGTACATCGCGGTGCCGGCCATGGGCATCCTGCTGGTGTTGTCGATGTGGGTGGCTACGGTGAAAGTCGGCGGACTGCAAGGGTTGCTGGCGGTGGTGCCAACCGGTCAACTCGATCTGTCCACGGCCATTACTCTGGTGTTCGGCACCTTTGTCAGCGGCGCGACCCAGGCTACCAATTGGACGCGGTTTTCCCGCTCGGCCAAGGTGGCGGTGCTGGCCAGCCTGATTGGTTTCTTTGTCGGCAATGGGCTGATGGTGCTGATCGGGGCTTATGGCGCCATCGTCTATCAGCAGCCGGATGTGGTGGAAGTGTTGCTGTTGCAGGGTTTTGCCATGGCCGCGATGGCGATGCTGCTGCTCAATATCTGGAGCACCCAGGACAACACCATCTATAACTTCGCGGTGGCCGGCTGCAATTTGCTGCGCACCAAACGCCGCAAGACCGTGACCCTCGCCGGCGCGGTGATCGGCACGCTGCTGGCGCTGCTGGGCATGTACGACATGCTGGTGCCGTACCTGATCCTGCTAGGCACGGTGATCCCGCCGATCGGAGGGGTGATCATGGCGGACTTCTTCTACCGCTACCGTGGTCAATACCCACGCCTGGCGCAAACACGCTTGCCCGCGTTCAACTGGCCGGGGCTCCTGGCCTACGCGGTGGGCACTGTGCTGGCCTTCAACTCGCCGTGGGTAGCGCCGCTGGTAGGGATTGTCGCGGCGTCGCTGACCTACATCATATTGAGCGCCCTCCTGCGGGTACGTGCGCCATTGGCTGACGTCCAGGCATGAGCCTGACCGTCGCCGATGTGCTGGCACTGCCGGGCTTGGAATCCCTGACCCTGCGTGCCGGCCAGACGGGCCTGGATAACCCCGTGCGCTGGCCCTATGTGGCGGAAAACAGCGGGATCGCCGAATGGGTGCTGGGCGGTGAGCTGGTGTTTGTCACTGGTATCAACCATCCCCGCGATGAGGCCAACCTGCTGCAACTGCTGGAGGAGGCCTGTCAACGCCAGGTCGCCGGGCTGGTGGTGCTCACCGGGCCGACGTATATCCAGGCCATCCCCCCGCGCGTGCTGGAAGCCGCCGCGGCTGCCGGTATGCCGCTGATCGAGCAGCCCTATTCGCTGAAAATGGTGCTGGTGACCCAAGCCATTGGCTCGGCGCTGATCCAGTCCGAGCAATTGGGACGCTCGCGGCACGATGTGCTGGAGCGCTTGCTGGCCGGTGATTATCAGTCCCTGGACATCTTGCTGCACCGCGCCGCGCAATTGGGCATGCCGCTGACGGGGCACTGGCAGGTCGTGCAGTTGCAGTTGGAGGGCAGTGAAGCGCTGTTTGCCCAGGGTGATGCAGCGCAGGTGGAGGCGCACCTAACGGGGCGACACGACGCGATCGGTCGGCGTTTGCGCCAGTGGTCGCCGACCGTACCGATCCTGGGCCGCGCCGGGCAATGGACCCTGCTGCTGCCGGCGCCGGACGCTGTGGCCGCCTTGGCCAACCGCAATCAACTGGCGCAGTGGTTGAGCCCATTGAACCTGCGCCTGGCCCCGCTCAAATTGTTTATCGGCCTGAGCGCCGCCGCGCACCCGGCGGCCCGCCTGGCCCAGGCCCAGGATGAAGCGCGCCAGGCCCTGGCCGCCGCGCGACGCTTCCGCGAGCGCGCCGGGCTGTGCGTGTACGACGAACTGGGAGTGCTCAAGTTGCTCAGCGGGGTGCGTGATCGCGCTCTGCTCGACCAATTCCTCAAGGAGCGCCTGGGCCCTTTGCTGCGTCACGACTTGCAGCACGGCCCCAGCTTGATGCCGACCTTGGAAGCTTGGTTTCACGAGAATGGTAATCTGATGGCCGCCGCCCAGCGCCTGGCCGTACATCGCAACACCCTGACACACCGAATCCAGCGCATCGAAGCCCTGTGCGGGTTGACGCTGGACAACGCCTATGACCGCCTGGACATCGGTATCGCCCTGATGATCTGGCGGCTGTCTGCCTGATTGTTTTTAGCCAAGAGGAACTTGCCCATGCACATCATCAACGCCCGCCTGCGCCACCGTGAAGGCCTGCATGATCTGCACCTGGAAAACGGCCGGATCGCCAGCATCACCGCACAAACCAACGTGCCATCCCTGGGGGCCGATGATCTGGACGCTGCCGGCAACCTGGTGATCCCGCCCTTTGTCGAGCCGCACATCCACCTCGATGCCACCCTCACCGCCGGCGAGCCACGCTGGAACATGAGCGGCACCCTGTTCGAAGGCATCGAATGCTGGGGCGAACGCAAAGCCACGATCACCCAGGAAGACACCCGCACCCGCGCCAAACAAACCATCCAAGCCCTGGCCGCCCACGGCATCCAGCATGTACGCACCCACGTCGACGTCACCGACCCGCAGCTCACGGCGCTCAAGGCCATGTTGCAGGTGCGCGAGGAAAGCGCACACCTGATCGATCTGCAGATCGTGGCGTTTCCCCAGGAGGGCATCGAGTCCTACGCCAACGGCCGCGAATTGATGGAGGAAGCCATCCGTCTGGGTGCCGATGTGGTCGGCGGCATTCCGCACTTTGAATACACCCGCGACCAGGGCGTGAGTTCGGTGAAGTTCCTGATGGATCTGGCCGAACGCACCGGCTGCCTGGTGGACGTGCACTGCGACGAAACCGATGACCCGCACTCACGTTTTCTCGAAGTGCTTGCCGAAGAAGCCCGCAGCCGCGACATGGGCGCCCGCGTCACCGCCAGCCACACCACCGCCATGGGTTCCTACGACAATGCCTACTGCGCCAAACTCTTTCGCCTGCTGGGGCATTCGGGCATCAGCTTCGTTTCCTGCCCCACCGAGAGCATCCATCTACAAGGGCGCTTCGATAGCTTTCCGAAACGCCGGGGTGTGACCCGAGTGAACGAGTTACTGGAGGCCGGCATGAACGTGTGCTTTGGCCAGGACTCCATCGTCGATCCCTGGTACCCCCTGGGCAACGGCAACATCCTGCGCGTGCTGGAAGCCGGTCTGCATATCTGCCACATGCTCGGCTACCGCAACCTGCAAAGTGCTCTGGACCTGGTTACCGACAACAGCGCCAAGGCGATGGCCCTGGGCGAGCGCTACGGCCTGGAACCCGGGCGCCCCGCCAACTTGTTGATCCTCTCGGCAGACAGCGACTACGAGGTAATCCGCAGCCAGGGCCTGCCGCTCTACTCGATCCGCAACGGCAAAGTACTGATGAAACGCCAGCCGGCCCAGGTCGCATTCATGTAAGCCGGCGCTTCAGACAATCGAGTCGATATCCAATGGCTGTGCCCTGCCCCGCTCGCTGGGCGCCGCCGCAGGGATGCTGGCCACTGGCGGCGACTCGCGGTTTTCACGATGGCTGAACCAACGGTTTAGGCAGCCTTGCAGGTGCACGGACTGCGCATGGCTGCCGTACACATCGCGTGCCTCCAGGCGACGCCAGCGCAGGCTCTCCAGGCGTCCACGGCTAGTGTGCAAGCGGTCGATCTCGGCGTTCAGGGCCTGATGATAGTGTTCGGGGACATGGCTGCGCCCATTCGGCACAGGCCTGCGGTCCAGCTCACGCCGCTTGTCGCGCAATTGCTCACGCATGGTTTCCAGCGCCCGATCCACCAGCTCGTACTCGCGCTGGGTCACCAGCGAATCCTGACTGTCCAAGGCCTGCTGCCAACGCCGTAATGTGGCCCAAGCGGCCGGGATGTAACTGGCGGTCATGAAGTGCTGACTCGCCTGGAACAGTTGCCTCAAGAAATTCTCACGCAGGGGCGTGTCGCCATGCAGTTTCAATGCACGGTTGACCCCGGCCTCCTGAATGGACTCACAACCGGGCTTCCACAGCACCGAGGACGGGGTGCCGTCGGGCAGTGTGATCGGCATGAAATGCTGTTGTTCGCCATGGTGCTGGTAAGGATTGCCACCGACGCGTACCAGACCGGCCGCGAACAACAGCCCGCCCGGCGTGGGCGCGCTGAACAAGGTGACCGCACCGGGAACCCACAGTTTGGCGGTAGTGTTCATCCACGGCGCAGGAACGCTGGGGACCGGATCGTTATGGTTGACGATACGGTGATGGACCAGAGCGGATGCACCGGCGACGAATTCGGAATCGGCGGCGCGGGGAGCGCCGTAGGTGTAGAGGAGGATGTTGTAGTCGCGATCAGGAATACGGCGTAAACCCTCTGCCAACAGCAATGCAATAGCACCGCCCAGGCTGTGGCCGCAAATGACCACTCGCTGCCCTATATGAAACTGACTGAGATAGCTCAGCACAAAATCGCGCATCGCACGGTAAGCCTGATAAAAACCTTCATGTGCCTTGCCGATACCATCCGCGAAAGGCACTTGGTGGGCGTTTGCGTCCCGCACTGCATCGGCGCTGCTGAACGTCCCTCGCACGGAAATCAAGATCACCTCGTCGTGATGAGTAATGAACGCTTGAGTATCGGTACCGAATTTTTCGTCATCAAAAAAGTGCAAACTGGCGGGGTGCTCCTGTTCTTTACCGAGTTCGGGACGATTTTGTGGATACAGCTGCGGATCGAAAGGAAGGATTTCAAACCGTCGCGAATAAGGCACCTCTTCATAAAGCGGGTAAAAACGCTGTACCTGTTCTGGATCAATTTTCCAGGCTTCCACGCAGCAGGAAAGCTGTTCGGCAAATAGATTGCCGACACTTGGACTCAGTGGAAAATGGACTTGATCCGTGGGTTTTACAGGAGGTTCCTGACCAAAATCGCAATAACTCAAAGCCGCGATCAACGACAGCTGATACAGATTCAATGCACTAAAGCTGTCTTCACTTGAGAGAGCTGGGCGTAAAGCGCGCAGCGGTCGCACTTCCAGCACCGTGTGATTGTTGGGAAACAGCACGACTCCCGCCAATGTCGGCTCAGGTGCGCCGAATCCCAGCTCAGCCAGCATTTTCAGAGCATGGCGTTGCGGTTGATGAGTACGAGGGGCTATCGGGGGTAAATGAGCAACGTGGCGGACTAAATCGCGCACCTCAACTTGATAAAACTTAGTCGCCGGCTGTCGAGCAGGGTTATTTTCAGTACAGCTGCCATCAGGCGTGGCGAATCGAGTATGTTCCGCCCGAAACTGAAGTTCGGTAATAGGCAACGGATAACTGCTTCGCGCTGTTAACCGCCGATACAGCTGATCAACGCCGGTATAGAGAGTGTCGAAAATAAGTACCACGGGGCCGCAATACATATTTTCCAGTTTGGCGAATCCGTCGACATCGAGTCTGCCTTCGTATCTTTGCCCTGCGCTGTCGTGCAATGTGTAGGGCAATCCGCCATAGCCGCTTCCTACTCCGAGCTCATCGACCAAACGAAAGCTCACCCAGTCACCTCGCAACGGGCAGGCAGGTCTGCTGTTATTAAAAAATGGTTGCTTCCGTGCATCCAGACTCATGACCAGCTCCTTGGTTAATTGCAAGATGGATACACATCACACGTGCGGCCATCCGGCATCTTGATAGGTTTGAAGTGAGCGGAATCACCATTGCAGAAAGCATAACGATCTTCGAAGTTAACCCCTCTGCACCGCTTCCAACCGCCAGGCACAGCGACCCAGTTGTCGCCAATCGCTGGCAGCTCCTTATCAGTAAGCGTCATTCTCAGCCTCAGTGTTCTTCCCGCTAAATGATCTCGTTGAACCATGCCTCCAGGTCGCGTCTGCAGCAGTTGATGATTCGCATCCAACTCGTTGCATTTAAGAATTTTTATAATTGCGTGCTGTGAACCTGCCGTCCGAAATAACCAGTGACATTCCCCTCGCAGTTCCTGAATACCCGAGCCAGGCATACCCGGGACGTTTCCCTCCATCCAATCTCGTACACCAATGACGCCACTGTCCATTCCGATATCCGTACTCCTCGTTCCCCACTTTGCGGTAAAACCCAACTCCACACTACGCAACACCAACGGACACCCTTCCACCCTTTCACCCAACGGCAGCTCATAGCTCACCCGGCTGGCCACCGGCTTGTAGTCGGTAAAAAAAACCTTCCGCTCGGGCCGTTTACCTCGACGCCTGGGTAGAGTGCAGGTTTCGCCTGTCGCGGGCCCGTAGTTGGCGGCGGTTTTAAGTTCAAAGTCCGCCGGCAAATCCACTTCCAGCGTGAAGCTGTCCAGCGGTTTCATCGTGCAGCCCACGAGCCCGCTCATACTCAGCGCCAACAGTGCGCACCACCTTCGTTTACTCATCGGCTTTCCCCATTGAACGCCATTGCTTCACCACCCGTTGAAAGTGGTCTTCAGGTAATTCTCCGGCCATGGGCGGCCAGTGCACCTTGCTGGCGCGAGTGGCTTCTTCCAAGCGCCGTACCACCAGGAACTCCAGCTGTTGCGGCCGGTTCCATTGCCAAGCGCGCGCTTGTTCCAGCACCTGTGAAAGCCAGACTCGCGGGTCTTGGAATTGGAACAGTGCCGCCAGGTCCTCGCTGTGTTCGGCGAGCAGATAACGCAGGATATTGGCGTGCAGGATGGCGTCGGCTTGCGGGTTGGGCGTGCTCAGCCACGGCGCAGGATCGGGTACTGGGTACTCGCCGGGCGCTGGGTTGTCGGCGCTATGCCAGCGCTGCTCATGCCAATAGCACACGCTGATCAGCGGACCGAGGTATGGCGGCCACTGCTCCGGCGCCAAATGGTCGAGGGCCCGTGCAAGGGTGCGGTTGTCATAAAAGCGGTACAGCGCCTGATCCCCCTGCGGCCCGATGAGCAACCGATCGCGCCAGTGCTGTGTCAGGTCAGTCAGGTCCGCGCTTGCCATACTGCCGAGCCAGCCCCAGTTCATCTGTGGCGTTAGCAGAAGGCTGAGCAGCGCGGGCTCGCCGACGCGATCCAGCAGCAAGACCACAGGCCCTGTCGCGGCCAATTCCGCCAGGGAGGTCTGGGCGTAAAGGCTGCGGTACTGCGACACGCTGCGCACCGCCAACAGCGACTGGCACGCTTGGCTTGCCCCCTCCAGCATCAGGCACAATCGCCGCCCTGCCTGCTGTTGGCGAGCCATCCAATGGTGAGCCAGGTTATCCATCACGCCGCCCTCCCGTTGAGACCGCATACACCTTCGCCACAGCCTGTGCACACCGGGCAAAAGTCCGCGCCCAACTGTTTGGCCAGGCTCATGATCATGCCCTGAATGGGGGACATCTTCGGACCGTCAACCTGGGCGGGCGCTGCTGCAATATCCTCGCCCGGTGCCAATGGCGTGGCCGATCGCGTGATAGCAGGGCTGCCGCCCAGCACAATGGGACGACTGCTGAAAATGCCGCCGGCCTGGATCACCAAGTGTTCCCCTCCAGCCTTGAGACTCAACTGAGCGCCCGCATCGATGACCAGGCTGGCCCCCGCCTTGAGATGGAGTTCTTGCCCCGCTTCAATGACCAGGTTTCGGTCAACGTGGACGTGGCGGCTGCCGTGCACACGCAGGTGGTCATTGGCCTGCAACACCACCTTGCGGTCGCCGGCGATGTGCTGGTGCGCTTCATGTTCCAGGCGAGTCGAACTCAAGCCGTGAATGGTTTCATGCCGCTCGCCCGCTACCTCCAGGCGGCTGTCATGGCCGACCCGTTGCTCCAGATCCCGCTGGGCCCGCAGGTAAATGAGTTCATCGCCGCGCCGGTCCTCCACGAACACTTCATTGAAGCCGCCGCCGCCCGGGGAACTGCGGCTGCGCAGGACGCTGCGGGTCTTGTGCTGCGGCAAGGGGTAGGTCGGCATGTGCAGCGCATTGGGCACACAGCCGGTGATCAATGGCTGGTCCGGGTCGCCCTCCAGAAAGGTCACCACCACCTCCATGCCCACCCGTGGGACCATCGTGGCGCCGAACCCATCGCCCGCCCAACCCGATGCCACCCGCACCCAACCGCTGCTTTTATCATCGCTCTTATCCAGACGGTCCCAGTGAAAACGCACTTTGATCCGGCCATAGGCGTCGCAATGCACGTCCTCCCCTGCCGGCCCGGTCACGGTAGCGGTCTGGCTGCCGTTGATGGTGGGTTTGGGATGCTTGAGCGGAGGTCGATACGTCGAACGCCAGGGGATCGCGGTGAAACGATTGCGGTAACCCTGAAACCGCTCGGCATCAACGCCGGCTTCTTCCAGCACCTGGGGTTGATAGCCTTCATGACGGACCGAGGTGATCAGCCACAGATCGTTGCAGGACGGGTCCGGATGATCCTGCAACTCTAGAAAGTGCCCACTGCGCAGGAGCGGCTGATCACTCCTGCCCAAGACACGATGCCGGTCGCTGCGATGGCGCTCCAGGCCGCGACGGGCCAGTTGTGCACCGCGAACATGGCCGGTAAATCCTGCCGGATAACGGTAGTCCTCAAGCCGGTGCGCGGGCTCGATACTTGCGCTGTCCTGCAGGCGCAGAGAAGGATGTTCAAAGTCGTAGTCGCGCCGCACTGTTTGCCGACTGCGGGTGGACAGGCGCACATCGAACCGCTGGATAACCCGCGTCGACGCCTCGGGCCCGCCGCTGGCCGAATAATGTTGCGTGGGCAGACGTCGAAACACCGTCTGGTCATCACCGAATACCAGCACATGGGCATGCTCGCTGTGGCGGAAGTGGTAATGAATCCCCTCCTCCTCGCACAGCCGCTGGATGAAATGCAGGTCGGTCTCCGCGTACTGCACACAGAACGTACGCGGCGGATAGATCACCGGGCCCAATTCGAACCGGTAGGCATCGGCCAGGATGCCGTGATACTCAAGCACCGCGGCGATGATCTGGGGCACGCTGCGTTGCTGGAAAATCCGTTGATCGCAGCGATGGGCCAGACAGGCCAGACGCGGCGCCAAGGTGAGGTGATAGCGGGTCAATCGGCGGCCAGGGTCATCGCGACCGACGGCGTATACCTGACCGTGCAGGCCTTGATCAGCGTCGCCGAAATCCAGGTAGGCGGGCTGGTGCAGCAATGCCTCAAGCTCCAGCGACGGGTTTTCGCTGGTCACTTGTACTTGAATGAAAAACGGTTGATCCAGTACCTCCTGACCGTTGAACGCCAGCACCTGAAAGTCGGTATTTACGCCTGGGAGAATCAATTTAAAACTTGAAGAAACAAACGCGTTAACCATCCGTTGTTACCCGCTTTGGTTATGACCCAACTGAATTGATCAGTGGACTGAAACCCCGCCACTGAACGTCGAGAACCTGGCGAAAGAGTTTGAGCCAGAGCCCTGAAGCTTAGCGATTTCAGGCAAAAATCGACTATTGGAAAATAAAAAAGAAGTTTCGTACGGAGGTAATGGAAGTGTCTTTTACAAAATAATAAATCGCGACAAAGTACTACTTCCGAAGTGCACGAAAGGGCCTACACCAACTTGCGAAAACAAGTTAATTAATTAAGAAGAAACTGACGTCCACTTATAGACGTCAGCTCAATGAAACCCTCAGACCTGGCGCCGTGCAGCCCCGAACAGACTGACGCTCAGCAGCCGATGGTCGTGGGTTTGCAAGCGTACTGGCGCAGTACCACCCGGCATGACCACTGCGACGTCGCCGGCCTCTACCCAGCCCGCTCGCCATGCCGCACAGGCCACCGCACTGGCGCTGGTTCCAGAGGACGCCGTGGGGCCTTCACCACGTTCAAACACTCGCGCCGCCATACGATTGCCGGGGAGCCTGGCGGCCCACTGCAAGTTAACTCCAGCCATGCACGGCTGACCGCCGCCCATCGGCGGGGCGAAGGCAATGGCCTGTAGGGGAGCGAACAAGGAAGGTTGCTGCATTGGCCCGTTGTCCGGCAGGTCGGCAACGCGATCGACCAAGGTCACGCAATGGGGGTTGCCCACGCGCACGAACTGACTGTGGGTCCAATTCGGATTGATGGCCGCGAGCGCGTCCACCTGGCTCAGTTCAGCGTCACCGAGCAGCACCGGTTCTACCCCTTGCGCGCCAACCGCCGATGGCCCGAACTCGGGTACGCCCAGGGTCAGCCAGAACCCTGCAGTGTGGTCATGCACGGCGGGGGCGATGTGCGTGGCCACAGGCGAGTGCCCGTCGGGCTGGTCATGGTGCACGCGCAACTCACATGTGTCGGTCATCAAGCCCTGATCCGTGAGTGCCTGGGCAAAAATCGTCAAACCATTGCCACTGCGCTCGGCCAGGGAACCGTCGGTGTTAACGATCAACAGGTCAAATGGCGGCTCGTTCTGAAACGGGCCGACCAGCAAGCCATCGCATCGATGGGCCTTGGCATTCGCTGGACGCGGCAGTGAGCCCCAACCGCATTCGGACGCGATGGCCAAAGCGGCCCAGGTTTTGCGCGTAAGCGCGGCCTGGACGGGGTCGTCGGGTAGCTGAACGCCCTGACGCCGGAGCGCTGCCGGGCTGACCACGCCATACACATTGCCTCGGGCATCGTAGAACTGAGTCATGCTGTCGCCCGCCTGCGCATTGTCATCGGTTAGTCCATCCGGTTTCCTACATAGGGAGCAGCAGCGTATTACAGAACGACGCATTTGTGCGAAGCGGCCTGGAAGGTGGTAATCCACCGCACAAAGCCCGGGGATCATCACTTAGTGCGGGGATTACACACCTTCCAGAACGCCTCCTACGGAAGCGATAACACCTATGTGGCGTTCATCGCCAATTGCGTTCCAGGTTTGTAAAAAGAAAATTCACGCTCAATGCTGCTTGGGGAACCCAGCTCGCTCGCGAGGGCCTGATGTGCAAGGATGTCGCGTCGGACATCGTTCGTTGAACGCAAAACCAAGGACTTTTCATGACAGCCATCCCTACCTCAGCGCCCGTGGTTCCCGGGCGACTGGAGCAAATGTCGACCCGCATCGCCTTTTTTATCGCCGGTTTCGGCATTGCCGCCTGGGCACCGCTGGTGCCGTACGCCAAGGCTCGCGCGGGACTGA
Organism: Pseudomonas sp. efr-133-TYG-23; assembly: GCF_030209215.1. Classification (NCBI taxonomy): domain Bacteria; kingdom Pseudomonadati; phylum Pseudomonadota; class Gammaproteobacteria; order Pseudomonadales; family Pseudomonadaceae; genus Pseudomonas; species Pseudomonas sp. efr-133-TYG-23. Next base: position 45,355 of record NZ_JARVSL010000025.1, on the reverse strand, counting down.
GTGAGGGCACGCTGGGTCTGCTGCTGTTGTGCCTGGGGGTGGGTTCGATCATCGCGATGCCGGCGGCGGGTGCGCTGGCATCGCGGTTTGGCTGTCGACGTGTACTCACCGCCGGCACAATCATGATCTGCCTGGCCTTGCCGCTGCTGGCCACGGTCAGCTCGATCCCGTTATTGATCGTCGGGTTGTTTTTGTTTGGCGCCGGGCTTGGCACCGTGGATTCCACGGTGAACCTGCAGGCGGTGATCGTCGAACGGGCCAGCGGCAAAACCATGATGTCGGGGTTTCACGGTTTGTTCAGCCTGGGCGGGATTGTCGGCGCGGCAGGCGTTGCCGGTTTGCTGGGGATGGGGCTGACACCGCTGCAGGCGACGCTGGTGGTGATCGTGATCACGCTCGCGGCGCTGCTCAAGGCTGGGCCGCATTTATTGCCTTATGGCAGCGAAAGTTCAGGACCGGCGTTTGCGGTGCCCCATGGTGTAGTGCTGTTTATCGGCTGTCTGTGCTTTATCGTGTTTTTGGCCGAAGGTGCGGTGTTGGACTGGAGCGCGGTGTTCCTGAGCGCCGAACGTGGCCTGGACGAGGCCTACGCCGGCCTGGGCTACGCAGCCTTCGCCCTGACCATGACGGCCGGGCGCCTGACCGGCGACGCCATCGTGCGGCGCTTGGGCGCGAAGAAGGTGATTATTGTGGGTGGCGTGCTGGCCGCCAGTGGTATCTTCCTGGCCACGTTGTCGTCTGCCTGGGAGGTCGCATTGCTCGGCTACGCATTGGTGGGGGCGGGATGCTCGAATATTGTGCCGGTGCTCTACACCGCCGTTGGGCAACAGAAGGTCATGCCCGAACACATTGCCGTGCCGGCCATTACCACGTTGGGGTATGCCGGCATTCTGACCGGGCCTGCTGCAATCGGCTTCATCGCCCATGGCAGCAGCCTGGCCACGGCCTTTCTGGTGATAGGAATATTGCTGGTGGCAGTGGCAGTCAGTGGAAAAATACTGCGGGTGTGAACGACATGAGCTTCCGCATTGGACCGAGAAGCTCATAGGTCGCCAGGAAGCCTTATCGTCCCTTTTCTTCCTTGTCGTTTTCCAACCAACGGTCAATGCTGTAGTTCTTCAACCAGCCATCGTCGTTGTGGCTACCGAAGATGTTGGTGCCATTGGCCTTGGGGCCGTCCAGCGATGCCAGAAGCCCTGGCCGCTCCACCAGGTTCTTGGCCATGTAGACCTGCAGCTCGCTGTATTTCTTCTTGGGAAAACCGGTGGCTGCGTCGCGCACTACCTGGCCCTGTTTGTCTGTTTCGTCGGGGTCCTTGCTCATCTCGATAAGCGTTTCTTTCTTGACGTAGCGGTGCTTTTCAAAAAAGAAACTGTAGTCTTCCGACTGATCCCGCAAGTCATCAAACATCCCCCTAAACACCTGGACGACCTGTGCGTCGGTCTTCGAATGGAATGGGTCGGCACTCTGAGTATTGGGATTGGTATTGCCAATGGAATAACTGGCGACCTTTTCAAGACTGGCCGAGGTTATCTCGCCACCCTTGGCAACAATCGCGTCGGCCAGCCGCGGACGGTTGAGTATCTCCCGCGCCAGCATGATCGTGCGCTCAAGCACCTTGCTTTCTTTCGGATCCTCTTTCGCAATTGCCTCCAAGGAGCCCAGGGTCAGGCGACCATCCTTCTTGAAATCACCGAGCATTGGAAAAACGTTATTCAGTTGGGTTGCCAGCAGATGGTCGTCCGAGCTGGTATACGGGTTGCCTACCTGCGAACCGCCTGAATAGAAGCCTTGGGCGTCAAAATGCACCTGTCCATTGTTCGGGAATCGCGTATCGAAAAGCTGATTCCCTTGAGGGGGGAGTGACTTGCCCGTCGCTCGCTCAGCGATTCCGAAACGTGCGTGACCATTGCCTGTGTTCAGGTTCAGATGGGGCGATACCTGCCTCAAATTATTCAGCCAATCAGCCATTTTTTATCTCCAGCATAATAAGATTCCGTGGACCGAGACTTATTGGGTCGATCGCTACGCACCTGACTCAACAGGCGAAGAGTGAGTGGTACTCGGAAACTCCTGGTTCCAGCGAGGCAGACCAGTCGAATGCAGTAAAATTTGAGCGTTTGTAACCGCCGAACCAGAAGAATATCGCCATCCTGTTAGCTCAGCCGAGCCTGCGGCGCCACCAAGCGGCCAGGCCCTCGAACAGCCCCGGGAGTTTGATTGACTTGGTGCCATCATTCGAAGCCTGCCCGGCCGCGAGCATGCCGCGGGAGAAATCATCGGCAACCGGCGCCTGGAACTTTCGCTGGCCGGCGAAGGCTTTCATGCGTCGTGCTTCGGCGGCATACAGGGCCGGTGACATCTGCAAGTCCGGCGAAGCCAAGGCGCCTGCTGACCGAGCAGGATCGCCATCGTGGAGGCTGCGAAACGGTTCGTGACAACCGTGATGAGGTGATTGAAACGAGGACGAGGTCGAAGTCATTGTGTTTGCCCTGGCTCGGAGCCCGAAAAGCAGCCGGTTTGATCAACGCCGGCAGGTACTTCCTGTGTGGCATATCAACGTAATCAGTTCCTTACAAAACGGTGGCGGGCACCGCAACCGGGTTGCGGTGCCGCTCAGTCAGGAGCGCAGCAGGAAAAGCGCAAACAGGTGGATTCGCTCGTCAGACTCTTGGCTCGCCAGGTCATCCAACCTTGTGACCAAATCGTTACGCCTGAGCAGTTCCTGCGCCAACTGCACCAGATGGTCTCTAGGAGAATCGCCGGTCAAAGGCTCTCGCGCCAGGTTTCTCAAATCCTGGATATCGATGTCCCAAGACGACGGCCCGTCTTTCAATTCGTCGAAGTGCTTGAGAAGCTCGCCGACCAACTCTTTGTCGGACTTATATTTGAAGTAATTTTTGCCGCCGACGACCAGGTCCACGTTTTGCCGATCGATTAGACCGTCCAGTGCGCCGGTGGAGCTGTGCCGGTCGAGGGCGCTCAGCAGTTCCGGACGGCGCAGCATTTCCTTGGCCAGGCGAATGTTATCGTTGACGCGGGGAAACGGGGACCAACCTCTTTCGGCCATCGCCTGAATGCTGTCGATGCTGACGAAACCGGGATTTTTAGAGTCCATGAAAGCTTTGAAGTTACCGCGCAACTGCGTTGCCAATTGTTCATTGCTCTTGAGCGAGTACTGCGGATCAGGCCGGCCCGGCCACGTGGGGTAGGGTTTACCGATGGTGGGGTCTGGGCGTGGCGGCGGGTTACCGTAACCAGGCTGCGGCCGTGGCGGAGGATTGCCCCAGCACGGACGGTGTGGCGGCCGAGGCCAACCGAAGCAAGTGTGCATCCAGTGTCGGAACGGGTCCATGAAGCCTGGACGCATGGCCGTCATGCTGTGGTGCATACCGGGAGACGCAGGATAATGGCGCTCCGTCGGCGGCTGCGGGTCGCCGAAAACGGGACCGGCCTTGTTTTCCCGCGAAGAGAAACTGACGTTGGTCATGTTGCGGTCCGAAAAGGACAGGGCCTCAGGCGCCGGGCGACGGGCCTTGACGTCGGTTTTGGGACTGTCCTGTAAACGGTCACGGGAAGGCGAAGCAGACAAGGATTTATCAAGTGTCGATACCGACATATTGTTCTCCAACACAAGGGGGCGTGATATTCAGCCTGCCAGTGCGACGGCGCGTCGAAGCGCGGCAGCTAGCCCATCTGTGGCGGGGATGTCGGAATCGGTTCCTGATCGGACAATCAGATGCACGCAGCACCTGTAGGAAACGGGCAAAAAAATCGCAGCCCCATGCAGAGCTGCGATATTCCCCAAGCGTTCGACGGTCAGAACCCGACGCTGGCCTGTACAAAGAACGTACGCGGTTCACCCAGGTACAGTCCGGCGTTGTTGTCGCTGGAGCGCGTGTAGTGCTGCTGGTCAAACACGTTTTTCACCCCGGCGCCCAACTTCAGGTTCGACAAGGATGGGCCGAAGTCATAGCCGCTGCGCAGGTTGACCGAAACGTAGCCCGGTATATCGCCGAACTGGCCATCGGCCGTGCCTTGAGTCACGTAAGTGCTGGTGGTGCCAGGGGCACGTTGGCCAGACTGGGCATAGACGTCCAGGTTATGGGTCCAGCGATTGATGTCGTAACGCAGCCCCAGGGTCGCCACTTCGCGGGAGTACAACGGCAGGTCGCGCCCCTTGAAGGGCACATCGCCCTCGGAGGTGGCCTTGGTGTAGGTGAACCCGGCATTGGCGGTCAGGCCTTCCAGGCGCGGGTCCAGATTGGTCAGGTCGTAATGCGCCGACGCTTCGACACCGGTGTGCTTGGTGGCGCCGAGATTGGTCCAGCCCACATCGTTGCTGACGTATTGCAGCTCATCGGCGAAGTCGATGTAGAACAGCGTCACTTCGCCACCCCACACGCTGTCCTTGTAGCGCGTGCCGATTTCGTAGGTCTTGGCTTTTTCCGGGTTCAGGCCGTTGGCCGTCTGGTTGCCGGTGCCACCCTGCCCCAGTTGGAAGTACTGCAGGCTGCCGAACGACGTTTCGTAGTTGGCGAACAGTTTCCAGGCATCAGAGACGTGGTACATCACGCTCAGGGCCGGTAGGGGTTCGTTGTTATGCACTTCGCGACGCTTCTCCGGAGTGCGCGTTCCGTTCAGGGCGATCACCGGGCGGTCATGCCATTCGGTGCGAATATTTTCGAAGCGAATGCCCGGGGTAATCGTCCACTTGCCGATATCGACTTTGTTATCGATATAGAACGCATTGGCCTCGGTGCCACCGGTGCGGTCCTGGTACACATGACCGTCGCTCTGCCCGCCAGGTGTCGGCACGTTGTTGACCAGGTTGAGGCTGGTGGCTTGTTCGTGCATGCCTTCTTTGAGGTAGCGATAACCCACGCTGACTTCCTGGGTGCTGGGCCCTAGGTCGAAAACATGGGACACACGCGGCTCGATACCGAAGGTGTAGTAGGTACGCGGGTAGGAACTGATGGTTTTCAGGTCGCGGTTGGCGATGTTGCTGCCTCGGAAACTGTCGGCGTAATAGGTCAGCACTTCGGCCTGAGTGCGGTCGTCGATCTGACGGATGTACTTGAAGGACACATCCTTGCGGCGGCCACTGAAGTTGTCCCAATCGCGCACCGACTGGTACGGGTTGGCGTCGAACTGCCGTTGGGTCAGGCCGCCGGGCATGTCGGCGCTGGCATCGTAATAATGGAAGTTCAACGAGAAGTCGTCTTGATCGGTCGGCGCCCAATGGGTTTTGAGGATCACGTCATCGATATCATTGCCATTGTTGCTGTTGCGATAACCGTTGCCGTTGACCCCGGAATACAACAGGGCCGCGCCGATACCGTTGTCGGCCGTGCCGCCGATAAAGGCGTTCTCGATATGCTTCCAGCCGCCATGGGCGGAGGTTTGCAGGGTGGTGCCGACTTCGCCGGAGAACGTCTCGGGGATCGCCCGGGTTACGAAGTTGATCACGCCACCGACGTTCTGCGGACCGTAGCGCACGGAACCGGCGCCACGCACCACGTCGATGCTGTCCAGGTTGCCGGCGGAAATCGGCGCCATCGACAACTGCGGCTGGCCATAAGGCGCGAACGCGGCTGGAACACCGTCGATCAGAACGGTGGAGCGTGGCGACAAACGGGACGTCAGCCCACGTACGCCGACGTTGAGGGAAATATCGCTGCCACCGGTGCCGTTGGCCTCCTGCACCTGCACGCCGGGCACGCGTCGCAGCACATCGCCGACATTCATCGCGCCCTGCTCCACCATGGCTTCGCGGCGGACCACCGTACGCGCGCCAGGATGGTTCTGCACCACTTCGGCATTGGCGTCGCCGAGCCAGTCGCCGACGACCCGGATATCGGTGGCGCCCAACTCGATCGGTGAGCCGGCTTCACCGCTGCCGCTGGTTTGCGGGCGCAGGGTCACCGAACCGGCGTCGATCTGGTAGTCCAGACCGCTGCCTTGCAGCAATTGGCGCAAGGCTTGCTCGGCGCTGAGGTTGCCGTCCACCGCAGGCGCGCGTTTACCGGCAACCAGCTCGGGGCTGAAGAATACTTGCAGGGACGTCTGCTGGCCGAGTTGGCTCAGGGCCGCGCCCAAGGGTTGGGCCTGGATGTGAATTGCGTCGTCGGCATTGGCCGAGGCGCTGACAGCGAGCGCCAGGGCCAAGGGCACCCAGCGGCGGATTTTATTGTTGTGGAGGGCGATTTTTTTCACGTCGAACCTTGTCCTGTGATCGCAAAAGTATGCGGCCGTTAATGCAAACCAGTTGCAGTTGCAGGAGAAGACGATGAACGGGGAAAAAACCTGAATGTCAGCGCGAAATAATTTCCTGGCTACCGTCCGGCAACGTACGCAGGGCCACCGGCAGGATGCGCGGCAAGGCCTTGAGCAAGGCGTCGGTGTCGTTGGCCTTGAATACGCTGGTCAGGCGCAGGTTGGCCACGGCGGGCGCGCTGACCCGCAACGGTTGCTCGCGGTAGCGCGACACTTCCCGGGCCACGTCGCTCAGTGTGGCGTTGTTGAACACCAATTTGCCGGTACGCCAGGCCGTCAGTTCCTCGGCGTTCACCGCGTAGGCCGTCGCCACCTCGCCCTGACGGTCCACATGGGTGCCACGGCCGGCGGTCAGGGTGACCCGCTGCTGCGCCAGACGCCCCTGGACCTGCACCGTACCCGCCTCGACCGCAACGCGAGTCTGGTCGTCATCGCGGCGCACATCGAAGCGGGTGCCGGTGACCGTGACCCGCCCCGCCCCGGCGGCCACCACAAAGGGGCGGCTGCTGTCGTGTTCGACGCTGAACATCGCCTCGCCCTGTTTGAGTTCAATGCCGCGCCGGGCTTTTTCGTATGTCACCGCAACCACGCTGCGGCTGTTGAGGTCGATCAGCGAACCGTCCGGCAAGGCCACTTGGCGATGCTCCCCAAGACGGGTGCTGAATTCGGCGCGGTAGACCTTGGAATGATCGAGCCCGCTGAACAAGCCCAGGCCCACGGCGACCGCGACGACACTGGCCGCCACCGCATAACGCCACAGCGCAGGCTTGCGAGGCCGTTCGGCCGGCGCTTCGCACAACGCCTGCCAGCGCGCCTCGGGCAGCAGGTCGGCGGCCCGCCACAGGCCTTGCAGCACGTCGAATTCGTATTGATGGGTTGGATGTTCTGCGCACCACGCCTCGAACCGCCGGGCTTGCTCGGGGCTCAGTTCGCCGTCCTGCACGCGCGCGAACCACTGCGCGGCCTCTTCACGGGCACGGTTGTCCATCGCGGAAGATCCTGTTTCGATACGAGTCATGGCGTCGGCGCGTCCAGGCGGTCGCGCAGATGCCGCAGCGTGCGGATCATATACTTTTCCACCATGTTTTTAGACAACCCCAGGCGTTCGGCGATTTCCTGCTGGGTGAGCCCCTCGATTTTCTGCCAAATGAAGATCCGCCGACAGTTGAGCGGCAATTCGGCCAGTGCCCGTTCGATGGAGTCCGCCAACTGGATCGCGTGCATGACATGCTCCGGATCGCCGGCGTGGGGTGAGCATTGAACGAAGGCATCGACTGATACGGCGTCGCGGCGGTCGTCACGACGATAAGCGTCCACCGCAATGTTGCGCGCAGTTTGATGCAGATAAGCGCGCGGTTGCTGCACATCGGCGGACCTGGACTCCAGCACCCGTACGAAGGTGTCATGGGCCAGATCTTCGGCTTGCTGACGGTTTCTCAAGCGACGCGTCCAGGTTCCGATCAACTCTTCATAGTGCTCGAAAAAGCCTGTTCTGCGGGGCGGCTGAGGGATCATCGCGAAGGCACTGGGTAGGCGGGGCGTGAATAGTAATGCTTCCTATTAAGTGGAGCAATTGCTACCCGTCGTGATTGACCGCGCGACGACTAAGGCGGCCTGCCGTGCTTGAGTCGACTGGATTTTTCCCGGCTGCCGCACACGCTCATCTGGCACCATCTGCGCTGCTTGTTCTTGGAAATATCCAGAAATATCCAATCGCAGTCATGGGCGCCGCAGCACTTCAAACCCTGCAGCGCACCGGGTACCAACCATTGCGTGGCGTCGATCGCCAGGCGCCCGAGCAGCATCGTGGTCAGTTCCTGGGCCGACGTACAGGGCTTCCAGAGCCAGGCAGGTTGACCGTCGACCGCCCGAAGCTCGCGCCAGGCCACACCTTGCTGGAAGGTCAGATTGATCTGCGCCAACGCCTCATCGGGGATGGGCTGATGCAGCGCCAGCGGGTAAAACACCGCGTATAGGCATTCTCTGAAGGCAATCACCGCCTCCAGGTTCGGCTGATAGGCAATAGGCCACTCAAATACCATGGGCTTGTAATGTTCAAACTCATGGGGCGAGACCAGCGACGCATGCAGCGCCCATTCAAAGAAGAATGGAAAGCTGGTGAGCCGTTCCTCCATCACCTTGAGCGTCGTGCCAGGGCGTCGTCCGTTGGTGGTATTGATAAAGTCCAATACCAGGGCGCCACCAATCAGGCGGATCGAGTTCGCAGAGCCAGTAAAATGCGACATGCCTGCTCCTGGGAAAATACGGCCTCGCTGCAAGCACGCAGAGTACCGCGTTTTTCCAGGTCGCAGGCAGCGCTACTCCCGCTTACCCAAGAGCAACACCATTGCGCATTGCCCGAACAGCAGCAGCGCCACCACCCAGTAGACGTGGGAAAACGAGCCGCTGAGGTCCCTCGACCAGCCCCCCAGGAAATTGCCGCACACCCCACCCAAGCCGATCAGCACATTGGCGATGCCGAACGCCTGGGTCAGCCGGCTGACCGGCACGATTTGCCCGATGTAACTGGGCACCAGCCCGAAGATCGGATAAAACGCCAGCGCAAATAAAAACGCCGCCAGGTAAAACGACGGCAGGTTGTTAAACGTAAACACCAGCGTTGCAGCCACCCCGGCACTAATGAAACACAGAGCCAGGGAGGTGCGCACGCCCGCTTTGTCGGCCAGCCACCCCAGCAGAAAGCCCGAAGCCATGCCCACGGCGCCGAGGGTGGTCCAGATAAAACCGGTGTCTTGCACCGACACCCCCAACTCGTCGCGCAGGTAGGGCGCCAGGTAGGTCTGGAACGGCAGCAACGCCATGCCATTGAGAAAGGCGATGCCCCACGTCAGGTACAAAGAACGGCTCAGCCAGGGCGCGTGGCGGTCAGACGTCTGCCCGGGCTCCCCGGCTGCGTCGCCCTCCTCGCTCGTCGCCAGGTTGCGCAACAGGTACCAGGCCACCACGCAAAGCGTCAGCGAGATCAGCCCGGCAGTCAGCCAAATCCCGCGCCAGCCGCCGTGCATCGTCAGAAACGACACCAATAACCCGTTGATAAATACGCCGTAGCTGGTGCCGCTGGAAATCAAGCCCATGACCCGTGAGCGCAGGCCGGCGCTGAAGCCTTTGGTGACGATCTCCGCCAGCGGGATGTACACCGACGCCGAACAGCCGCCGAGCAGAATCAATAGCGCGCCGGAGAGCCAGATCGTGTTGCTGATACTCAGCCCCAGCAGCGCCAAGGACGTCATCACGGTGGACGCCAGGCTGATCTTCCAGCCTGCGACATAGCGGCTGATTACGCTGGTGACCGATGAAAACAGCAGAAAGCCGATCTGCGCGCCACCGGTGATCAAGCCCACCGTGGTGTAGTCGAAGCCGAGGTCGCGACGCATGTCCACCACCAGGTTGGCGAACAGGTAAACGCCGAACCCATAAGTGCTGGCCACGAACCCCGTGAGCACCACCGCCAGCACCCCGCTATCGAGGGCCCGGGCGTTGCCTTGCACAAGCGTATTCATAGCGCCCCTCGCGCGGCGAGCGCGGTGTGGATGACAAAGTCACACTGCATCATGTCGTAATCGGCCAGGAAATCGCCATAGCTGGCATGCTCCGAAAACCCGCAGGCCAGCACCTCCTGGGTCAACTCGCCGGGCAGCAACGGGTAGACCTGCAGCCGGTATTGCTCGGCGTTGTCAAAGCGGTAGATGAACTCGCACAGCTGCGCGTTGACCTCGCCCAGGCTCACTGACACGTGGGTGCCGCAGTAATAGTAGTGGCCGCTGGATTTGAAATGGCCGGCGCGAATGGCGAAGAAATTGCGTTGATCCACTACCAGCAGGCCGCCCGGCTTGAGCAACGCCCGAAAGGTTTGCAGGACGTCCAGGCGTTCGCTGGCTTCGAACACATGACACAACGAACTGCCTAAGCACACCACGGCGTCGAACTGCCCCAGTTCCTGTGGGTCGAGGGCACGCCAGTCGCGATGATGGGAGGGGATCGCCAAGCCATATCGGCGGAAGTTCGCGCGCGCCTTGGTCAGCATGGTGGGGCTGCCATCGGTGGCGACCACGTCGAACCCGGCCTGCTTAAGCTGTACCGCGTGGAAGCCGCTGCCGGTCGAGACGTCGATGACCGTCTGCACGCCGTGGTTGCGCAACAGGTTTTCAAAGAACCCGCTCTCCCCCGCCTTGCGTTTTTCCCAATCGATCAACTCGTCCCAGCGCTCGACAAAATCCGCAGAGTACTGCGTGGAATAACGGGCGATGGGGCCATTCGGCTGCTTGGGCATCTGGTTCATCACGCACCTGCCAGGTTGAGTGCTTTGAACGCCGCGTACTTGCTCGCCAACTCGCGGGCGAACTCGGCGGATTGTTCGATGGACATGTTTTTCTTCGAGTAGCCCAGCATCGCCTGCATCACGACCATGCACTGCGGGTTGAAGGTGACCGAACCGTCGCAATGGATCTCGTCGATGCCGTCCTGGCTCTGACAGATCGTGTTGATGCGCACCGCGTCGTCATGGGGGCAGGCGTTGGAGAACTGCACCTCGATGCGACCCTCGTGCAACCACACCGGGTAACCGCCCGGCAACCCCAGCGGGCCAGGGGCATGCACCAGCACAGGCGTACTGGAAAACAGCCCCTCGATTACCGTGACCGCTGAACACGCGGTGAGGAACTGCCCGTCCACGCCACCGCGACGCCGGAACTCGGAGCGGACCGCCGAGAAAATCGCTTCGGCAGGCAACCGCGCCACATTCGGCTGGTCGCGGACCTCGTACAACAGACGGTAATTAGCCCGTGGCGGCAACCCTGCGCGCGGGACGTAATGGCTGAAATAGTGCTGGGCATACAAGCGAACCTGCACATCGGCGGGGCAACACTCCAGCAACCGCGCGATGGAAAAACGCACCGCCGGAATCAGGTTGGCCACGTTGCCCACGCCGATATCCGGCGCCAGGCCGACCCTGGCCAGAATCGGGTTGACCGCATCGGGAAAAGCCGCATTTACGGTGCGAGTGACGATGCCTGAGGCTTTTACCGCACGCATCAGGTTGTGCATCAGCGTCAGGTGCATGGGCAACCAGGGACCGAACTGCGCCTGGTCGAGTTGTTCGAACGAGCGCTTGGGCAACGCCGTGATGACGCGCCACGACTGCAGCGACGCGCAGTTGACGAGTATGTCCGGTGCCTCGTCCCGCAGCACCTGGGCGACGCGGTCGATATCGGTCAAATCCGCGATCACCGGCCTGATCGCGACGAACTGCTCCAACTGCGCACACGACAGCGCCACCAGGTTGCACAGACGCACGGTGGCGTCCTCATTGCGCCCCAGCACCACAAATTCGAAGGCATTCTTCGGCGCGAGCAGTTTGAGGATCTGCAGGCAGAGGTTGCCGGCGCCTACCAGCAACAGCTTTTTTTTGCGCGTGGATGGGCTCACCGTGGGTAGGCTCCATTGTCGACGGGGATGACCCGGCCGGTGATATGCCGCATGGCATCGCTGATCACCAACAGAATGATGTCCGCTACGCCGCCGGGCAGGATGGGTTGCTTGAGAATCTCCTGACGCGCGTATTCGTCGCGCCGGTAGGTCGGAATCCGGTCGTAGATAGCAGTGTCGTGGATCAGAGCCGGCGACACGGCGTTCACCCGCACAAAGGGTGCAAAATTCCAAGCGTTAGCCTTGGTAAGGCCGATCACTGCCGCTTTGGTGGCGCCATACAGCGCATCGCAACTGCCCACCTCGCCGGCCACCGAAGCTATATTGACGATGCAGCGCGAGGCTTCATGGCGCATTTCCCGCTCGGCGAAATCCTTGGACAGATAGACCAAGGCTTTGAGGTTGACGTTGAGGATGTCGTCCACTTCGTCGTCGGAATAGGCGTAGATGCTTTTGCCGTGATAGATCCCCGCATTGTTGATCAAGGCGTAAATAGACTGATGGCGTGCATATATCTCGGGAATAAAGCGCTTGATCACAGCGTCGTCGGTGAAATCCGCGACCTGGGTGTCCAGTACATCGTCGCCATAGCGATGGGTCAGTGCCTTCAAGCCTGCGGCATCTTTATCGGTGCCGATCACGAAATAGCCGCCTTCAATGGCTTTCTCCACCGTCGCTCGACCAATCCCATTGGCGGCGCCGGTCACTATTAACTTTTGCATGTCAGGCTCCTTATTGACAAAACGCGTTCATGCGCTCGTAAAACGGCCGGTGATAGTCATATAAGCTTTTTAATTTTGCGCACTGTTCGAATAGCGTTATATCCATACCTTGTTTATCAGGTGCGATAATCCGTTCACTGTTTTCGGCGGTCACATGCCAACGTCTCCACATCTTCCATTGCGGCGGGCATTCGCGCTTCCAAGACAAAGCGCGAGGCAGAAACTCAATATTCAAATAATCACAGAGTTTACGTATAACGTGTTGCGGATCGGCGGCCAGATCATCGGCATTAATCACATACGGTACTTTACCGGTGAGCTTTTTCAGCACACAAAAGATCTCGTACTGCGCTTTATACCCAATCGCCTGTAACGGCATATCCGGGTATATACGGTGGTGGGAAACAATACTGCTGACCGGCTCGCGGATAATAAATACATTGTCTTGGCAGGCGAGAAAGTCGACGTCGACCTTCAACTCCTCCAGGCAGTGGTAACACATATCTTTATGAAACACCGGGGAACGGCTTGCCGCTTCGATCAGCCGTTGCTTGATCGCCGTATAAGTCGTGGGAAAAGCATGATCCCAGTCGTCCGAAGGAATGCTGGAATCGGCGGAAAATGCCCCATGAGCAAAAGGCTCATGGAAGACTTCGAAGTCCCCGCGCTCGATAAATACGCGTTCCAGCACCGTGGAACGCGAGCGCGGGTGTGCCCATAAGGCAACCATTTGGTTCATGCCACGCTCCCATATTCGGTCGCCAGAATTTCGTTGATCGAGCGTCTGGAGGGCTGGGCCGCGGCGCACAGGCGAACACAGTGATCGGTCAGGCGCCGGTGCGCGGCGTTGGCCTCGTTGCAGGCGGTGACAAAGGCTGCATGGCGGGCGAAGTCCTGCGGCGCGATGCTGTCGAGCAAATAGGCTTGGTAGAAGTACGGAATCCGCATCAACTTGGCGAACGTCGCAGGCGGTACCTGCAGCGGCGCATGGGCGGGCAGCACGGGTTGGCCACGGCTTTCGCGCTCCACTAGAAACGCCACCATCTCCGGCGTGAGTGTGTAGTAGGTGGCGCTCAGGCCGGTGCGTTCCAGGTGCCAGCAATGCTGGTCGCCACGCGCATCGACGTCGATTTTGAGGCTCGACAGCAAGGTGTGGACCGGCACGCGCGACGCGGCCACCAGGGCCTGGATCTGCTCGTAAATCAGCAGTTCGGCCCAGCGCAATTCCTGCGGTGCCAGCGCCATACTGCGGGCGGCGGCTTGCTGGGCGAACTCGGGCTGACAGCCAAAGCGCCCGATCATGTAGGTAATCACGTACTTGCAATGGCGCGTATCGATGCCATGGCTGCGCGCACTGAGTCGGCCACGCTCAATGGCCTGCAAACCCGCCTGGAACTGCGAGACCGTAAAACAAAAGGTGATGTTGATCGACACCCCTCGCGCCACCAGGTGCTCGACGCTCGCCAAACCTTCCTGGCTGCCCGGCACCTTGACCATCACGTTCGGTGCCAGGTGATGCAGCTCCATGCCGCGGGCGGTCATGCGCTGGGCGCAGCGCACGTCGCTCGGCTCCACCTGAGCGCACATCCAGCCCTCAGCGTGTAACGATTGCTCCCACAGGGTTTTGAGCGCCGACGCACCGTCGATAATTACTTCGTCGTACAACTTTTTGTGCAACGCCTCAGGCGACAGATTGCTCTGATCAACGCGTGAAGCCCCGTATTCCCGTCTGTCCAGAATCACCGCAGTCACCAGACGCGGGTTAGTGGTCACGCTGCTGAAACTTCGCGACTGGCACCAATCATCCGGCATCAACCGCTCGATATATGCAGCTACCGTTGGGTACTTATCCAGCAAGCAGTGTTTATGGGGGGCATACAACACGGGGGATGAATCCCACCACAACTCTGAACGAGGGTCATGACTTTTTAGTTGTTCTAAGTAACCCGGAGTGCCCACGACACATCCTCCTCGGATAAGGGTTATTTAATGACAGGGACGACAGCGGGTACTTATCAACAGCGATGAACTAAGCATGCCCCCACGTATAACCGTTGGGTGTTCAAGGCTGCAAAACAAGCAAACAACTTACGCATGAGCACGTAATTAATAATCAGGGAGCGTACTGCAGACAGGGTGACAACTCCAATGTGCACGACGACATCATTGCCATTGAAGATCACTGACATAGGCAAGCCAATACGGACAGGCGCCGGCCCCTGATCTGGTAGTTCCCCTATAACGGCCAATGAAAACATGGGCATCTCTTATAGGTAACTCCGCGATGACTTCTGAACTACCAGCGGAGCGGATTGAGGTGTCCCTATAAAACACGGGGCGCAAAATCCTGTCAAACGCTTTTAGCCGGCTTGTTAATACCATCTAGTTATTTATATTTTAATTTTTATATCAGATAAGCTTTAATCCGTAAGCGCCGGAATCCAGGCATCTGAACTTCCCTTGTGTGCCATCAGTCAGCTAACTGAACTCACGAATCAAAGGCTGGGTGTGCATGCATATCTCGTTGGAGCAACAAGTGGCGCTGGTAACCGGCGCCAGTTCCGGAATCGGCGCCGGTGCGGCCAAAGCCCTGGCGCAAGCCGGCGCCGCGGTGGTGCTCAATTACAACGCCCAGGCCGCCCCCGCCGAAGCATTGGCGGCGCAGATCAATGCCGAAGGTGGCCGGGCGATTGCCATCGGCGCGGATGTCTCCAAGGAAGACGATGTGGAACGGCTGTTCGCCCAGACCCTCGACGCCTTCGGGCACCTGGACATCCTGGTGGCCAATTCCGGCATGCAGAAGGACGCCGCCTTCGTCGACATGAGCCTCGACGACTGGAACGCGGTCATCGGCGTGAACCTGACCGGGCAATTCCTCTGCGCCCGTGCGGCGGTGCGCATCTTCAAGCGCCAAGGCGTACGCGAAGGCGTGTCGCGAGCGGCGGGCAAAATTATCCATATGAGCTCGGTGCACCAAGTGATCCCCTGGGCCGGGCATGCGAACTACGCGGCATCCAAAGGCGGCGTGGAGATGCTGATGCGCACCCTCGCCCAGGAAGTCAGCGAGCAGCGCATCCGTATCAACGGCATCGCGCCGGGGGCGATTCGCACCGCCATCAACCGCGCCGCCACCGAAGGCGCGGCGCAAAAAGAGTTGCTCAAACTGATTCCCTACGGGCGCGTGGGTGACGTGGAGGACGTGGCCAACGCCGTGGTGTGGCTGGCCAGCGACGCCTCCGACTATGTGGTCGGCAGCACCCTGTTTATCGATGGCGGCATGAGCCTGTATCCGGAGTTTCGCGACAATGGTTGATCTTAAAAACGAACCCCAAAGCGCCATCGATGCCCATGGCATCATCGGCGATATGCGCAGCGCCGCCCTGGTCAACGACAAAGGCAGCATCGACTTTTTCTGCTGGCCGGAATTTGACAGCCCGTCGATCTTTTGCGCACTGCTGGACTCGCCCGAGGCCGGCACCTTCCAACTCACCCCAGACCTGCCCAACGCGCGCCGCGAGCAGATCTACCTGCCCGACACCAACGTTCTGCAAACCCGCTGGCTCAGCGACACTGCCGTGGTGGAAATCACCGACCTGCTGACTATCAGCGAAGAAATCGACGACCTGCCGCTGCTGATCCGCCGCGTGCGAGTGGTCAGCGGCAGTGCCACTTTGCACCTGCGTTGCGCAGTGCGTCACGACTATGGGCGAACGCCGACCCACGCCGGCCTCGACAACGGCACCGTATGCTTCACCGCCCAGGGCCAACCCGGCCTGCGGTTGTCCGGCAGCCAGACGTTGCAGCTCGACGACAACGCAGCCGTGGCCACCTTCACCCTGAATCAGGAAGAAACGGCCGAGTTCGTACTCGGTGGCCAGGACGACCCACGGGTAGACGGCGGCTGCACCGACCTGGCCTTGGCCCACACCCTGAAGTTCTGGCGCGGCTGGATCGCCCAATCCACCTACCGCGGGCGCTGGCGCGAGATGGTCAACCGCTCGGCCCTGGCGCTCAAACTGCTGACCTCGCGCCGGCACGGCGCGATCATCGCCGCCGCCACTTTCGGCCTGCCGGAAACCCCGGGCGGCGAGCGCAACTGGGACTATCGCTACACCTGGATCCGCGACGCCTCGTTCACCGTCTACGCCTTTATGCGCCTGGGCTTTGTCGAGGAAGCCAACGCTTACATGCGCTGGCTCAGGGGGCGGGTCAGCGATTGCTGCGGCCAGCCGACCAAAATCAACATCCTCTATGGCATCGACGGTCGCCAGGAACTGCCGGAGACCGAGCTAGACCACCTCGGCGGCCACGGCGGCGCCACGCCGGTGCGCATCGGCAACGAAGCGTTCGATCAGATTCAGTTGGATATCTACGGCGAACTGATGGACGCGGTTTACCTGGTCAACAAGTACGGCGAAGCCATCTCCCACGAAGGCTGGAAACATACCGTGGAGGTTGCCGATCAGGTCTGCGAAATCTGGAACCACAAGGATGTCGGCATCTGGGAAATGCGCGGTGAGCAACACCACTTTCTGCACTCGCGCCTGATGTGCTGGGTGGCGTTGGATCGTGCGATCCGTCTGGCCTCCAAGCGCTCGCTGCCGGCACCGTTCGCGCGCTGGGACCAGACTCGCCAAGCGATCTACGCCGATATCTGGAGCAACTTCTGGAACGAAGAACGCGGGCATTTTGTGCAGTACATCGGCAGCACCGCGCTGGACGGTTCGATGCTGTTGATGCCGCTGGTGCGCTTCGTCGCGGCCACGGACCCGCGCTGGCTGAGCACCCTGGAGGCGATTCAGAAAAGCCTGGTGCGCGACGGCATGGTCTACCGCTATCGCAACGACGACAGCCAGATCGACGGCCTGCAAGGCACCGAAGGTGCGTTCGCCGCGTGCTCGTTCTGGTACGTCGAATGCCTGGCCCGCGCCGGCCAGGTGGAAAAAGCCCACCTGGAGTTCGAGCAACTGTTGCGCTACGCCAACCCACTGGGCCTGTACGCCGAAGAGTTCGACAACCAGGCGCGCCACCTGGGCAACACGCCCCAGGCGTTGAGCCACTTGGCCTTGATCAGCGCGGCCACGTTTCTGGACCGTAAGCTCAGTGGCGCCAAGACTGTGTGGCAACCGTAAAACCTGCACAGGGCGAGCAGCGCCACGCTGCCCGCCGCTGGCCTTTGAACTACAGTGGGCAGAACCCGAACCACCCATAGGAACCTTCCCATGGCCCTCCTCGCTCCACTGCTGTACGCGCGCACGTCCATGCTCGACATCGCCTATGAAACTCATGGCCCCCTGGACGGCGAGCCGGTGATTTTGCTGCATGGCTTTCCCTACGACCCGCGCGCCTATGACGCTATCGCGCCGCCGCTGGCCGAGCGCGGCTACCGTGTGCTGGTCCCATACCTGCGCGGTTACGGCCCGACGCGGTTTATCCACGATCAGGTGCTGCGCTCCGGGCAACAGGCAGCGCTGGCCAAGGACTTGCTGGATTTCATGGATGCGCTGGCGATCCCCCGCGCCACCCTGGCAGGCTACGACTGGGGTGGGCGCGCCGCGTGCATCGTCGCCGCACTGTGGCCGCAACGGGTGCGCGCGCTGGTCAGCGGGGATGGCTACAACATTCAGGACATTGCCCAGTCCACCGCGCCACGCCAGCCCGAAACCGAGCATCGCTTGTGGTACCAGTACTACTTTCACACGCAGCGCGGCGTCGACGGCTTGACCGCCAACCGCCGTGAATTGTGTGAACTGTTGTGGTCACTGTGGTCGCCGACCTGGTCCGCAGGCCCGAGCCTGTACGAGCAGACGGCGCCTTCGTTCGACAACCCGGATTTTGTCGAGGTGGTGATTCACTCGTATCGTCACCGTTTCATGTATGCGCCCGGCGATCCCGCACTGGAATCGATTGAACAGGCCCTCGCGCAACAGCCGTCGATCACGGTGCCTTGCATTTCCCTATGCGGCGCCGACGACGGCGTGGGGCCGCCCTCTGAGGAAGATGAAGACGCGGTGCACTTCAGCGGCGTTTATCAGCGCCGCGTGCTGCCCGGCGTGGGCCATAACATCCCTCAGGAGGCACCGCAGGCGACCCTGGATGCGCTGCTGGAGTTGCTCGCCTAGACCGGCGCGCTGAAGCGTTCGCGATAGGCCTGGGGCGTCACGTCGAGGGCGCGCAGGAAGCTGCGGCGCAGGGTTTCCTCGCTGCCAAAACCGCACTGCACGGCGATGCGCTTGATCGAGGCGCTGCTGTCGGCCAATTGCCGGCGCGCGGTTTCGACACGGATCAGCTCCACAGCGCGTGCGGGAGTCTGGCCGGTTTCGGCGCGGTAGTGGCGCACAAAGCTACGCTCGCTCATGCCAGCCTGGCTGGCCAGGGTGGCGATGTTCAAATCGAGGGTGAGGTGTTCTGCGATCCACGCATGCAGTTCGGCGAAGCGGCTGCCGCCCTCTTGCAGGGCCAGGGTCGCGCTGAATTGCGATTGCCCACCCGGGCGCTTGAGAAATACCACCAGATGGCGCGCGACTTCCAACGCCACGGCGCGCCCCAGGTCCTCCTCCACCAAGGCCAGGCACAAGTCGATGCCAGCGGTGACGCCGGCGGAAGTCCACACCGAACCCTGCTGGATGAAAATCGGATTGGCCTCCACCGTCAGCGACGGGAAGCGTTTGGCCAGCTCCTCGCAACGCGTCCAGTGGGTCGCCACGCGGCAACCGTCGAGCAGACCGCTGGCAGCCAGCAGGAACGCGCCGGTGCACACCGAGGTCATGCGCCGGGTATGCCGGGCCTTATCGCGCACCCACGCCACCAGCGACGGGTCATCGGCGGCGCTGTACACCCCCCAGCCGCCGGCGATCACCAAGGTGTCGCACGGCGCATCGACGGCGGGCAGCGGCTCGGCCACCAGCGCCAGGCCGGCAGAGGTCATCACCGGTTCCGTCTGGGCGGCAATCACTGACACGGTATAAGGCAGCGGCAGACCGCGCTGGCGCGCCAGGTCATTGCTGGAGGCGAACACTTGCAACGGCCCGGTGACGTCGAGCACTTGGGCATTAGGGAACGCGAGGACGTGGACGGTTCGGGTCATGATTGGCGTGATTTGTGGGCTCAATGGCGTATTCGCCAAAGCCTAGGCCTCTACAGTGAGGCCGTCCACCCCTATCTCGGAGCGTTCTTGATGACCCTGCATATCGGTTTTGTTTTGTTTCCCGGCATCCAGCAACTGGACCTTACCGGCCCCTACGACGTGCTGGGCTCGCTGCCGGACGTCAAGCTGCACTTGGTGTGGAAGGACCTGGCGCCGGTCACCTCCAGTACCGGCCTGGTGTTCACCCCGACCATGACCTACGCCGATTGCCCCGCCCTGGACGTGATCTGCGTGCCCGGCGGTTCGGGCGTTGGCGCGCTGATGGAAGACCCGGTCACCCTGGACTTCCTTAAGGCCCAGGCCGATACCGCGCGTTACGTGACCTCGGTGTGCACCGGTTCGCTGGTGCTCGGCGCGGCCGGCCTGCTGCGCGGTCGCAAAGCCACCACGCATTGGGCCTACCACGATATGCTCGCCCCGCTCGGCGCCATCCCGGTGCAAGACCGCGTGGTGCGCGACGCTAACCTATTGACCGGTGGGGGCATTACGGCCGGGATCGATTTCGCCCTGACCCTGGCCGCCGAGCTGTACAGCCCGGAGGCCGCGCAATTGGTGCAGTTGCAGCTTGAATACGCGCCGGCCCCGCCCTTCAACGCCGGCCGCCCGGACACAGCTCCGCAGGCGGTGCTGGATGAAGCCAACAAGCGCACCGTCGAATCGCGCAAGACCCGTGGCGAGATCACCGCGCGCGCGGCCGCACGCCTGGGCTAAAGGCGGCATCAAGCGGGCCGGGACATCAGCGCCAGGCGCACTGCCAACGCCGTCAACACAGTGGCCAGCCCCCATCTTTGCAGCACGGCGCTGCCCGGGCGGCCACTGAAACAACGGCGGATGGCGCCGCCGCTGAACCCCAGCACGCCATGAAATATCGCAGCGATCAGCGTCAGAATTCCTCCAAGCAGCAACAGTTGCCCGGCAATCGCCCCCGCCTCGGGTTGTACGAACTGCGGCAGGAACACGACAAAAAACAGCAACGCCTTGGGATTGAGCAGACTGTTGAGCATGGCGTGCAGGAATACACGCTTGAGCGCCACGGGCTCGACGGCAGCGACCGCATTACCGGGGCGGTTTTGCACGGTTTTGAACGCCAGCCACAGCAGGTAGCCCACGCCGGCATAGCGAATCAGGTCGAACGACGGCGGCCAACCGGCAACCACTGCGGTGACACCGGTGGCGGTCAGCACCGTCAACACCATGTCGGCCACACCGATCCCCAGGCTCGCGGCCAGGCCACCGCGCCAGCCATGGGAGATGCCATGACTGATTACGAACGCCATGTTCGGCCCCGGTGACAGGAGCAACAACAGCACTGCGCCGGAAAAAACCGCCAAGGTTGCAAAATCGATCATGCCCGAGTCGTCCTGGGTGAAAGCCCGTAGATTAATCAGCACGCCCGACCCACACAAAAAATTGAGCTGGATACGCTTTGAAAGGCGGGTCGGCGCCAAGAACGATCAACGGGACGCCCCTGCCGTCGGGTGGGGAGAGCCGCGTAATTTTACGGTCAGTCTGAAAGGTAACTTCTGAACCCTCCCCCGCCCGGTGGCAGGGCCTCCAGTGGGTCCTGCCTGACCTTTTGTCCCCCTTTCCTACCTCCCTTCGAAAAAGGTTTTTTTGCATTGAGCAGGAAAAATCTCATATTTATTCCTACACTCAAAAGCATATTCAAAGGCGATAGTCTCGAACAAGGAAGGTCAATAAAATGCCGAAAGCTCCAGCGCTTAACCCTTCTAACAAGCCATTCCGCAGCATCGTCAACTCGTTGACTAATCCTTAAAGGAAACGCTCCTTAGTTTTAGCCCCGCGTATTCAATTCAATTGGATTGATCCTTTTGAATTGGATAGTTGCGTATTACCCAGCGTGCCGTTGTTCAACTCAGCGCCAATGCAGCTTGCTGCTTAAACGCCGAAACGACACGCCTGGAGTGCAATGAGGGATGTTTTATGCGACAGAAGTCGTCCGTCGACAGCCTGTTTTTAACGCGCGCCGGTTTTGTTGAATTCTTTGTTGTTTTCGTCAAATTGATCCACGGTCTGTCGGCTATTTTGCCACCGTTGGTGCTGGTGTTTTTCCTGGACCCGATGGCCCCGGAGATGCGCACGCACTTCCTTGGCCTGCTGGTGTTCTTTGCGGCGTTGACCATCATTTTATTCCAGGCGCTGGGCATCTACTCCGAAGAATTGTTCAGCAACCGCATGCGTCTGAAAACCAAGATCAAGGCGTGGTCGGCGGCGTTTTGCATCCTGTTGTTCATGTACCAGATTCTGCAGATGTTCCCGCAGTTGACCCCGCGCAACCTGGTGGCGTGGTACATCGCCAGCCTCGGTCTGTTCTGCCTGGAACGCCTGCTGATGCTGCGCCTGTACCGCAGCCTGATGCGCCAGGGCAAATACCTGCAACGTACAGTGATTCTGGGCTTTACCGACACCGCCGTGCATGTGGCCGAGCACCTGCAGCGCAACGGCGATATTCGCTCCGGCTTGGTGGGCTTTATCGATGACCGCACCGAGCGTATCCCCAAGGAACTGAGCAACCTGCCGCTGCTGGGCAACACTCGCGACCTGGAAAAGCTGATCCGCGCCGAGCAGGTCAACCAGGTGATGATCTGCCTGCCCTGGGCCGCCGAGCAACGTATCCACGGCCTGGTCAACCGCCTGCGGCAGATGTCGGTGAACGTGATGCTGGTGCCCGACATGGCCGCGTTGCGCTACGGTCACAGCCGCATCACCGACGTGGGCGGCATCCTGATGTTCAACACCTCGCAATTGCCCCTGCGCGGTTGGTCGCCGGTGATCAAGCGTTGCGAGGATGTGTTGTTGGCCAGCCTGGCGCTGGTGGCGCTGTCGCCGGTGATGCTGGTGACGGCGATTGCAATCAAGCTCGACTCCAAAGGCCCTGTGCTGTTCCGCCAGAACCGCTTCGGCTACAACGACAACGAGATCCGGGTATTCAAGTTCCGCTCGATGTACACCGACCAGAGCGACTTCACCGCCGAGCGTCAGACCACCCGCGAAGACCCGCGCATCACCCGTGTGGGGCGCATTATCCGCAAGACCAGCATCGACGAGCTGCCACAGCTGTTCAATGTGCTGCTGGGCAACATGTCCATGGTCGGCCCGCGCCCCCATGCCACGGCGACCAAGGCGGCGGGCATTCCCTTCGAAGTGGCGGTGAGCGAATACAGCTCCCGTCATCGGGTAAAACCGGGCATCACCGGCTGGGCGCAGATCAACGGTTACCGGGGGGAAACCGATACCCTGTTCAAAATCCAGAAACGTGTCGAGTACGACTTGGAATACATCTCCAAGTGGTCGGTGTGGTTTGACCTGTACATCGTTTTCATGACGGTCCCGGCCGTCCTGTCCACCAAGGAAGTGTATTGATGAATACCCTCAACGGATTAATCCCCTGCATCATTTCCGGTGGTTCGGGTACGCGGCTGTGGCCGGTGTCGCGACAAAATATGCCCAAGCCTTTCATGCGCATGCGTGACGGCCAGAGCCTGTTGCAGAAAACTTTCCAGCGCGCCGCCAAACTGCCCGGCGTGGAAAATGTGCTGACAGTGACCAACCGCGACCTGCTGTTTCGCACCCTCGATGACTACCGCAGCGTGAACAAAGCCCGCTTGCCCCTGGACCTGTTGCTGGAGCCGTTCGGGCGCAACACGGCGGCGGCCATCGCGGTCGCGGCATTGCATGTGCAAGAGCATTTCGGCGATACGGCGCAGTTGCTGGTGATGCCAGCGGACCACCTGATACTGAATGAAGTCGCGTTCGCCGAAGCCGTGACTCAGGCCCGCGAACTGGCCGACGCCGGTTTCCTGGTGACCTTCGGCATCCAGCCCGACCACGCGGAAACCGGCTTTGGCTATATCGAGCAAGGCGAAGCGCTCACCCACGGCAACCGGGTCAAACGCTTCGTCGAGAAGCCCGATCAGGCCACCGCCCAGGCCTACCTCGACGGTGGCAAACACCTGTGGAACGCCGGCATGTTCTGCTTCAAGGCCAGCACCCTGGTGGATGAACTGGCCACCCATGCGCCCGACGTGCTGCAAGCCGCACGCGCCGCGCTGGAACACAGCCAGAGCCTGCAGAACAGCGCCTCGCGCCAGCGTGAACTGGATGCGGAGGCGTTCGGCAAGGCGCCGGATATCTCCATCGACGTGGCGCTGATGGAGAGGTCCGCCCAGGTTGCCGTGATCCCCTGCGACATCGGCTGGAGCGATATCGGCTCATGGGAAGCGCTGCGCCAACTCACGCCCAACGATGCCCACGGCAACCAAGTTAACGGCGAAGCGATTTTGCATGACGTACACAACTGCTACATCGACTCGCCAAAACGCGTACTCGGCGCGGTCGGCGTGCGCGACTTGATCATTGTCGACACCCCCGACGCGCTGCTCATCGCCGACGCCCACCGCAGCCAGGATGTGCGTTACATCGTCGCCGAACTCAAGCGCCAGAATCACCCGGCATACAGCCTGCACCGCACCGTCACGCGGCCATGGGGCACCTACACGGTGCTGGAGGAAAGCAGCCGCTTCAAGATCAAGCGCATCGTGGTCAAACCCTTAGCGTCGCTGTCGCTGCAGATGCATCACCATCGCAGCGAGCACTGGGTGGTGGTCAGCGGCGCGGCGCAGATCACCAACGGCGAACGGGAATTTCTGATCAACGCCAACGAATCCACGTACATCCCCGCCGGGCACAAACACCGGCTGACCAACCCCGGCATCATCGACCTGGTAATGATCGAGGTACAGAGCGGCGAGTATCTGGGCGAGGACGACATCGTGCGTTTCGATGACATTTACGGCCGCGCCCCGGCCGACGCGAAAAAATGACATGCGTACCGCGCTGATCATCCCGACCCGCAACGCATCCAGCCACTTGGCGCGGTTACTGCCGGCCCTGGCGATGCAAACCTTGCAACCGGACGAGATGCTGGTGGTGGACAGCGCCTCCAGCGACGACACCGTGGCGCGCTTTCGCGCCTTCGGCGCACGGGTCGAAGTGATCGACGCGCGCACCTTCAATCACGGCGGCACCCGGCGCTGGGCCAGCGAACGAGTGGGCGGCGACGCACTGATCGTGATGACCCAGGATGCCATTCCCGCTGCCCCCGACACCTTCGCCAACCTGCTTGATGAGCTGCAGCAGGACCCGCTCAACGGCGTCGCCTATGGGCGCCAGTTACCACACCCCGACGCCGGGCTGCTGGGGGCGCAGTCGCGGCACTTCAACTACCCGCCCCACAGCCGCAGCAAAAGCCTGGTCGACGCGCCGGAGCTGGGGATCAAGACCTGCTTCAGCTCCGACTCGTTTGCCGTGTACCGACGCAGCGCGCTGCACGCCGTGGGTGGGTTCCCCGTCGATGTGATCGGCAGCGAAGACGCCTACGTCGCGGCGCGCCTGCTGCTCGATGGCTACAAAGTGCGCTACGCCGCGACGGCGCAGGTGCATCACTCCCACGATTACTCACTCATGGACGAGTTTCACCGCTACTTCGATATCGGCGTGTTCTACGGCCGCGAGCCGTGGATCCGCCAAGCCTTCGGCGACGCGGGCGGCGAAGGCAAGCGCTACGTGCTGGCGGAACTGGCTGCCTTGCGCAAGGCGGGCGCGCTGCACCGTGCGCCCGAAGTGCTGGTACGCAGTGCATTCAAATGGCTGGGTTACCGGCTTGGCCACCTGGAGCGGCGCCTGCCGGTGTCCCTCAAGCGGCGCATCAGCATGTTTCCCGGGTATTGGAGGTGAGCATCATGACCCACAGGAAGTCCCCCTTGATGAAACGAACCCTGCTCGCCCTGGCCATGCTGGCCCTGGCCGCCTGCAATACACCGGCGCGTATCGAGGCGCCGGATGACAAAACCGTCGAGGACGGCAAGCGCGCCCTCGACCAACTGGCGCAATTGCCGCCGGCGGTGGAACGCATCCGCATCGGCGACCAACTGCGCATCGTGCGCGACG
Source organism: Pseudomonas sp. efr-133-TYG-23 (assembly GCF_030209215.1). Lineage (NCBI taxonomy): Bacteria > Pseudomonadati > Pseudomonadota > Gammaproteobacteria > Pseudomonadales > Pseudomonadaceae > Pseudomonas > Pseudomonas sp. efr-133-TYG-23. Next base: position 19,795 of record NZ_JARVSL010000025.1, on the reverse strand, counting down.
CCGGCGAGATGCCCACCCTATCGGCGTTCAACGTCAGCACCATCTACGAGCTGACCCTGTACACGGTGCAAACCGACGGCAAGATCAACTATCCGTTTCTGGGCCCGATCCAGGTCGCCGGACGCCAGCCCTCGGAGCTGGCCACCGAGCTGACCCGCAAACTCGCGCCCACCTACCGCGAGCCGCGCGTGACAGTAAATATCAACCAGGCGCCGGCCAACTCGGTGATTGTCGGCGGCGCGGTAAACAACCCGACGGCGGTGCAGATCGCCACGGCCAATACCCTGGAGCAAGCCATCGTCGGCGCCGGTGGGATCAACCCGGCAGGCGACGCCAGCATGGTCGCGTTGCTGCGCGAAGACGCCCAGGGTGCCTACCGCGCGTACTTTCTGGACTTCAGCCAGTTGCTCAAAACCGGTCCCAACGGGCGCAAACCGGTGCGGCTGCAACGTGGCGATGTGGTGTTTGTGCCCAAGTCCAATGTGGGTGAGCGCATCCAGGGGGTGGATACCTACCTGAACCAATTGATTCCGTTCACCAAGTCCATTGGCGTCGGCTACAACTACACGCGCACCAGCGGCGGCAGCAATTAAAAGGAGCGACATCCCATGATCGAGATCCGTTCTTTCCGCGATCTTCTGCGCCTGTTCTTCATCTTCCGCCACGAGTTCAAACTGGCGGCCCTTGCCGCGATGCTGATCATTTTGCTGGGGGCATTCCTGCTGCCGGCCAAGTACGAATCCACCGCGCGCCTGCTGGTCAAGCCGGGGCGTGACTCGACACTGCCGATCGAGATCAGCAACCGTCAGGCACTGGTCATGCCCAGCACCCAGCGCGACCCGATCGTCGACGAGGAGCGCCTGCTGACCGGGCGGCCGATCGTGCGCGCGGTGGCCGAGCACTACCTGGAAGTAATCAATAACGCACCGCCGCCGGAAGGCGCCTGGAAGCGCATCAAGTACTACGTCAAGAGCGCCATCGGCGCGGTGTTCGACGGCCTGCGCGTGGTGCTGGAAACCGTTGGCATCGTGGAAAAAACCACCCCGGTGGAACGCCTCGCCGCCAGCCTGGAAAAGAACTTTGACGTCAGCCATGCCGCCGGCTCCACGGTGATGGACATCACCTTCACCTGGGGCGATCCGCAGATTGCCCAGGAGGTGGTCAAGCACTGGGTCGAAACCTATATCAGCGAACGCACCCAGGCCCTGGGGCGCAAAAGCCTCTATGCCTTCTACGAGGGGCAGGTGTCCAACAGCGCCACCGAGATCAAGAGCTACAAGCAGCAGATCCTTACGCACCTGAATCAAATCGGCGCGGCGAGCATCACCGATCGTCTGGAGGATTTGTCCGAGCGCATCAATGTGCTGCGTGGCGAGGTGTTCAACACCACACGTCTGATCGCCTCGTCCGACAGCGCCATCGAGAGCACCCGTAACCAGCTCAAGAGCCAGCCCAAGGAAGTCACCACGGTGCGCCAGATCGCACTCAACCCGCAGCAGCAGGACCTGCGTCGCCTGCTCAACCAGAAGCTGCTGGAAAAGGCTGACATGATGCGCACCTACACTGACAACGCGCCGCCGGTCAAAGCCCTGGATGCGTCGATCAAAGCCATGCAGGCCCAGGTCGCCAGCGAGAGCGACACGGTGCAAAGCTCCGAGAACCGCGCGCCCAACACCCTGGAAATCCACTTGCAGCGGGTGCTGCTGGACGAGTCGAGCAACAATCGCGCCCTGCGCACCCAACTGACCCAGCAACAGAAGCAACTGGCCAACCTTGAAAGCCAACGCAAGCAAGCCCTGGAGATTGAGCCGGAGCTGACCCGCCTGGCCCGGGAGCTAAGCGCCACCGAGCGTAACTACGCGCTGTACGTCGACAACCTGGAGAAATCGCGCATCGACCGTGAGCTGGACAACAGCCAGATCAGCAATATCGCGGTGATCGAAGAAGCCACCCTCAACCCCGGGCGGATCTTCCCCAAAACCCTGGTGATGCTGGTGCTGGCGATTCCGTTCGCCATCGTTGTCGGCCTGTTGGTGGTGTACCTGTGCTACCTGCTGGATCAGCGCATCCACGACGGTGGATTGGTGGAACGCAAGTTCGGCCTGCCGCTGTGGACCACCCTGCCGGAACTGGACACCAGCACCGCGCAAGGCACCAACGCGTTCAATGCGAGCATCTACCGGCTCTACAGCCTGTTGCGCCCGGACCGCATCGCCGAACGGGGTCTGACGTTGGGCCTGACCTCGGCGCGACATGGCGAAGGTGTGACCTTTGTGGTCGAACAATTGCGCCAGCTACTCGATGAAAACGGCATCAACGTACGGGTCGGCGGCGCTGAGCCGGCGGCGCCGGGCGAAGTGGTGCTGCTGGACGCCTCGGCCCTGCTGGACAACCGCGATGCGTTCATCACACTGCGCCGCGCCGACCTGATCGCACTGGTGGTGGAAGCCCAGAAGAGCACGGTGCCGGTGGTCGAGCATGCGCTATCGATCCTCAACACTGCGTTCGGCAAAGTCGACGGCATCATCATCAACCGGCGCAAGTTCGAAGTGCCGTCCAAAGTACTCAAGACCATCGCCAAATACCGGGGAGCGTTCTGATGCGTATCGCTCTGCTCGCGCCGCTGCCGCCGGAGAAAAATGGCATCGCCGACTACGCGAACCATTTCCGCACGGCACTCCAAGCGCGTGGCGTGACGGTGCTGACCCCGCTGGCGGGCGTGGCGGGCAACAGCGATGCAATCAGGTCGGCCATCAGCGCCTTTGATTGGCACACCGTGGACCTGGTCCACGCCGAGCTGGGCGGCGGGCGCCTGGGGGAATTCCTGGCCTTGCGTGAACTGCGCAAGGCCTACCCGCGATTGCCCCTGACCGCCACCGTACACGACCCGGAGCGCATGGTCTGGCGACGCGAGCGTCTGCCATTTCCGTTGAATCTGGTGGAGCGCCTGCCCAGCCCGATGCCTCAGGCGGCCGTGGTGCTGGCCGATCCCTTGACCCTGCGCGAAGAACGTCAGGTGGCCCAAAGCCTGACGCGTCTGGTTACCCTTACGCGCCTGGGCGCGGGGTGCCTGAGCCAGCGCATGCAATTGCCCGCCGGCAAAGTGGCGGTGATCAACCATGCCAACCTGGCCATCGACCCGGTTGCGCTGCCGCCGCTGGAGCCCCTGCGCCTGCTGTACTTTGGGTTTATCTACCGCGGCAAGGGCATCGAAGACCTGGTTCAGGCGCTGGCGGACGTATTCAAACAAGACCCGCAGTTGCGCGAACGGGTGCGCCTGACACTGGCCGGCGGCACCGCGCCGGAGATGGCTTTCGGCGCGGGCGGCAACTACCTGGAACAGCTCAACGCTCAGATCGTCGCACTGGGCCTGGCCGATGCCGTCGACTGGCAACTGAACCTGCCGGCTGAGCAGATCGCTCAGACCATCCAAGATCACCATGTAATGGTGTTGCCTTATCGCGAGTCGAAAAAACTCGGCCTGTTGGGGCGCCAGCGTGGCACCAGCGGTGCGCTGTCCTGGGCCGCAGCTTGCGGGCGCGGCGCGATCACTTCCGATGCCCGCGCCTTTGCCGAGGAAGTGGCCAGCGGCAACGGGGCGATCTATCCCGAGGGCGATGTGGCCGCGCTGAGCGAGCAGCTTCTGAGGCTGGCGCGTCAACCGCTGCTGGCCCGGGACTGGGCCGAAAGCGCCGGAGAAATCGGACGCCAGCGTTTGTGGCCTCTGACTGCGGAAAAATTCGTCGAACTGTTCGGTCAAGCCATCGCAGGAGCCCGCCATGGCGCGTAAACGCACGTACCTCGCCAGCCTGGCCGTCGTTGCAGCCTTGAGCCTGACGGCGTTTTTCTGGGGCCGTCCGGCGGATGCCGAAAGCCATGTGCTCAAGGCCGGCAAGCCGGTGGTGTGGAAGGATTTTCTCGGGGTGAACGCGCAGTTCCTATGGTTCAGCCCCGAGCGTTATCAGAAACAGATCGACCGTCTCAAGGCGCTTGGGCTGGAGTGGGTGCGCCTGGACTTGCACTGGGACCAACTGGAGCCCGTCGAGGGTCAATACCGGGTGGCGACCCTGGATCAGTTGGTGCAGAAGCTGCAAGACAACCAACTCAAGTCGGTGTTCTATCTGGTCGGGTCCGCGCCCTTCGCAACCACCGCACCGGTCGGCGCGTCCTATCAGGACCAGTACCCGCCCAAAGACCCGAACGTATTCGCCAACCGCATGCTGTTGCTGTCCCAGCGCTACCCCAGCGTTAACGCCTGGCAAGTGTGGAACGAGCCGAACCTGCTGGGCTTCTGGCGCCCGGTGGCCGACCCGGCCGGGTATGCCAGGCTGCTGACGATCACCGCCACGGCGCTGCGCACGGTCAACCCGAGCAAACCGGTGGTGGCCGCCGGCATGGCGTTCTTCGGCGAGATGCCCAACGGCCAGTCCATGCTCGACGCCCTCGGCGCGCTGGGCGTGGCCAGCCTGAACACGGTCATTTCGTACCACCCGTACACCCAGTTGCCCGAAGGCAACGACCCGGCCAACCTGGACTTTGTCGCCAAGACCACCCAGCTCAACCAGGCCCTGCGCAACAGCGGTGTCCAGACCTTGTGGAGTACCGAGTGGGGCTGGTCGACGTACAAAGGGCCCAAGGACGCGCAGGACCTTATCTCTGCGCAAACTCAGGCCGATTACGTGGTGCGGCGCCTGGCCCTGATGAGCGCGCTGGACTACGACAGGATTTTCCTGTTCACCCTCAGCGACCTCGACCAACGCGCCAGCGTGCGCGATCAGTCCTACGGCTTGCTGGACATCGACGCCAACCCCAAGCCGGTCTACACCGCGCTGAAAAACTTCCTCGACGTCAGCGGGCCCACGCTCACTCCCGCCGACCCGCCCAACGCCGACCGCCTGCCCGACGGCCTGTTCAGCATCAGCTGGACCCGCGCGGACGGGCGCAAGCTATGGTTCTTCTGGTCGGCCAAGGGCGGTAACGCGCACTTGCCCGGTTTGGCCCGCGCCACCCTGTATGACCCATTGCGCGGCACGCAAACCCCGGTCAGCGGCACACAAGGGCTGACCGTAGCGGTCAAACCGAACCTGCAAATTCTGTTATGGGACTAGAAACGGCCATGCGCATTTTATGGATCCTGCCCTACTCGCCCTGGCCCGCCACCAGCGGCGGCAAGACGCGCCAGTTCCACCTGCTGCGCAGCCTGGCCGCGCGCGGGCATCGGATCACCTTGCTGCTGCACGACAAACACCCGGTGGCGCCCGCCGACCGCCAAATGCTGGAGACGTTTCTCGAACAGGTGATCATTCTGCCGCGCCGCCCGCTGCGCAGCCTCAAGACCTTGGTGGCCGGATTGTTCGCGCCCTACCCGTTGCTGGCCAGCGTCAACGGCTTGTCGGGGCCGCTGCAAAAGCGCTTCGAGCAATTGCTGAAAGAGCCGTGGGACGTGGTGCAGATCGAGCATTCCTATACCTTTGAGCCCTACGAGCAGACGTTGGCTCGACTGTCCCAGCCTTTTGTGCTGACCGAACACAATGTGGAATCGGCCCTCGGCGCCGCGACCTACGACCGTCTGCCGCGCTGGTCGCTGCCCTTCATCCGCTACGACCAATGGCGCTATCAGCGTTGGGAGCAGCGGGTGATGCGCCAGGCCGCCCAAGTGGTGGCCGTTACCCCCAGCGATGCCCAGGTGCTGGAAGGCATCGCCGGCAAACCGGTGGCGGTAGTGGTCAATGGTGTGGACTGCGGTCACTTTGCTGGCGCCCATCCCGACCCTTCGACCCAGCGCGTGTTGTTCCTGGGCAACTACGAATACGCGCCGAATGTGGATGCCATCGAGTGGGCGCTGGACGAGATTCTGCCCAAGGTCTGGGAGCGTTGCCCCGAGGCGCGCATGAGCGTGTGCGGCTTCGGCATGCCTGGCAGTTGGCGCGCGCGCTGGCCGGACTCGCGCATCGAATGGCAAGGCTTTGTGCCGGACCTGCTGCACCTGCAATCAAGCTGTTCGGTGTTCCTCGCGCCGCTGCGCCACGGTGGCGGTTCTAAGCTCAAGGTACTCGAAGCCCTGGCCGCCGGCCTGCCCTTGGCGAGCACCGAGCAAGGTGTGTCGGGGCTGGATTTGGTGGAAGGTCTGGACTACCTCGGCGGGCAAAGCGCGACCGGCCTGGCGGATGCGGTGGTGCGCCTGCTGCAGCACCCGGAGGCCGCCACCGCGATGGGCGACGCCGGCCGCGCCTATGTGCGCCGCGCCCATGATTGGAGCGTTGCCGCCAGCCAGCTGGAGCGTGTCTATGCCACGCTGTTGCCGCACCCGCACGAGGCACCCGCATGCGTATAGGCCTGGATTACCGCACCGTTGGCACATCGCCGCAATCGGGCATCAGCCGCCAGGTGTATGCGCTGGAAAGCGCACTGTACAGCCTGCCGGGCCTCGAACTCGAACGGTTCACCGTGGCGCCCCTGGGCGACGAAGCGCGCTTGCAGGCCCACTGCCCGGCCTGGGGCTGCGCAAAAACCGCCATGCACCAGCCACACAATCGCCTGCGCTTCGAAGCCGGTTTTCTGCCGAGGGCGCTACGCGAGCAGCACATCGACCTGTATATCAGCACGTTCAATATGGGCCTGCCGCTGCCGCCCAAACCACCGGGTTTGCGTACCGTGGTGCTGCTGCATGACCTGTTCCAGATCACCCTGCAGAACTACCACGCCAACCGCCTCAAGGCGCTGATCTACAAGACCAGCGATCGCCTGTCGATCACCTATGCGGTGCATAGCGCCGATCGGGTGTGGACCCCCTCGCAGTACAGCGCCGACGAAACCGCGCGGCTGTTTCCCAAGGCTACGGGCAAGATCCGCGTGCTGCCCAATCAGGTCGACGGGTTTTCCGCGCTGGCCGCCGACCTCACGGCGCGCCAGTTGCCCGCGCGCTATTGGTTGCTGGTGGGCACCCGCGAGCTGCGCAAAAACGTGCCATTTTTGGTGGACGCATGGCAGCAGGCGCGACGCCAATCACCCGCAGTGCCGGAACTGGTGCTGGTGGGCAGCCTCGATCATTTGCCCGAGGCCCAGCGTAGCCTGCCCGGCATTAGGGCCTTGAGCGGCGTGTCGGATGGCGAGCTGCATGCGCTGTACCGCCACGCCTTACGCCTATGGCAACCCTCATACGCCGAGGGCTTCGGCCTGCCGGTGATCGAAGCGCTGAGCGTCGGCACGCCGGTGGCGGTGGCCAACGGTACCTCGCTGGATGAAATAACGCCGCCGACCGCACCGCGTTTCTCCCCCTCCGACGGCCCGGCGCTGGTGCAGTTGATGCTCAGCCTGAGCCAACGGCCCGCTGAGGATTCAGCGGAGCAACGCCGCCTGTGGGCCGAGCGCTTCAATCACCAGGCCTATCGCCAGCGCTTGGCCGACCTGATTGAGGAACTGAAGTGAGAGTGAATCTGGCAAGCCTCGTCGCGATCCTTTTCGGCCTGCTGTTTGGTGCCCTGGCCTTGTTGCTGTCACCGGCCAAGGCATTCCTGGCGGTGATTGGCCTCGCGGGCATGGTGACCATTTTGCGCTTCCCGTTATGGGGCTTGCTGCTGTTTGCGGGGCTGGCGACGTTCATGCCGTACTCCACCGTCAATCTGGGCATCCGCAGTACGGTCAGCGAAGCGATCCTGGCCCTGACCTGGGGCGCGATCCTGTGGCACAGCTTGCTGGCGCGCCTGCCCGCCACGCCGAGCCTGGCGTCGCGGCCGACCGACCAGATGCTGCTGTGGCTGATGCTGTTCAGCGTGTTTCCGTTTATCGTCGGCCAGGTCACCATCCAGGCCGACACCAGTGGCGTAGCCAATTGGCTGCGCTGGTTGCTAAACCTGTCGGCGGTATTTCTCGCCGCCAAACTGCTGGTGCAGCGCAAACACCGCGAAGCCCTGGTGATCGCACTGCTGCTGGGCACCCTGGCGATGTTGCTACTGTCCATCGCCGTGTTCGTGCGCACCCGCTCCGGTGCCGGCATTGCGCCGATCCTGGCGATGTTCAACTACGCCAACTTCGACATGCTCAAGTTCGGGCTGGAAGCCATGTCGTCGCGTATGGGTTCGCCCTGGACCCACCCGAATGCCATCGGCGGGATCATGGCCTTGCTGTTGCCGCTGGCATTCTGCTTCGGCATGACCGAACAAGGCTGGAAACGCGCCCTCGGCCTGGGCGTGGCGTGCCTCGGCGCGGCGGCGCTGCTGCTGGCCAGCAGCCGTGGGGCGATGGTCAGCCTGGCGTTGGTTTTGATCTGGATGGCCACGCGGCGAGTGCCGTACACCGGGCGCCTGCTGATGATCGGCGCCGCGCTGACAGTAGCGCTGGTGCTGGCCTATCCGCCGTTGCAGGATCGCCTGGCAACCATCTTTTCGTCGAGCAATGCCAGTACGGAGGTGCGCTTCGACGAGTACCGCATGTTCCCGCAGGCGGTGGCGGCGTATCCCCTGGGTATCGGGTTCAAGGCCGACCCACCGGTGCCCGGTTCGCACCTGCTGGGGATCTCCAACCTGTGGCTCAATTACATCTACAAGATCGGTCTGGTGGGCATGCTGCTGTTCGTCGCGGTGACCGTGCGCTGGTGGCGTGAAGCGCGCCCGGATAAAGGCCCGATCCGCCTGACCAAGGACAATGCCCTGTGGCTGGGCAGCACGGCCGGGATCCTGGCGGCGCTGGTCAGCGGCTTGTTCGATCACTACTTCAGTTTTGCGGTGGTGATGGTGGCGCTGTTCTGGCTGATGGTGGGGATCAATGTGCTGGAGGCGCGGCGGCTGTTTCCGGCGCGCGTGCCGCAGGTCAAGCGTGTGGCTTACGGCAAGCCGCTGCTTGATGGCGCCCACTCCTGATGCTCGGCTCCGCCGCATGGCTGACCGTGGCGACCCTCTTGGGCTTGTGCCTGGGGTTTGCGCGCGAATGGCTGCTGGTGGCGGCGTGGGGCGCCGGCGAACGTAGCGATGCGTTCCTGATCGCGTTGTTCCTGCCCGAAGCGCTGCGCATGTCCCTGGCCGGGGGCGTGCTGAGTGCCGCCGCCCTGCCACTGTTCCTGGCGCGCAAGGATGCTGAGCGGGCGGATTGGCTGGCGGTGTTGTTTCCGGCCTTGCTGCTGATTGCACTACTGACCAGTCTGCTGCTGACGCTGTTGGCGCCGGGGCTGGTGCAAATACTGGGGCCGGGGCTGGCCGCCAGTGCCGCCGTCCTGGCCGGCAATAATTTGCAGATCGTTGCCTGGTGCGTGCCGGGGTTGCTGCTGCACGCCTTGTTCAGTATCCCGTTGCAAGCCCACGAACGCTTTGTGCTGGCGGGCCTGGGGTCGTTGCTGTTCAACCTGCCGCCGGTGGCGTACCTCGCTCTCGCGGGCAGCGCCACGCAGCCGCAGTCGTTGGCCTTGGCGTGCCTGGTCGGCAGCCTGTTGATGCCGCTGGCGTTGTTGCCATCGATTTGGCGTCAGGGCTGGCGCCCATGGCGCTGGCAACTGAGGCTTGCGCCTTTACGCGAACTGGGCCAGCGCATCGGCCCGCTGTTGCTGAGCAACGGTGCCAGCCAGGGCCTGGCCTTGATCGAACGCCTGGTGGCATCGCTGCTGGGGGAAGGCGCGGTGACCTGGGTGAACCTGGCGCGCAAGCTGATGAACCTGCCGCTGATTGCACTGATGAGCCTCAACCAGGTGCTGCTGGGCATGATGAGCCGGCGTCAGGGCGATGAGCGCCTGGCCTTGCTCAAGCGCGGCCTTGAGACCGCCAGCGTGCTGACCCTGCCCGCCGGCGTCGGCCTGGTGGCCGCTGCGCCGAGCCTGGTGACGCTGCTGCTGCCCAAGCACACGATGGATTCGCCACTGCCGCTGCTGCTGGCTTGGTTTGCCGTGCCGCTAGTGTTCGGCGCCTGGAACGCCTTGCTCGCGCGCTACGCCTACGCCGCTGGCGACACACGCCAGCCGCTGCGCTGCGAGCTGCTGGGCAGCCTGGTCAATGTGCTGTTGCTGGGCGCCCTGCCCTTCGTGTTTGGCCTGGCGGGCATCCCCTTGGCCGCACTGGCCGGGGTGATCTGCACCGCGCTGCTGCTGATGCAGCGCCAGGGCTTGCTCGGCGCCGTACCGTGGATGCGCCACTGGCTGCTCAGCGCATTGGCACTGGGCCTGGGGGCCCTGGTGCTGTTCCCGGTGCAGGGCGTGTGGCTGCAGTTGGGGCTAAGCACACTGGCCGGCGCCGTGGTGTTGATGGGCATGGGACTGTGGCTCAAGCCGTGGCGTAAAGCGTGAGATTGGGCTTGATCGAATGGGAGCATTGAGGTGAAACATCGCTGGATTCAAATGGACATCGCCAAAGGCATCGGCATCCTGGTGATCGTGTATGCCCACAGTTGGTTCGTCGCCACCTCGCCCGATCTGCTGTATCCGATCCTGGCGTCGTTTGTGCTGCCATTGTTTTTCTTTCTGTCCGGGGTGCTTTTCAAGCCGGAACAGCCGTTTGTGGAGATGGCGCTGCGCAAGGCCGATGGTCTGCTCAAACCGTTTTTCTTTACCATGCTGGTGTATGTGATCGTGCGCGATGTGCTGCGCGGCCAACCGTTACTGCCGGATATCGGCGGCGTGCTGTATGCCACGGTGGACACAATCCCGTGGCAGGCGCTGTGGTTTTTGCCGCACTTCTGGGTGGCGATTCTGTTCAGTTGGGTGCTGCTGCGGCTGATTCAACGTTTACCGCTGGCGGTGAGTTGCGCGGCGATGATCTTACCGCTGCTGCTGGGCATCTGGATGCTGCCGTGGTTCTGGCAACTGCCGGTGACGCTCGGCGAGCACACGTGGGTGCTGCCCGGCTTGCCCTTCAGCCTCGACATCACGCTGATCAGCAGCGCCTGTTTCGTGTATGGCTACCTGTTGCGCGACTGGCTGCGTACCCACGCCGGCTCATGGCTGACGCTGCTGGTGTCGGTGGTGCTGTTCGCCGCGGTGTTCCTCTACAGCCACGCCACCATGGACCTGGCGCAACGTCGCTACGACCACTGGCTGTGGACCAGCCTGCTGGCGCTGATCGGCGTGTACCTGTGCTGGGCATTGGCGAAGGTGATCATGGTGTCGCCCCTGCTCACGCGGGCGATGACCTACATCGGTCAGTCCACATTGATCCTGCTGATCTTCCATGGCGAGATCCAGCACAAGACGGTCGACCTGCTGGTGCGCATGGGGCTGCATGAATTCGTCGCGGCGTGTATCGGGTTTGGGGTGGCGGTGATCGCGCCGTTGTTGATCGGGGAGGTGATCAAGCGCGTGGCGTTCCTGCGGTTCTTCTATTTTCCGTTTCCGCTGCGCAAACAGCGGCCATAGCGGTTGGAGCGAGCACGCTCGCTCCTGCCGACATCAATCATCCAATGGTTGCACCGCGGGTTTGCTACCGGGTTTAGCAGGCTTGGCGCCCTTGGCCGGAGCCGGGGCAGGCGCCGCAGGTTGGGGCTCAGGAGCCGCCGCGGCTTCTTTTTCCGCCATGGGCATCTGATCGATGGTGCTGAAGAATTCCTTGAGGTCGAGGGTGTCCGGCGGCACGGTCTTTTCGAGCTTCTTCTCACCGTCCTTGCCCACCAGAATCACTTTGGTGCCGCTGCCGGCACCGAGCTTGAGGGCGCGGATCAATGCGTTGGTTTCCGGCGGGGTGAGTTTCTTGTTGTCTTTCGGGTCTTTGGCGAACTTCTCACCTTCAGCTCCGATACTGCCGAACTTGACGGTGTAGAACACCATGCTGCGTTCTTCAAAGGACTGCTTGATGGCCGGCTCGTCCAGCTCTTTCTTGAGTTTGGCCAACGTATCGTTGCCGGAATCAAGCTCCACCACCACCAGCGGCCGGGCCTTGCCCAAATCCTGCTTGAGCGGGTTGATATCCTCAGCCGCCAACAGCGGCCCCGTAAACGCCATCAAGGTAGCCAGGGTCAGCGACCGGATGAGCATGCGCACCTCCTTTGAATTTCATGCAGGGTTCTTGAGTTTCATGTCTGCGACAGTCAAATTCAAGGATGATTCCTACGGCACTTTGAGAAAGAGTAGGTCAGGACTCCCGTGACGCAAGGGGTTGAGTGGGGCCGCAGGGATTGTTTCGCCTGATTGCAGAATCATCACGACACCGTCCATTGCGGCCAATGCCGGGCGAACACGGGCGCCACGCCAGGGTCGGCATCCACACGCGCCAGGGTGTGCGCAAAGCCTGGCGCCACGGCGCTCAACGCCTCCCGCGCCGCGTCCCAGCGCGACACCGCCGCCGCCATGATGCCCAGAGCATTGGGCTCACCGTTGTCGGCAAACAACTGCTCGGCAAACTGTTCGGCGAATACCACCCAGGCTTGATGCAGATAACGGCGTGTGCCACAGACCAGTTGCGCTTGCACCGCCTCCGGCGCCTCGCCCAACCAGCGCTGCGGGTAATCGATGATGCCGATCGCCGAGTAGCAATTGGCCGCGATATAAACCAGGCCCCGGATGATCTGCACGCGGTCGCCGCTCAGCAGGTGCGCGTCGGGGAATGCCAGGCCGAGGTGAATCAGGATGGCGGCGCTCTCCGTCAGTACCTGACCATCGGGCATCACCAGCGTCGGGATCTGTTTAAGCGGGTTGATACGCGCCAGGGCCTCGCTGCCTTCGCCGTCGTGCCAGGAGCTGGCGTCCACCCGACGCCACGGTACTGCACAACGCTGCAAGGCGATTTCGATCATGCATGAGCCGGATTCGTCGGTGCCGTAGAGCGTATACATCATGGCCTCTCCTTAATGGCGATGAGCCCCAAGCGTGCACACGCCCGACCGTGCATCGCAAGTGTTTTAGAACAGCCCCATCTGCCCGCCGACCAACGTGCTGAAATCATCATTTACGAATGGCAGAATCGCGTCGGCCACCGGCTGCAATTGGCGGGTGACATAGTGATCGTAGTCAATCGGCGCCTGGCGCACTTCCAGCGGTTCAGGCCCGTTGACGCTGATCACATAGCTGATCCAGCCGCCACGCTGGTACTGGCGCGGCCTACCCAGGCGGTCGTTGTAATCGTCTGCCAAACGCGCCGCTCGCACATGGGGCGGGACGTTGCGTTCGTAATCGTCCAGGCGACGGCGCAGGCGTTTACGGTAGACCAGCAACTCGTCGAGTTCGCCGCTCAAGGTTCGACGCACATAATCGCGGATGTACGCTTGGTGCGGCTTGCGGTCAAAGATGAGGCGGTAAAGCTCTTGCTGGAACTGTCGCGCCAGGGGCGACCAGTCACTGCGCACGGTTTCAAGGCCCTTGTAGATCATCTCTTCTTGACCATCGCTGCGCACGACCAGGCCGGCGTAGCGCTTCTTGCTGCCCTCCTCCGCGCCGCGAATGGTAGGCATCAGAAAGCGCGTGAAGTGGGTTTCGTATTGCAACTCCAGGGCGCTCTGCAAACCGAACTCGGTGCTCAGGTGCTCGCGCCACCAATCGTTGACATGCGTGACCAGCGCCTGGCCGATGCGGCTGGCATCCTCCTGGGAATGCGCACGGCCGAGCCACACGAAGGTGGAGTCGGTGTCGCCGTAGATCACCTCATAGCCCTGGGCCTCAACCAATTGGCGGGTCTGGCGCATGATCTGGTGACCGCGCAGGGTGATCGAGGAGGCCAGACGCGTGTCGAAGAACCGACAGCCGCTGGAGCCGAGCACGCCGTAGAAGGCGTTCATGATGATTTTCAGGGCCTGGGACAGCGGTGCGTTGTGTTCGCGCTTGGCCGCTTCACGCCCTTCGGCCACGCGCGCGACAATCGACGGCAGACAATGGCGCGTGCGGGAAAACCGAGCACCGCGAAAACCTTCCACCGATTCGCGGTCATCGGGGTGTTTGAGGCCTTCGATCAGGCCCACGGGGTCGATCAGGAAACTGCGAATGATCGACGGGTACAGGCTTTTGTAATCCAGCACCAGCACCGACTCGTAGAGACCGGGGCGTGAGTCCATGACGAAACCGCCAGGGCTGGCCTGGGGCGGCTTATCGCCCAGGTTCGGCGCGACGAAGCCTGCGCGGTGCATCAGCGGCATGTAGAGGTGGGTAAACGCGGCGACGGAGCCGCCGCTGCGGTCAGCCGGTAGCCCGGTGACACTGGCGCGCTCCAGCAGGAACTTGAGCAGTTCGGTCTTCTCGAAAATCCGCGTGACCAGCTCGCAGTCCTTGAGGTTGTAGCGCGCCAGAGCGGGCTTGTCCTCGGCGAACATGCGGTTGATTTCGTCCATGCGCTGGTACGGCGTAGAAATATCCTTGCCTTCGCCCAGCAAGGTCTGCGCAACGTGTTCCAGACTGAAGGATTCGAAACTCCAAGTCGCCGAGCGCAGCGCTTCGATGCCGTCGATGATCAAACGCCCCGGCGCTGCCGCGAAGTAATGATTGCGACTGCCATGCTCACGCCAGCTCATGGCCTCTTCACCGCGCCCGAGCAGCAAGGGCACATTGAGGCGCTGGGCGTGCTCATGGAGCACCCGCAGGTCGAACTGCACCACGTTCCAGCCGATGATGGCGTCGGGGTCATGAGTGGCCAGCCACGCATTGAGACGTTCGAGCAACTGAGCGCGGCTGTCGCAATAGTCGAGCTTGAAGTCCACGGCGCCGCTGCTGTTGGGCGGCCCGAGCATATACACCTGGCGCTCGCCGCAGCCTTCCAGGGCAATGGAATACAGGTCGCCCTGGGCGGTGGTCTCGATATCCAGGGACACCAGCCTGAGCGGCGGGCGGTAGTCCGGCGCGGGTTTCATCTGGGCGTCCGACAGCACGCCCGTGGCCTGCGGCGTACCACCGAACCACACGGGCGCAGTGATAAAACGCTCCATCATGTAGCGCTCAGGAGGCCGTACGTCGCCCTCGTACACATCAACGCCCGCGGCACGCAAGCGTTTTTCCAGGTCCATCAACTGGCGATGCTGGCGGGTATACAGACCGAGGACGGGGCGGTGATGGAAGTCACACAGCTGCAGCGGGCGCAACTCGACATCGCGTTCCCCCTTGAGCAGCCAATCCAACGGCTTGCGATGGGCTTCAGGGATAAACACCACGGAGGTCTGCACAGGTAGACGGATATACCGTGGCCCCTGGTCGGTGGCCAGCCAGAAGCTGACCTCCGTGCCCGCCGGGGTATCGCGCCAATGCCGGGTCAGGACAAAACCCTGCTGTAAATCCACCGTACCGCACCTCAGAAATCGCTTTGAGCCGGTGATTCTACGCGGCGCGAGCTTCAGGGCGAAAAGTAATACTCACGCAGAACGGGTATTACACCTGGCCTTTGTCCCATAAACGCTTCAGCTCTTCCGAGGCCTGGTCTTCCGGTACCGTAAAACGCAGTTGATCATCACGATTGTCCGAGCGATAGCGAACTTCAATCTGATAGAAGCGCTGATCGCCCCGGCCTACGTCCGTCGACGTTTGCGGCAGGCAACGGTTCAGCACATTGCAGATTTGCTCACGCTCGTCGACATTGCACTGAGCAAATTCGATTTCACGCGGCCGGGTCATGGTGGTCACCTGGCCGCCCTGACGGGACAGGCGCACGGTGGCGTCGTTACCCAAGGCCGGAAGTTCTTTCATTGGGTGATTCTCCTGCTAGACCGACGCCAACCTCCTCCCAGGCTTTACGCACAGCATCAGCCGCTTCAGTGCCGAAACGTTGGTGGGCATGTTGTACGGTCAGAGTAGCAAAGGCCTGAAAGTTAGCGTCGTTGTCCAAGTTTTTGTCGCAGAGGGTGTCATACCAGATTTGGCCAGCCCGCTCCCAGGCCGAACCGCCAAGTGCTATGGCGACCAGGTAGAACGCGCGATTGGGAATACCGGAGTTGAGGTGCACACCGCCATTGTCGTCTTGGGTATTGATGAAATCGTCCATGTGCGCAGGCTGCGGGTCTTTGCCGAGCACAGGATCATCATAGGCGGTGCCAGGGTGGGACATCGAGCGCAGGCCTTTACCTTTGACCTTGTCGGTCAGCAGGTCGGCGCCGATCAGCCAGTCGGCCTGCTCTGCAGTTTGCTTCAGGACGTACTGACGCGTAAGCACACCGAACACATCGGAAATCGACTCGTTGAGTGCACCGGATTGATTGCGATAGACCAGGCCCGCTTCGCTTTCGATGACACCGTGGGTGAGTTCGTGCGCCACCACGTCGAGCGAGCGCGTAAACCGCTGGAACACCTCGCCATCGCCGTCGCCAAACACCATTTGCGCACCATTCCAGAACGCATTCTCATAGCCCTCTCCGTAGTGCACGGTGCCGGCCAACGCAAAGCCCCGGTTGTCGATAGAGTCTCGACCATAGACCTGCCAGAAAAAGTCATGGGTGGCACCCAAGGCATCGTACGCCTCATCTACGGCGACATCGCCGCTGGCACGCTGACCTTCGACCCGAACCAGCGCGCCCGGCAGCACGGTCAAGTGTTGAGCATCGTAAATATTGCGCTGCAGTTGACCGGGCTGATGGGCCTCGGCCACGGACGCTTGGGACTGGCGAGCGGTCGCGGGCAAAAACTGACGGACGTGCGTCAGGGTTTTCAATGCGCGCGAACGCTGCCATTCCGAGCCATGATCAATCAGGCGATTGAGAATGTAGGGCGGCATGAATCCGAGGTAATGACGTTGGCCAGACATGGCACTCTCCTTGTCAGACAGTTTCCGATAGTAAATACACAGTGGGCATCATTTGAGGAAATTCTCGATGTTGCCCATTTGCTCGTCCCAGCCTCGGGAATTCATCTTGAACGCCTTCTGGCGACGGGCATCGGGAATTTCGTTGAAACCTGACTCAACCACCCGCAGCAGAATACCGGGCGCATGGTCCTCGATAGTGAACTCCACCAGGGTCGGGTTTTCCTTGTCATAGTCGATCGTGTCGTCGACCGCGAATGGATGCCAACGGAACGAGAACAGGGTCTGGGGCAGTATGCGTTCGATCCTGGCCTTCCAGATCACATGCTCATAACCGGGGTAAGTGATCGGCGCCTCAACGGTCTCCCCCTCGACAAAGGCCTTGCCCTTGAGAGCAATGCCAAACCATTGGCCGAATTGCTCGGCATCTGTCAGCGCGTCCCAGACTTTTTTACGTGAAGCGTTGAGCAGGATTTTTCGCTCGATGCGATCTAATACGTGCATAAGTCACCTCCTCCATTGACCGTAGGTGACATCAAACAATGCGCAACCTGGAGTTGTAAGCAATGATGATGACCCGTCCATGACCTGACCCTACCTTATGACTGACCCACTCAACGGAAGTTGCTTTTGTAAAGCGGTGCGCTATCAAGTTTGCCGCCTGGACATGCCTGTCAGCCACTGCCACTGCGACAGCTGCCGCAAGGTGCATGCGGCACCGTTTGTCACCACCGCCGGGGTGATGCGTGAGCACTTTCGCTGGATGCAAGGGGAAGAACTGCTGGTCTCCTTCGAGTCTTCGCCGGGCAAGCTCAGGCATTTCTGCTCACGCTGCGGCTCTCATTTGATCGCAGAGCGAGAACACCAGCCCCATGTCATTGTGCGAGTGGCGACGCTGGACGATGATCCCGGCGTCCGGCCAACCTCGCACATCTGGACCGCCCAGGCTAAACCATGGCTGGTCTACGAGGGCGTAGAGAGCTGGAATGAATGGAAACCATGACTCAGACGTGAGGATCTCCAGGCGCTTTAGCAGGTGTCGCATATTGCGGTTTAAGGTGTCCTTCTTGGTCGAGTAACCAAGCATCCATGATCTGCCGCACCACAGGCCCTGCCACACGGCCTCCGGCCTCGCCGTTTTCGATCATGACCGAAATAACAATTTTTGGATGCTCGGCCGGGGCAAAGCCGACAAACAAAGCGTTATCACGATGACGCTCCCGCGTTTTCTCGCGGTTGTAGCGCTCACCCTGTTTGATCGCCACAACCTGCGCGGTACCACTCTTGCCAGCGATTCGATACTGCGCACCTTGCGCGGCCGCCCGCGCGATGCCGCGTGGGTCGTGCATAACCAGTTGCATACCATGGTTAACCTGCTCCCAGTCGCGCGGGTCCTTAAGGACCACATTGGGCATGGGGTTTTCGTCTACTGGCGGCACACCATTGATGGTCTTGGCCAAGTGTGGTCGGTTCCATACGCCCTTATTGGCGATCAAAGCGGTAGCCTGAGCCAGTTGCAACGGGGTGACTTGCATATAGCCCTGGCCGATGCCGAGGATCACCGTCTCACCGGGGAACCACGGCTGGCGTCGTGTAGCACGCTTCCAAGCCTGGGATGGCATCAGCCCGGCTGATTCTTCGAACATATCCAGGGACACTTTCTGGCCCAGGCCGAATTCAGCCAGGTAGTCATGCAGGCGATCGATCCCCAGCTTATGGGCCAAGTCGTAAAAGTAGGTGTCATTGGAACGCATGATGGCCGTGTCCATATCCACCCAACCGTCGCCACTATGGTTCCAGTTGCGGTATTTGTGGTCAAAATCCGGTAACTGGTAGTAACCAGGGTCGAACACGCGGGTTTGGGCAGTGACGACACCGCTGTCGAGGCCGGCAATGGCCACCTCGGGCTTAATGGTCGAGCCAGGCGCATACAGGCCCCGAAGGACACGGTTGAACAGAGGCCGGTCGATAGAGTCGTGCAGTGCGGCATATTCCTTGAAACTGATGCCGGTGACGAAGAGGTTCGGATCGAAACTTGGTTTGCTGACCATGGCCAGCACTTCACCGGTTTGCGGATCGAGAGCAACCACCGAACCACGGCGATCCCCCAAGGCTTGCTCTGCTGCTTCCTGAAGTTTGACGTCGAGGCTCAGGACAATATTTTTTCCAGGGACCGGGTCGGTGTGCTTGAGTACGCGAAGCACCCGGCCCTGAGCATTCGTCTCAACCTCTTCGTAACCCACATGACCATGCAGCTCGGACTCGTAGAAGCGCTCGATCCCAGTTTTACCGATCGACTGGGTGCCACGGTATTCCACCGAGTCGATGACTTTCGACTCCTTCTCGTTGATCCGTCCTACGTAACCAATCGAATGAGCAAAATGCGGACCCAGAGGGTAATGCCGAACGAATTGGGGTTCTACATCAACTCCGGGCAGGCGGAACTCATTCACAGCCAGCACTGCGATCTGTTCCTCGGTGAGTTCGTAAAATAAGGTCACAGGAACAAATGGGTGGCGTGCCTGCTTGAGAGCCTTGTCGAACAATCCACGATCTTCGGTAGGCAAATGCAGCAAATCGATGATCGTGTCCAGCTCACCTTTAAGGTCTGTGGTGCGCTCGCGGGTGATCGTCAGGTTATAGCTGGGGCGGTTGTCGGCAAGCACTACACCGTTGCGGTCATAGATCAGCCCACGGGTGGGAGTGATAGGCAGGACGTGGACGCGATTGTTTTCGGAGATCGTAGAGTGATAGTCAAACTGCACCACCTGCAAAAAATACATACGGCCCACCAGGGCACAGGTAATGCCAATGACCAACAGCGCACAGGCAAGCAGGCGTTTGTTGACCAGGCGATTCTCTTTCTCGTGGTCCTTGATCGGTATCACTTCAGGCATTTCTACAGCATCTCTTTGAAAAAGATCGTTGCCGCGTCCTGCGAATGAAGATAAGTCCCTTTGAAAATGAGCTGCACCTTACCAAAAATGCAGAGACGCTTTGCATCGATTTCTTCAACGGTACGCAATGGTGTTTGTCACGAGACAATCAGTTCCTCATGACGTTGTAGCGGAGCTATATATCGACGACGAAGGAAAGGAAAAAAGCTCTACAACGCTTTTCTAGCGCGCAAAACAAAACCCCAACTGCTTTCGCAATTGGGGTTTCGGAATTTAATC